>JAFUOK010000024.1 GCA_017481925.1 Alistipes sp.
ACATCGTGAACGTAGTACTTGCCACCGAACTGGGCACCCATACCCATCTCCTGGCACATCTTGGTGATCTTCTCCTCCCACTCGATGTCGCGGAAGCAGCGGCCACCCTCATTACCCGATGTGGGCAGGTGATCGAGATAACCAGCCGAAGCCTTCTTAACAGTTGATAGACACATCTCAGCCGATGTACCGCCGATGCAGACTGCGAGGTGGTAGGGAGGACAAGCCGAAGTACCCAGATCCTTCAGGTGATCCTTGAAGAAGGCAACGAGCGACTTCTCATTCAAAAGCGCCTTGGTCTGCTGATAGAGGAAGGTCTTATTGGCCGAGCCACCACCCTTGGTGATGAACAAGAACTCATACTCCATAGAGCCAGGGTGACCTGCGTAGATGTCGATCTGTGCGGGCAGGTTGGTACCAGAGTTCTTCTCGTCGGTCATAGTGAAGGGAACAACCTGCGAGTAGCGGAGGTTGCGCTCCTTGTATGTCTCATAGACACCCTTGGCGATGCACTCGGCATCGTCGGCGCCGGTATATACATCCTCACCCTTGTGACCGATGCAGATAGCCGTACCTGTATCCTGGCAAGTAGGAAGCTCGCCCTCGGCGGCTACAACCTGGTTGCAGAGCATGGTGTAGGCAACAAACTTATCGTTGTCCGATGCCTCCTTATCCTCCAGAATGTTAGCCAGCTTCTGAAGGTGTGAGGGACGCAGGTAGAACGATACGTCGCTGTAAGCACGCTTTGAGAGCAGCTCCAAGCCCTTGGGGTCAACCTTCAAAATCTTGCGGCCATCGCACTCTACGACCTTTACATAGTCCTTTGTAACGAGTTCATACTCGGTAGTATCCTTCTCAATGGGATAGGGTTCCTGATAGATAAAATCAGCCATAGTTTTCTTTATTTTTATTTGTTTTGTAGAATATTTTTCTCTTCTGCCTATGCATCGCTCGCCGACCCACCCTCACATACGCGGGTGCGTCACGGGCGCAAAATCTTTGCAAATTTATAAAAATAAAGTGTAAATCGCAATATTCCCGTTTTTTTTGCTTCGGAGTAGATGAAATAGTCCGCTTTTGCGTATATTTGCATGGTAAAATATTGACAAAAATTCAAAACAATAAAACCTATTTACGATGAAAAAGATTATCGCTTCACCCCTCGCGCCCAAGGCCGTGGGTCCCTATTCACAGGCCGTTGAGAGCAACGGCACACTCTATGTTTCAGGTCAGCTTCCCATCGACGCCTCAACGGGCAAGATGGCAGAGGGCATCGAGGAGCAGACCCGCCAGTCGCTCACCAATCTGCGCTACATCATCGAGGAGGCCGGCTACACTCTTGCCGACGTGGTGAAAGTGACTGTATTGCTGGACGATATAGCAGACTTCGGTGCTATGAACGGTGTTTATGCAAGTTTCTTCACGGAGCAGATGCCCGCCCGCGTATGCTACGAGGTGGCCAAGTTGCCGATGGGAGCAAAGGTCGAGATCGATGCCACGGTGACTCGTTAAAAAAAGAAAAAATATTTATTTATGAAAAACACGCGCCAGAGTACGCTCCGGAGCGTGTTTTTATTTTTTGTTGAAAAGTTGTGAAAATATTGTCCTCAAATAATTGGTTACGGCGAGAAAAATTCGGACCTTTGTATTGGTGCTTTTCGCCCCATTATGTTTTGCACACACTTTTCGAAAGAAATATATAAATAAATACCAAACACTTATGTCAAAAAACCCTAAAAATCTCACCGAAGTGAGCTACAACGACGCGGTCGCTGCGTCGAAAGAGTACTTCGCCGGTGACGACCTGGCTGCTACCGTATGGGTGAGCAAATATGCGCTGAAGGATTCCTACGGCCATATCTATGAGCGCACACCCGAGGATATGCACCACCGTATCGCCGCCGAGCTGGAGCGTATCGAGATGAAGTATCCCAATCCGATGAAGCAGGATGAGATCTTCTCGTTGCTCGATCATTTCCGTTACATCATCCCACAGGGCGGCCCCATGACGGGTATCGGTAACAACCTGCAGGTGGCATCGCTGTCAAACTGCTTCGTGATCGGTAACCGCAAGCACGCCGACTCTTACGGCGGTATCTTCCGCATGGACGAGGAGCAGGTGCAGCTGATGAAGCGTCGCGGTGGCGTAGGTCACGACCTCTCGGAGCTGCGTCCCACGGGTTCTCCCGTATTGAACTCGGCTCTCACCTCTACGGGTATCGTTCCCTTTATGGAGCGTTACTCTAACTCAACACGTGAGGTGGCTCAGGATGGCCGTCGCGGAGCGCTTATGCTCTCACTCTCAATCAAGCACCCCGATGCAGAGCGTTTCATCGATGCAAAGACACAGTCGGGCAAGGTGACCGGAGCTAACGTTTCAATCAAGATTGACGACGACTTTATGCGTGCTGCACGCGAGGGCAAGCCCTACAAGCAGCAGTTCCCCATCACGGGCGAGAACCCCAAGATGGAGGTGGAGATAGATGCCAAGAAGCTGTGGGAGAAGATTATCCACAACGCATGGCAGTCAGCCGAGCCCGGTGTATTGTTCTGGGATACAATCATCCGCGAGAGTGTGCCCGACTGCTATGCCGACCTCGGTTTCACGACCGTATCGACAAACCCCTGTGGCGAGATTCCTCTCTGCCCCTACGATAGCTGCCGTCTGCTGGCTCTGAACCTTCTGAGCTACGTGGATAACCCCTTCACCAAGGAGGCAAAGTTCAACTTCGACCTCTTCCGCGAGCACGTGGGCAAGGCAATGCGTATGATGGATGACATCATCGACCTGGAGCTGGAGAAGGTTGACCTTATCATCAACAAGGTGGCAAGCGACCCCGAGGAGGCTGATATCCGCCACGTCGAGCACGAGTTGTGGCTCAAGATCAAGGATATGGCACTGCGTGGCCGTCGTACCGGTCTGGGTATCACTGCCGAGGGCGATATGCTGGCAGCATTGGGTCTGCGTTATGGCTCTAACGAGGCTATCGACTTCGCCGTAGAGGTACACCGCACATTGGCATTGGCCGCTTACCGTGCATCAGTCAAGATGGCCGAGGAGCGTGGTGCATTCCCCATCTACGATGCCGCTCGCGAGGCTATGAACCCGATGATCGAGCGTATCAAGGAGGCTGACCCCGAGCTCTACGCCGAGATGGTAAAGCACGGACGTCGTAACATCGCCATGCTGACCATCGCACCTACGGGTACAACATCACTTATGTCGCAGACAACATCAGGCATTGAGCCTGTATTCCGTCCCGTATATAAGCGTCGTCGCAAGATCAACCCCTCGGACAAGGGCAAGACGGCCGATTTCGTGGATGAGATGGGCGAGAAGTTCGAGGAGTACTATGTATATCACCACCAGTTTGTTAAGTGGTTGGAGAAGAATGGCTACGACATACAGAAGTTGCAGTCAATCTCGGACGATGAGCTCGCCTCTTGGCTCGAGGCTTCGCCCTACCACGGCGCAACAGCAAACGATATCGACTGGGTTGCCAAGGTACGTATGCAGGGTGCTATCCAGAAGTGGGTCGATCACTCAATTTCTGTGACCGTTAACCTGCCGAACGACGTTACCGAGGAGTTGGTAGCCGAGGTATATCGCACAGCGTGGGAGTGTGGTTGTAAGGGTGTTACGGTATATCGTGACGGTTGTCGTGACGGTGTGCTTATCGACGCCAAGAAGAAGGACAACGCGGCCAAGAAGTGCAGCGAGCCTTCACAGCTCAAGCGTCCGAAGTCTATACCCGCCGACATCGTACGTTTCAAGAACGGCAGCGAGGATTGGATCGCATTTGTAGGTATTCAGAATGAGCGCCCGTACGAGATCTTTACAGGTAAGATTGAGGAGGATGCGATGTATATCCCTCGCAAGATTACAAAGGGCTGGATCATCAAGGTTCGCGAGGAGGATGGTTCGACACGCTACGACTTCCAGTACAAGGATCGTTACGGATACACCAACACTATCGGTGGTATCTCACGTTTGTTTGACGAGGAGTTCTGGAACTATGCGAAGCTGATCTCAGGCGTATTGCGTCACAAGATGCCCATCGACAAGGTGGTACACCTGATCGACGGTCTGCACCTTAACAGCGAGAGCATCAACACATGGAAAAACGGCGTTCAGCGCGCCCTGAAACAGTATATCGCCGACGGCACAAAGTCTAAGGGCAAGTGTCCGCAGTGCGGTCAGGAGGAGATGGCATATCAGAACGGCTGCCTCACCTGCATGTCGTGCGGATACTCAAAATGTGGTTAGAATCACGCTAAAAACGCTGCAGAACGGGCAAAAATGTAAAAAAAGAGTATATTTTTTTGTTTTTTTATTTTTTTATTTACATCTTTGCATTGTATATGCGGTGCTAAACTTGTCGAATTTGATGTTTGGAAGTCAGTCCGAACTCAAAAAGAGAGGTTTTAGTGACGCTAATACATATTTTAAAATAATGTGTAAACGGAATTATTTAATTATTCACAGCACAATAAACAAATTTAATTATGAAAAAGTTTTTACTTTCTATCGCTATTGTAGCGATCTCTGCTGGTAGCGTATTCGCTCAGGAGAACTCTGCAGAGAAACTTCGCTGGAAGGGCATTATGAACAACGGCTTCTGGTCAAACTGGGAGATCGGTATCGCTGGTGGTATCAACGCTACTGCTTGGAACGAGTTGGGCGGTGTTGACAACCAGAAGGCTATTGGTGACCTCGGTTGGCAGATTGAGGGTAACTTGACTAAGTGGTTCAACCCTATTTTGGGTGCTCGCTTGCAGGTTATCGGTGGTCAGCTTAACACTTCTGATGACTACGGTCGTGAGAGCAAGTGGATTCTTCCCCACGCTGACGCTGTATTGAACCTCTCTAACTGGTTTGGTGGTTACCGTGAGGATCGCGTTTACTACGCTAAGCTTTTCGCTGGTGCTGGTGTTAGCTTCGTAAACGTAGGCGACAATGGTGGCGACGGTTTCGCAGCTGTTGGTGGTTTGATCAATACTTTCCGTGTTTGCAAGCAGTTGGATATCAACCTCGAGTTGAAGGCTATCCTTACTCCTGGTCGTGATATGCCCGCCGTTATCGCTCCTATCGCAGCTGAGTATGGCCAGATTTACTCTGCTACCCTTGGTTTGACTTACCGTTTCAACAAGCGTGACTGGAGCAAGGCTTACTCACAGGAGGAGATCGACGGTTACTTGGCATCAATCGCTGCTTTGGAGGCTGGTTTGGCTGAGGCTCACCGCAACGAGGGTAAGTTGAACGAGCGTTTGGCTGCTCAGAAGGCTGCTACCGATCAGGCTTTGAAGGACAACGAGGCTTTGCGTGCTGAGTTGGCTAAGAAGAAGAACTCTGTAGTTGCTTCTACCGCTGTATTCTTCAACTTCGACAGCGCTCGCTTGACCGACCGTGCTAAGGCTTCTATGCAGGTACTTCAGGAGACTATCGCTGCTGCTCCCAAGGATCAGGTATTCACCATCGTTGGTCACGCAGATGCTAAGACTGGTTCTGCTGAGTACAACCAGAAGCTCTCTGAGAAGCGTGCTGAGGCTGTTTACAACTACCTCGTAGAGCAGGGTGTTAACAAGGATCAGCTCACTTGGAAGGGTGTTGGTTCTTCAGAGAACATCTTCCCTGTTAACGGTACTAACCGTGTTGTTATCGTAAAGTAATTTAAGCGAAAACAATAAAAAAAAAGGCTCACCTTCGGGTGGGTCTTTTTTTTATGCCGATGTAAGAATTGCAGTAAACGGTAACGCTCAATACGGGCGGTATATATATAATATAAGGAGGCCAAAAAGCCTCCTTATATTGTTTGCGAAATTTATATCCTATTACTTTATTATAACCACATTCACCAGCCTCACTCCCGCCACTCTATTAATCTCTTCGGCAAGAGCATTGCGGCGCATAAAGAGTTCGTGACGTATCACACTCGACGAGATATGCGCATAGAGTACGTGGTTCTCCAGACGCAATGATGTTGTAAGATCTGCAGCACGATCACCCACGACCTCTCGCCACGTATCGGGCAGGCGCCCTTCGGCAACCTTGGCTGCTATATGCGGCTGAGCGAAAAACTCCTTCAGCACATCGCCCATAAGCATCGTCTTGGTACGTCTCATCGCCCGATGTCGCCTCCCTCGACCGTAAAGAGTGCATACTCCTTCTCGGCACGCGCAAGAGTACTCTCCAGGCGCACTTTATTGCAATCGGTAATACATATCTGTCCAAAGTCGTCGTGGCTCACAATGGTGAGCAACTGCTCCACACGCCCCATATCCAACTTATCAAACAGATCGTCAAGCAGAAGTATCGGCTTCTCGCCCGTAGCCTCCGCCAGCAGACGATACTGCGCCAGCTTCAACGCTATGAGGAACGACTTCTGCTGTCCCTGCGAACCATACTTACGCAACGGATAACCGCCAATGCGGAAAACAAGGTCATCACGATGTACACCCGCTGTGGTAAACTGATTTACAATATCGCGCTCGCGTGCTCGTAGCAATACATCCTGCATCGGCATATCCTGCAGTTCCGAACGATACTCTATCTCCACCTGCTCCCTATCATCCGAGAGCGTGCGGTAATACTCCGCCACCATAGGTTGCATACGCTCCACCATCTTCTGGCGAGCCTCGTACACACGTGTGCCATGCTCGGCGAGTTGCATATCGTATATCTGCAACATAGCCTCATCCGACGAACCCTTCAGAAAACGGTTACGCTCAGTCAGGACAGCATTGTAACGCATAATAGAATTGAGATAGACCCTATCCAACTGCGAGATAAAGCCATTAAGATAGCGGCGGCGCTCCTCGGCGGCATCCGTTATAAGATCCGTATCGCGAGGCGACACTATCACCACGGGAAACAATCCCACATGATCAGCCACACGGTCATACTCCTTGCCATTACGCTTGAGCACCTTACCCGTACGGCGTGAGAATGAACATACCACCTGCTCCTGCACTCCGCCATCGGTGGAGTAGGTACCCTCGGTGAAGAAGAACTCCTCGCCGTGACGTATGCTCTGCCCATCGGTCATCGTGAAGGCCGACTTCGACATCGACAGATAGTAGATGGCGTCAAGTACGTTGGTCTTGCCAGCGCCATTATCACCCACAAAACAGTTAATCCCCTCGGAGAGTGCAATATCGGTCTGCGAGAGGTTTTTGAAATTCAGGAGTGATAGTCTTTTTAGGCGCATAACTATGATTTTACACTCCAAAGTTACAATTTTTCGGCGACTTCACACGCTTTTCCTCATTGGAAAAGCATTTTAACGCGCACTTTCGATGTTTTTTGCTTTTTTTGTTATATTTTTGCACTTTGAATCAAGTGGATATTAACTAAAACACTAATAAATTTTATGGCAAAAGAGGTATTAACACCCCAGGAGGAGATGCTCGAGTCAGCAAAGGCGCAGACCGAGAACTTCTTTGAGAAGAACAGCAAGATGGTTGTTGTGGCTATCGTTGCAATCTTCGCATTAGCAGCCGTTGTATTCGGCTACAAGAAGGTAATCGTTGAGCCCCGTATGACTAAGGCTCAGGAGATGCTTTTCGAGGCTCAGTATCGTTTCGAGCAGGATAACGCCGACTTCGCATTGGCACTCAATGGTGACGCATCGGCTCCCGGCTTCATTCAGGTTATCGAGCAGTATGGCAACACACCCGCTGGTAACTTGGCAAATATGTACGCTGCTGCTTGCTCATTGCGTCTTGGCGACCTGGCACAGGCTGAGAAGTATATCAAGAACTACTCAAGCGTAAAGGGCCCCGCAGGCGAGATGATCAACGCTATGGCAATCGGTATCCAGGGTGACATCGCCGTTGAGCAGGATGATCTGTCAAAGGGCGCATCACTCTTCGAGAAGGCTGCCGCTACAAGCGACAACGAGTTCACCACCCCTATGTACCTGCGTAAAGCTTCACAGGCTTACCGTGCTATGGGTAACGTCGAGAAGGCTAACGAGTTGCTGAAGACTATCCAGGACAAGTATCCTTCATCAATCGACTCTCGCGAGGCTACAACCTTCATCGGCGACTAATACCAGATGGAGCAGCAACTCAAGATTGGCGTAGTGATCGTGGACGAACATTCGACCTTCGCCCACAATTTCCTTTCGGCCACTATCGAGAGTTTGCGTGCTTTGGGTTGCTCGGAGCAGAATATTCTATTGCGTCACTCGCCGCGTATATATAACGCGACGATGGTGACGCAATTTTTTGCTGAATATACCGACGTGGATGCTGTGGTGATTCTATGCCCCAGCGCCGACACGCCCGAGTATCGTGCAATGCTCGACGGCGTGACCAAGCTGCAGATAGCGTGGAATATGCCCGTCTGCATAGGCGACTGCACCGCCGCGGCCGAAGCGGTCGAGATGGTCCGTATGCAGAACGAAATGGAGGCCGCCGCCCCCGAGCAGATAGCACAGGACAGGAAGTCGATAAATTAAACAGCGGAAAGATAAAACATAGAGAGCCGTCTGACTGTGGTCAGGCGGCTTTTTTGCGCCCTAATCCACTTATATGCCCACAAAAAAAGTTCCCCACCAAAAGGCGGGGAACTTCTTACCCAATTATTTTTTCTTTTTTTTGTTTTGGCTATGTGCTAGATAGCCTTGGTATCAACCAAAATCTGATTTACCTTGCGAACGGCAGCAGCTGAAGCCTCGAACTGAGCCTGCTCCTCCTTCGTGAGGTCGATCTTAACGATCTTCTCGATACCCTTGCGGCCGATAACAGCGGGAACACCAATCATGATGTCGCTCTGGCCATACTCACCCTCCAGGTAGCAGCTGCAGGGGATTACACGCTTCTGGTCGCCCAATACTGACTCAACAACAGATGCTGCTGCTGCGCCGGGAGCATACCATGCTGACGTGCCAAGCAAACCGGTAAGAGTTGCACCACCAACCATAGTGTCGGCAGCAACCTGTGCCAGCTTCTTCTTTGAGATGAACTGCGATGCGGGAACACCCTTAATAGTAGCCTTTGAGGTCAAGGGGATCATAGTGGTATCACCGTGACCACCGATAACCATACCGTCTACATCGTGGATGTTAGCGTTAGCAGCCTTTGCAAGATAGCAACGGAAACGTGAAGAGTCCAAAGCACCACCCATACCGATTACGCGGTTCTTGGGAAGGCCTGTTGACTTCAACGTCAGGTAAGCCATCGTGTCCATAGGATTAGATACGATAACGAAGATTGCGCGAGGCGAGTGAGCCAAAGCCTGTGATACTACGCTCTTAACGATGTTAGCGTTGGTACCAATCAACTCCTCACGGGTCATGCCCGGCTTACGGGGAATACCTGAGGTTACAACTACAACGTCAGAGTTTGCTGTCTTCTTGTAGTCGTTGGTGCAACCAACCAACTTCACCTTTGAGTCGGTAGTAGCAGCAGCCTGATACATATCGAGCATCTTACCCTCTGAGAGGCCCTCCTTGATGTCGATAAGCACTACCTCGTCTGCTACGTTGCGTGCAGCCAATACGTTAGCGCAAGTTGCGCCAACCATACCGGCGCCGATAACTGTTACTTTTGACATAATTGTTTTTACTTTGTTATATGGTTTGAATGAATTGCTTAACCAATCAGTTCAGCGTAAGCCTCAGGGGTGAGCAAAGCGTCATAATCAGCAGGATCAGACATCTTAACCTTGATCATCCAGCCCTCGCCATAAGGATCAGAGTTTACCAATGCGGGATCGGCATCCACAGCGTCGTTGAACTCAACAACCTCGCCACCTACGGGGATGAATGCATCGCTAACGGTCTTCACAGCCTCGATAGAGCCGAAAACCTCACCTGCGGCCAAGGTCTCACCTACGGTGGGAACGTCAACGAAGACGATGTCACCCAACTGGCTCTGTGCGAAATCGGTAATACCTACATAGGCGAACTCGCCCTCGACACGACACCACTCGTGGTCGTTCGAATACTTCAAATTAGAAGGAATGTTCATAGTAATATTAGGTTTAATTATCGTTTATCTTCTCCACTTTGCAGCCGAGGTACACACCCTCCGACAGCAATGCACGTTATCTCATACAAAGATAGCAGTTATTTCTTTATGACAAAGTTTTTTTCGCCAGATTTTAACTCCCTGCAAGCGAAAAATAACAATATCTTTACATTAGCCTCACTTGACCCTTATTGCCTGCGAGCCTCGATAATAAACTCCACCTCCTTGAAGAGGAATTTTCTCTGCTCGCCGCCCTCGGTCTCAATGCACAAGGCTCCCGACGGCTCTACGCCCCGTATCGTACCACGAAACCTCTCGCCATCGGGCAAGGCATACCAATGCTCCTCGCCCCGACGATACATCTTTGCGTGATACGCAGCCTGCACCTGAACGGCTCCACCATCGCGCAACTGCTCATAGCGAGCCATAAGCGACGTGGTAACGGTTTGTAGCACCTGCTCGCGGTCAAACTCCCGTCCTGTGGCCTGCACCATAGAGATGGGGTTAGGCAGATCACGGGAAAACTCTCGCTGATTGACATTCAAGCCGATACCCACCACCGTACGGGCGAGCGCCGAGCCTTGCAGTTTATGCTCAATCAATATGCCTGCCAATTTTCTATCGCCCACATATATATCGTTCGTCCACTTTATCTGTGCCTCGATGCCATAATGCAGTAGTGCATCGCACACTCCCAACGCCACACACTCCGAGATAAGGAACTGCTCACTCGGTGGCAGGAACTGCGGCTCCAGCACAAGCGAGAAGGTGAGATTCTCGCCCTCGCGACTCTCCCACCGATGGCCACGCTGACCACGCCCTGCCGTCTGACACTGGGCAAGGATCACATCGCCCTCACGGTAGAGAGGTTGCGTAGCCTCATCGTTCGAGGAGGCAAGGGTCGAAAATCTATAAATCATCTTTTACGTTTTGTGCAAAATAACGCCACAACGGCGCAGCGTGCAGGCACTGCATAATATCATCTGCATCAAGCAGTTCGCGCACCTGATCACGCGTGAGCAGATGTACACATATATCCTCGCCTGCCTCGGTCTGCTGCTCCTGCACAGGCTCAACACCCACGGCAAGGAATGTGTAGGTGAGGTTGTTGTGGTTTGTCGGATTGGCCGAGGTTGTCATAAAGTGTCGCCACTCGCCACCACCATAGCCCGTCTCCTCCAGCAGTTCACGGCGGGCACTCTGCTCGGGAGTCTCGCCCTGCTCACAACAGCCTGCAACAAGTTCATAGCAGGTCTGCCCCAAGCCGTGACGATATTGGCTGATCATCACAAACTCCTCATCACGAGTCAGGGCAATGACATTGACCCAATCGGGGAACTCGAAGACATACCACTCGGGAACGATAGCGCCCGTAGGTAACTCCACCCTATCACGTCGCACGGTAAACCACGGGCGATCGGACAATCGCTCCGAGGAGAGGACTTTGAAAGGGCGATGTTCGGGCCTCTTCATAACTTACTTAAAGAGCAGAGGTACGAACTGTGTGAGGTAGTTACGCCAATTCTTCCAGGTATGGCCACCCTCGGTCTCGACGTACTCGTACTTGTAGCCCTTCTCGTCCAGCTTCTTCATAAACTCCTTGTTGTTGTTTACCAAGAAATCGGCATTGCCGCACGCCAACCAGTAGAGCTTGGGAGCCTTCTTGAACTGAACGGCCAACTTGGCATCCAGATCCTTGTAGATGTAACTATCGCGGTTGCCCTGCGGAGTAACGAGAGCCGCTGACAAGGGACATACATAGTCGAACAGATCGGGATAGTTAGCCGAGATGTAAATCGTATGGAAGCCACCCATTGACAGACCTGCCAAAGCACGGTGTGCCTTATCCTTATATACATTGTAGTTGCTCTCAATGAACTCCACAACATCCATAAAACTCTCCTCGAACTGACCGTCCATATTGCCCGGCACCATCAGCTGCGGACGATGACGGCTTGCGGGAGCATCACCCGGCGATGCCTGCTGGCTCATATTTGAGTTGGTTACAACTACGATCATCTTCTCGGCTGCACCCGAAGCGATCAGGTTATCAAGCACCTGCGGCACACGACCGCCGTCGATCCATGCGTTCTCGTCACCACCGATGCCGTGCATAATGTAGAGCACGGGGTACTTCGTGCGACGATCCGCAGCGTTGTAGCCTGCGGGAGTATAGACACTCATGCGACGCTGTGCCATCTTTGCACGGGGCGAGGGATACCACACCTTCGACACGTTGCCGTGAGGCACATCCTGCACATCAAACAGATCGCCATGACCGCCACCGATGATGAAGTAGTTGATAAGGTTAGCCACGTCACGGTTCTGATAAACGTTGTTGGGATCTACTACACGAACACCATCCATATAGAGGTTATAGGTGTAGAAATCCGACTCCAGGGGAGGCGTAGTAAGGGTAAATACACCCTCGGCACTCTTTGCCAGCGGTGTGCGGGTTGTGGTGCGAGTGCCCTGCTGTGTGCGAATCTCGCGAGGGGGCAAGAACTCGCCATCGATCTCGATGGTTGCCACGTTGGGGGCGTTGAAGGTGAAGGTCACCGAGTTATCGGCATTGATTTTGGGATTCTCGATGCCGCCACCGCCCATCGAAATCTCCTGTGCCTGAAGCGTGAGGGCTGCGCCTACGCATACCAAAAGAGAAAGTAGTTTCTTCATAATATGTTTTAGTTAATATGTTTTTTCCTGCATCGTGCGCCGAGCAAGTGGCCCGACATCACATAATTATGCCACAATTGTTCTTCAAAGATAACAAAATATGTGTAAAAAAGGGTGCACTATGACAAAAATTAATACCTTTGTGGCGTAATATGCAATTTTAGAGTGTCAAATATGAAAGTTTACAAGTTTGGAGGTGCCTCGGTGCGTAATGCCGACGGCGTGCGTAATCTCGCCCACATAGTCGAGGGCGAGGATGATCTGTTTATCATTGTCTCGGCAATGGGTAAGACCACAAACGCCCTGGAGCGTGTATTTACCCACATGCAGAATGGCCGAAAAGAGGAGGCCAACGAGGAGATAAAACAGGTGCAGGCTTACCACGCCGAGATCATTGACGACCTGTGGGGCGAGCCGACAAACATCAACGAGGTGACTCTGCTGTTCGGTCAGTTGCGTAACATCGTAAATGATATTGTCTATCGCTCGTCGGATGCCGAGCTATGGTACGACACCATCGTGGCATACGGAGAGTTGATCTCGACAACCATCATCTCGAAATATCTGAACCACATAGGTATGCGAAATCGCTGGATAGATATGCGTACCACGCTGCTCACCAACCAGCGCCACAAGGATGCCAACGTAGATATCAAGGCCTCAAAACACCGTCTGCGTGCCTCGATCGAGAATACGGGCGTAGGCATCTTCGTAGGTCAGGGATTTATCGGCGGAGCGCCCGACGGCACAACCACTACGCTCGGCCGTGAGGGTTCGGACTACTCGGCTGCCGTAGTGGCAAACATCCTCTCGGCGGAGTCGATGTCGGTATGGAAGGATGTGGAGGGTGTGCTCAATGCCGACCCCAAGATCTTCAAGGATGCCGTGAAGATTGACGCACTGAACTACCTGGATACCATCGAGTTGGCATACAGCGGTGCGCAGATTATCCACCCCAAGACCATCAAGCCGTTGCAGAACAAGAACATACCCCTGTATGTACGTCCCTTTGGCGACAAGACAAAGCCCGGCACGGTGATCAACAATCAGGCCAAGCATGCTACCATACCCATTATGATCTACAAGCCCAATCAGGTGCTGCTGATCATCCGCTCGAAGGACTTCTCGTTTGTTATGGAGGAGCAGTTTGGAGTGATCTTCTCGCTGCTGGACTCTTACCGCATAAAGACCCACCTTATCAACAACTCGGCCGTGGATCTTGGCTTGTGTGTTGATGCTTCTTGGCATATCGACGAGCTGATCTCGGCGCTCGAGGAGGAGGGTTTCCTTGTTGAGAAGACGGAGGATGTAGGTCTTCTGACCATCCGCAACTACAACTCGGAGCTCTACGACCGTTATGTGCACGGACAGCAGCACATCATCCGCCAGGTGAATCCCGAGTCGGTGCGTGTGGTGTTGCGCAATGCAAAATTTGATTAAAACAACATAGCAAAGGGTGCCGCGCGGCACCCTTATTTGTTTTTATCCTACTGCTTTTGCCTTTTCGGCCTCAATCTTGGCTATGGCGCGGGAAATATATCGTTGAATATCCTCGCGCAGTTTGCCGTAGAGCGGGCACTCGGTATAATTCTCATTATTGAGCAACACATCACGAATCGAGCGCAGCGAGTTCATATAGTTGCTCATCTCGTTCTTGAGTTGCAGACCCGTCTTGCTCGAGGCGTTGATCTTCGTCACGGAGATGGTTCGCAACTTGTCGCACACGGAGTTGAGCATCGGCATCACCACATTATCCATCAGCGTATGGCCGTGCATAAACAGATATGTCAGGTCGGGCTCCACGCCCTTGGTGGCGAGGTAGGCGGCAAAATCCTCTATCTCGGCCTTCATCTGCGGGTGTTCATCCTCCAGGCGGTGTAGTTTCCTTCGCACCTGACGCTCCAGCCACGCCAACGTATCGGCACCGTTGCACTCCACCTCCAGATAACCCAGTCGCACCGTATTCTTGAAATCGGCCAGCGGGAAGACCGACTCGTAAGATAGTTGCGCCGAGTAGGCATACCACAAGAAGATAGGATAAATAGTGCGCGAGTAGGCCGCCATAAACTCCTCGAAGTCGAAGATGTGCATATCGTTCATCGTGGATTTCACGCAGACGTTATGCAGCGACGGAGCATAGCAGAGGTAGTTCTCGGTGGCGTAGGTGTAGGTGTGGAACATAAACGGCGACTCATTCACCAGACGCGACGTGTCGGTACTGTCGCCGAAGAGGTAGTCGAAGTCGGAATCGACGCAGAGCAACATCTCCTCGTTGGATTTGGGGATCATCGACAGCAACACCTTCTTGCCCTTGGGCAGATCCTCGCGCGTGGGCACCGAGATCTCGAAACGGAGGTAGTCGTTATCGAAATGGTCGAAGATAGAGCGCCAGAAGGCCACATCCTCGTAGCCCTCGACAAAGACCTTCACAACACGTCGTCCATCGTCCACCGGCTTGGGCAGACAGCGCATTTGCTCCTCGCGACGACGCAAAGAGTCCTCATATTTCAACTTTTCGATTGTTGCTCGTTTCATAATTTGCAGTAAATATAATAAAAATATTAAATTTGCACCAAATAATAAGTCGCATTTTAATTATGAGTGATTGGAAAGAGCGTCTGGGTATGGTCTATTCGACCAATCCTGACTTCGAATATACCACCGCCGAGGAGGTGGAACCCACCACCCTCGCACCCGAAAAACAGAATCTGCGCGTATGGCTCGACCGCAAGCATCGCGGGGGCAAGACCGTGACGCTGGTGAAGGATTTTGTCGGCACGGAGGCCGACCTGCAGGAGTTGGGGCGTATGCTCAAGAGCAAGTGTGGCGTGGGCGGTTCGGCAAAGGATGGCGAGATAATCATTCAGGGCGACCACCGCGACCGCGTGGTAGAACTACTCACAAAGGCCGGCTACCGCTGCAAGAGAGCCGGAGGATAGCATTTTAACGATATGAACCGAGCGACGATACAGAAGATTGTGCTCACCCTGGTGGCAACACTTGCAGGGTGGGTGGCCAGCGCCCAATATTATAGTTGGGGTGCCGACCCGTCGCATTTTCGCTGGATGCAGTCACGAAGCGAGAACGCCAACGTAATATATCCCCGCCACGCATCCGAGATTGGCAACTCGGTGCTCTACCTTACCGAGCGTATGCGTCCCTACATCGACTACGGTTTCAAACTCCCGCCTCTTGATATTCCCTTTGTCGTACACCCCGAGAATATGAATTCGAACGGTCTGGTGATGTGGCTCCCCAAACGAGTGGAGTTTCTCTCCTCGCCCTCGATAGATTCGTACTCGATGCCGTGGATAAAGCAGCTCGTGGCGCACGAGTATCGTCACGCAGCACAATACAACAACCTCAACGTGGGTGTGGTAAAGTTCCTGAGTTATCTGCTTGGCGAGCAGAGCTCAACCATAGGACTGATATTTATGCCCTTCTGGATGATGGAGGGCGATGCCACGATGAGCGAGACACAGGCGTCGTCATATGGCCGAGGCAAGCAGCCTCGCTTTACGCTCGAATTCCGCGCCATGGGCGACATAGCCAGCAAATACCGCAACAGCGACAAGTTCTTCTGCGGCTCATACCGCGACTTCATCCCCGACCACTATCAGCTGGGCTACCAGATGGTGGCGCACGGCAACGAGCTCGCCGGTCGCATCATAGCCAACGATATGGCATCACTCGGCCCTCGCCGTCCGTGGATGATCGTATCGGAGAACTGGCGTATGAAGCATTTGTTCGGTTTCTCCACGCACGAACTTTTCCAGAGTACATTCCGTTCGCTGACCGACTTTTGGGCAACCATCCCCACGCCCGAGAACAGCAGCGACGCCCTCCCCGCACCCAGCGCGGAGAGCTATACCACCTATGCCCACCCCATAGAGGTAGATGGCGAGGTCATAATGCTCAAGACCGACCTGGACCGACCCTCACGTCTGGTGGCACTCGACCCCGCGACGGGGCAGGAGCGCACACTCTGCTATACGGGTATTGTGGCAACACGTCCCATATATGATGAGGTGAATCACCGTATATGGTGGAGCGAGTATCGTCGCAGCACGATGTTCGAGCAGAAGATAACATCAACACTCCACTACCTCGACCTCGATAGCAAGCGTCCCCGCACACGCCTTATGGGCGGTCGCAATGTGCTCTACCCCACGCCCGACGACGAGGGAGGCCTAGCCTGGGTGGAGTATTCGGGAGATGGCATATACACCCTGCGACACGAGCTGTGCGACGGCACGCTGCGCTCACTATCTCTGCCCTTTGGGCAGGAGGTGCACTCGCTGGCGTGGGATAACCTCACGCGCCACCACTACTGCATTATCACGGGCGACGAGGGTATGTGGATAGCACGCATCACGGCAGAGGGGAAGATTGAGCACGTAACAAAGCCCGCATATATCACGCTGAGCAACCTGCGTGCTGCCGATGGCAAACTATACTTCGGCTCGATAGCCTCGGGACGTGACGAGGTGCATTGCTATGACCTCACCTCTGACAAGCAGTATCAGCTTTCGACCTCGACATACGGTTCGTTCGACCCCTCGCCTACAAAAGATGGCAAGGTGCTGATGACAACCTACGACTCGATGGGTTATCACCCCGCCGTGCAGCCCCTGGACAGGGTGATGCGTGAGGTGGAGTATTCGCGCCTGCCCGAGGATGTGGTCAATCCCAAGCGCAAGGAGTGGGGAACGATCAATCTGGATACGGTGAAGATGGTGCAGAGCGACTCGACGATGAGCGAGATCGTTCACAAGAAGCGCCGCTACCGCAAGGCGTTCCACTTCTTCAACTTCCACAGCTGGGCGCCGTTGTCGTATAACCCCTTCGCCATCAGCGAGGATGGTGCCATTAATATGAACATCGGAGCTACCGTAATGACGCAGAACCTGCTCTCGTCGATGCAGGGATTTTTCAGTTATGGATACTCGGGTCATACGGGTCACCTGCTGAAGGGTGCCCTGCGCTACTCGGGTCTGGGCCCCACAATCAGTATTACGGGCACATACGGAGGTCGGCAGAACATATATCCTATCTACATCTATAACCCCGAGACCCACAAGATCGAGTTGCCCGAGGCTCCCTCGCGCGGAAAATTCTATTCGTTCGGTGTGGATATTCAGTTCCCGCTACTCTTCCAGCGCGGATACCACACCCGTTACCTTATTGCCGCCGCAGGCTGGGAGTACTCCAACGGTCTGGTGGCCAATACGGGAAAACTGTCGTTCGACGATGGCGGCATAAGCAATGTGGCGACGATAGGTTACCAGAAGGGTATTCATCTAACGTCGTTCTCGCTCGGATTCCAGGATTTTGTGCGTTCGGCACATCGTGACTTCGCGCCACCGTGGGGCGTAGTGGCAACGGCGACATACGCCATCAACCCCGCCAACGGCAGTTTCAGCGACCTGCTGTCGCTCTACGCCAAGGCCTACACACCCGGTTTTGCCAAGCATAACAGCCTGACGCTGGCGCTGGCCTACCAGACCTCGATAGGTGGCTTCCAGAATCAGGATGCCTTCTCGGCGCTGACCTTCAAGTCGGCAAAACTGTTGCCCCGAGGCTTCGACTCCTCGCAGGTGGAGAACCGCAATCTCTTTGCGCTCTCGGCCAACTATCAGCTGCCTATATGCTACCCCGATGGCGGATGGCGAGGCATCATATACTTCAAGCGCATACGTCTTAACGCAGGCTTCGACATAGCACGCTACGACCGCCCACGATTCCTCGTTGATGGCACACTCGACCACTCACCCCACTACATCAATTCGTGGGGTGGCGATGTAATTCTCGACGTCAATCTGCTCGGTCAGCCCGCATCGGCAACAACAGCCCTCAAGCTATCGTTCTACCAGCCCAGCGAGGGAGGTTTCTACTTCTCGGCAGGTATGGAGCTGCCCTTCTAACCGATAAGCCAATGGCTCTTGGGAAGGTAAGAGATTAGTTTTACGGAGATATAACTGCACAGGAACGTAACAATCGTGATTGCCGGAATGGCAAGGCCCGAACCCAGCGCAAGAGTCTCCTTAAAGAGCGTCACCCACATTCCGATCCAGAAGATATGGATAAGGTAGATGCCGTAACTCATCTTCGATAGATCGGCCACCCAACGGGGTGTCTTATCCAGAGAAATGCAGCTGAACATAAGGAATGTTCCCGCGGTGAGAGCCACGCAGTTGATGGTGCAGAATGCCCAGCCAAGCTCCACAACGGGTGTCGAGTGAACTATGCCCGGCACGGCCTGCACGTAGAATGAATATATCGTCGTCACAGCACCCACGACCATCATCACCAGGCCTCGCCAAAAGCGTTGCTTGGTTGTCCAGCTGAGATGCACGCGGATATAGTGCGCCAGCACAAGGTAGCCCAGATAGCCGGAGAAATACCACAACATATGAAAATCGTTCCAGAAACACTGGCCCCACACCTCGCCCACGAAGTGGTTAAGGTAGGGCATAAGGGTTGAGACAAGGAATAGGCCGATAAAGAATCGCTCCTCGCGAGCCGAAGCTGTTTTGAGCCACGATGATATGATGGGCATAAAGAGATAGAGTCCAATCAGGGGATACATAAACCAGAAGTGCGCCGCAAGGGTGGGGAAGTTAAGTGGCAGATACTTCAGATCGGCAATAGCCGTGGCCGCATCGGTTCCGCCCCACAGCAGAGGCAGCACCGAGTAGAGCACCATAAAACAGGCAAAGGGGAGCAGCACTCGCTCGGCACGACGCTTATAGAATTGCCACATACTCTGACCCTCCTTCAGGGGTACAAGCAGATAGGCCGAAACGATAATAAACAGCGGCACCGACATACGCGCAGAGCCATCATAAACAGATACCCATAGACGGTCAGCCTCGCTCTCCAGGAAGGATTGCGGACCGGCCATACTACCCAGACCTGTAACACCATAGAAATTTTCGCTTGCGTGCACAACAATGACCAATAGGCAGGCAAAGACTCGAATAAAATCAAGAAAAACAACTCGTTGATTCATACTCTCTAATTAGGTTTTTTTGTAAAATTACACAAAGATACTATTTAGCAGGCAAAAGCCACCACGAGTTCCGAAATAAATCACTATATTTGTACGTTTATTTTACTATGATGGATATAAAGAGTTTTTTCAAAGATAGTAACAAGGTCATCCGCCTGATGTGGCTGGTGGTGATGACCCCCGTAGCAATGGGATTTCTGATGCTCACGCTGGCCGCAATGGGTGTGTTCGGCCGTATGCCCTCATTTGAGGAGCTAGAGAACCCCAAGAGCAATCTCGCAACCGAGATTTATGGCGACGACGGCCACGTCATCGGCACCTTCTTCGTGCAGAACCGTTCGTATGTGCAGTACGAGGATCTCTTTCCTGCCGATTCGACACGTCACCTGATGCTGGACGGGCACCGTGTACCCCCCGTTGTGGCGGCACTTATATCGACGGAGGATGTGCGTTTTCGCAACCACTCGGGAATCGATATTCCATCTCTGTTCCGCGTAATGATCCGCACCATAGCCATGCGCGACCAGTCGCAGGGCGGCGGTTCGACAATCACACAGCAGGTAGCCAAAAACCTCTTCCCGCGCGACACCGTTCGCAACCGTGGCAAGGTGGCACGCACGTGGAAACTTGTGCAGTCGAAGTTCAAGGAGTGGATCACAGCCCTCAAACTCGAGCACAACTACACCAAGGAGGAGATTGCGGCGATGTATCTCAACACGGTGGAGTATGGTTCTAACGCCTTCGGTATCAAGTCGGCAGCAAGCACTTTCTTTGGCAAGACGCCCGACGAGCTGAATATTCAGGAGGCGGCCGTGCTGGTGGGTGTAGTGAATGCCCCGACCCGCTACTCGCCCGTGCGCAACCCCGAGAATGCTTTGGCACGACGCAACCTGGTGATCAACCGTATGCGTGTATCGGGTGCCATTTCGCGCGAGGTGTGCGACTCGCTCACGGCACTCCCCATCACTCTGCAGTACAAGCCTATCTCGCACAACGACGGCGAGGCAACCTACTTCCGTGAGATGTTGCGTCAGGTGATGAATGCCGAGCGACCTTCGCGTCGTCAGTTCCTCACCGACTGGGACTACGAGCAGGCCGTGAAGGAGTACGACGAGAACCCCATCTACGGCTGGTGCAAGAAGAACAAGAAGGCCGACGGCACGGAGTACAACATCTACCGTGACGGTCTGCGTATATATACCACCATCAACCCCACTATGCAGCGTTACGCCGAGGAGGCCGTGCAGAAGCAGATGGAGACGGTCATCCAGCCCCGTATGGATGCGCAGGTTAGACAGACGGGCGTGCTGTTCCAGGATCTGGATAAAGAGGAGATCGAGACCATCATCCGCCGAGCAATGCGTAACTCGGACCGCTACCGCGAGCATAAGAAGCTGGGGATGAGCGACAAGGAGATATACGCCTCGTTCGAGGAGAAGTGCGAGATGCGTGTCTTCACGTTCAAGGGCGAGCGCGACACCATTATGAGCCCGCGCGACTCTATCCTGCACCATAAGCGCATTATGCGAGCTTCGCTCGTAGCGATGGATCCCCGTTCGGGCCACGTGAAAGCGTATGTGGGAGGGCCAAACTTCCGCTACTTCAAGTACGATATGGCCAAGCAGGGCAAGCGTCAGATCGGTTCAACGGTTAAGCCCTTCATCTACACCTTCGCCATCGATCAGTTGGGTCTGAACCCCTGCGCTATGGCTCCCAACCTGCCCGTATCGATCGAGACACCCGCAGGTATATGGTCGCCCAAGGAGGCCGGCAAGGTGGAGTATGACGGCGTGCTGCACCCGCTGTACTGGGGTCTGGCAAACTCGCGCAACAACTACTCGGCGTGGATTATGAAGCAGGCCAAGCAGCCCGAGACCGTAGCCGACTTCCTGCACAATATGGGTATCCGCAGCTACATCTACCCCGCCTATGCGTTGTGCCTGGGTGCTTTTGAGTCGAACGTATTTGAATTGGTGAGCACCTACTCCACATTCGTAAATGAAGGTGTGCACATCGACCCCATATTCGTTACCCGCATCGAGGACCGTCAGGGTAACCTCATCTCGAGCTTCATACCGCAGTCGCAGGACGCTGTGAACAAACATACCGCCTACACGATGCTTACGATGCTTCAGCGTGTGATCACCGCCGGCACGGGAGGTCGTCTGGCTTGGCAGTTCGGTATGGAGAATATGGATATCGGCGGTAAGACCGGTACCTCGAACGAGAACCGTGATGCGTGGTTTATGTGCGTGACACCCACGCTTGTGGCAGGCTCATGGGTCGGCGGCGAGGATCAGTCGGTGCACCTGCGTGCGCAGGGTGAGGGTAGCGTTATGGCTCTGCCGATTGTGGGCGAGTTCCTCAAACGCTCGTATGACGATCCGCGTCTGGGCTTGAGCCGCAGCGCCAAGTTCTCACGTCCCGAGGGCTGGGTGGCATACGACTGCCCCAAGGAGCTGTCGTCCGAGGAAGGGGCCGTAGAGCAGGTAAGCGAGGAGGACGAGTTCTTCGATTAAGTAAATCAGGTTAAAGGTTAAAAGATATGAGAATTGCTATCGTAGGCGCAAGTGGCGCCGTAGGTCAGGAGTTTCTGACCATCCTCAATGAGAGAACAGATTTCCACATTGACGAACTGCTTCTGTTCGGTTCGGAGCGCAGTGCGGGAAATAAGTATATGTTCCGTGGCAAGGAGGTGGAGGTACGTCTGTTGCAGCACAACGACGACTTTAAGGGTGTGGATATTGCCCTCACGTCGGCTGGCGCATCTACGTCGAAGGAGTATTGGCAGACCATCACCAAGCACGGCACGCTGATGATCGACAACTCGTCAGCCTTCCGCATGGACGAGGATGTGCCCCTGGTTGTGCCCGAGGTAAATGCCGATGATGCACTCAACACTCCGCGTAACATCATCGCCAACCCCAACTGCACCACCATCCAGATGGTTGTGGCACTGAACGTAATAGAAAAACTCTCGCACATCGAGACCGTACACGTTGCTACCTACCAGTCAGCCAGTGGCGGTGGCGCACAGGCTATGGCCGAGCTCAAGCATCAGTATGAGCAGATTGTTGCGGGCGAGGAGCCTACCGTGAAGAAGTTTGCACATCAGTTGGCATACAACGTGATTCCCCATATCGACGTCTTCACCGATAACGACTACACCAAGGAGGAGATGAAGATGTTCAACGAGACACGCAAGATTATGCACTCCGACATCAAGGTGGCTGCGACGTGCGTGCGTGTCCCCGTGATGCGTGCCCACTCGGAGAGCATCTGGCTCCGCACCGAGCGTAAGGTGTCGGCTGAGGAGGCTCGCGCAGCATTTGCCAAGGCTGAGGGCGTGGTGCTCGTGGATGCTCCCGCCGAGAACAAGTATCCTATGCCGCTGTTTATCGCCGGCAAGGATCCCGTATATGTGGGTCGTGTAAGAGAGGATGTGAGCGACGAGCGTGGCCTTACGTTCTGGTGCGTGGCCGACCAGATAAAGAAGGGTGCGGCGCTAAATGCCGTGCAGATTGCCGAGTGGGTTATTAAGAACCGCAAGTAAGGTTTTCTACAAATAACAAAAAAAGCGAGACCCTCGGGCCTCGCTTTTTTATTGTAGTTTAGGCATTATATTAACTATATAATAAGCCCCTTGGGCATTGGCACCAACTGTATAGTGCGGACGGCCGTGGATAATATCCACACCGTACGAGTGCACGTGGCCGGCAATAGATGCCAGCAGATTAGGTGCCGAAGTAGCCAAATCGTAGAACTCATAATCTACCTCGGTGTGTCCCTCCGCGGGCCACTGCTCGCGACGCTCGATCTTATAGTTCTTATCCGTAGCAGCACTCCACTCGGGATGGCCTATACCAAAACTAACCGAGCGAGAGGGTGCATAGAAGGGGATGTGGTGCATCAGGATAAAGGGTTTGCCACTCTTCACCTCCGCCGCTACGGCATCACGCTGCTCGGGGGTAATCTTATAGTTGGAGTCATCGACAAGGAGCAGTCGCACACCCTTAACCTCAACGGTGTAGGCATCGGGGTCGTTATCGCCAAAGAGCGACATCAGACGCTCCCCGCGCCACTTCTCGCGCAGGCTCTCGCTGCTACCCTCCATACCCTCGTAGTGCCAATCGTGGTTACCACTGGTATAGTAACACGGGATAGCAACCGTATCCAACACCTCGCCTATCCACTCGACACCTCGTTCCGAGGGGTAACTGACAATATCGCCCAGCATGGCGATAGCATCCACGCCTCGTTGTTGCGCAAGGCGTATGGTCGCAAGAAAAGACTCCTCGGGAGTGGTCGGCGCACCCGTCTGAAAATGCTTCACCGAGTGGTAGGCACCCGCCATGCGGGCACTATACTCACGATAGGGCTCCTCGCGCTCGTCGCTCATCCAGAGGTGCGTATCGGCAAAGACCATAAGGCGCACCGTGTCGCTAACCGCCGAAGAGTAGATGTTGATATTAGGTCCCGTAGAGGAGTATATCACCTCGGGGCCGGGCTTGGCTCGCTGCAACCCCGAGAGGAGTTGCGGAAGGATAGCCAGCGTGAGGGCAACGAGTATGATGGACGGCAATAGAAGCAGGATCTTTTTCATAGCAGGGGATATTTATCGGCGCTGCTGGGGATTCTCGTGCTGGCGGATAAAGCGCAGAAGCAGAGCATACGCCGGATCGCACATATTGTGGCCGTAGCCGTCCAATTCGTAGAGTGTTGCATCGGGGTGTTTAACCAACTTGAAGACACGCATCATATAGGCGTTCTCCTCATAGCGGCCCAACATCTCCATCTCACGGTCGCCCGTAATCATAAGGAACGGAGCAGAATCGGCACGCACGTGGAACAGGGGAGCCAACTCATCCACCACGGGCTGCGTGTTGGCAATACCGCGTGAGCGACGCTCCTCGAAATGGGTGATAGCCTGACCGCTGAAGGGGATAATGCCAGCCAGAGAGTTGGCATCAATGCCGTAACGCTCCAGACGAGCCTTCTCCAAGCCTACCATACTCACGAGGTAGCCACCAGCCGAGTGACCCGAGATATAGATCTTCTTGCTGCTGCCGCCATACTGCTCGATATTCTTGAACACCCACGCCACAGCGGCTGCGGCGTCATCTACGCACTGCGTAACCTTAACGTTGGGCGAGAAACGATAGCCCACACCCACAACAACATACTGACCATTGAGCAGTGCCTCGGGGATCTCACGCTTGCCACCCGTAAGGCCACCACCGTGGAACCACACGATAACGGGGGCGTCGGTCGCACCCTCGGGCGTAGCGATGTCCATACGGCACATAGTAGAGGCGTAGTCGTCGTCGGCACGATAGACAATGTCGCGGTTATACTTATACTCCGCCGCACTAACTGCGGTGGCGAAAACAGTAGCCATCAGAAGAAGGAAAAATCGTTTCATAGTTATGCTTTTTTAATTGTTTTCATAAAGTTGGCGTTGCGCTCCCACAGGGGTGCTGTGGCGAAGTACAACTCACGAGCCTCGGTCTGCTGTGAGGGACGCTCGGCGTGGCTATCTTTGATGTATGCCTCGTCGATAGGATGCTCCTCGGCAAAAAACTCCTCCGCCCACACCTTATGGCGCGAGCGCAGAGCACGCAGTGCGTCACGATCTACGCCACCCGTGCGACGATACTCTGCCCACAGCGTAAGCAGGTGGTACTCGGGCGTCTTGGGTGATATGCTGAACATCATCTCGTCCCAGCAGTCGTAATCCTCCAGCTCGACGTAGCAGAAGGCCAGCAGAACGCTCACGCTCATATGATCCTCCTCATCCACCTCGAGTAACATCTCCCACAAGGCCGCGGCAGTCTCCGTCTCGCCCACAACAAACTGATCCGCAGCGGCAGCATACAATAGCTCCATAGCCGCACGTGTAGGACGATGCTCCCAATCAAGGTGCACCTCCTCCTCGCCCAGCACATCCACCAGGCGCTGAACAGCCTCAAAACGCATATCGGCGGCCGCAGGCCACGACTCCTTCTCGCGCTCACGCGAGCGGCGTAGTTCGTCGCCCAGGCCCTCGACGTGCCACAGTCCCGACGAGGTGGGATTTATAGTAATTCGTGCCATACTATTTTGCAAGTTTTACTCTGCTACGCACCTTCTGCCACATAGCAACCGAGATCAGAAGCGTCACCACCGTAGCCAGCGCATAGGCCAAAGGACGGTTTGCCATGCCGACGAACTGATCCGATATAAAGACAAAGGCGGTGCAGATATAGGTCATAAATATTGCCGGCGGCAGAGCCACCCATATATTGCGGTCGCGCTCACGCAGATAGACAACGATAACCCACAGCGTCACGACCGACATAGCCTGATTGGTCCAGGCGAAGTAGCGCCATATAATATCGAAATCGACAAAGAGCAACACCGTGCCGATAGCGAAGAGTGGAAGGCTGATCATCAGACGTTTGTAGATTGTACGTTGCTCAATGTGGAGAATATCGGCCACAATCAGTCGGGCCGAGCGGAAGGCCGTATCGCCCGAGGTGATGGGTGCCGCCACAACACCCAGCAGAGCCAGGATGGCTCCCACCTGTCCGAGTGTGGTGTGGGCAATGGTATTTACCGCCCACGCAGCATTATTGCCATGCTCGGCAAGGGCTGCAGCCAGCGACTCGGGGCCGTGGAAGAAGGCCATACCGATAGCCGCCCAGATAAGGGCTATGATAGATTCGGAGATCATCGCTCCGTAAAACACCACACGGCTCTCACGCTCGTTGTTCATACAGCGGGCCATCAGCGGCGACTGCGTAGCGTGAAAGCCCGAGACAGCACCACAGGCGATGGTGATAAAGAGCGTCGGGATGATAGGCATCGCTTCGGCGTTGGGCTGGAAGTTACGCAGCGTCGCAGGCACAAGTTCGGGAATAGAGTATTCGCCAAAGAGCATCACGCCCAACAGACCCAGCGCCATAAAGATAAGTGCAGCTCCAAACAGCGGATAGACCTTACCGATAAGTTTGTCGATAGGCAGCATCGTGGCGATAAAGTAATAGACAAGTATTATGGCCACCCACCACCAATACGACACGGCGGGCACCATCTCTCCCATAATACTTGCTGGCGAGCGCATAAAGACCACGCCTACAAGGATGAGCAGCACCATAGCGATGACACGCATCAGCTGCAACATACCGCCACCAAGGTAGCGACCCACGATTTCAGGCAGACTCAAGCCATCGTTACGCAACAAAATGACGCCCGACACATAGTCGTGCATAGCGCCGACAAAGATTCCGCCCAACGTAATCCACAGAAAGGCCACGGGGCCGAAGCAGGCTCCCATAATGGCGCCAAAGATGGGGCCAACGCCCGCGATATTGAGCAACTGGATAAGGAATGTACGCCAGCGCGGCATAGGCAGATAATCCACTCCGTCGTAGAGCGTAGCCGAGGGCACGGGGGCCTTGGCGTCGATCTGACAGACGCGATCCAGATAGGCGCCATAGAGAAAATAGGCTCCAACAAGCAGGGCAAGACAAATAAGGAAGGTTATCATAGTTATTGTTTTTAGGCTACTCGGGCTCAAAATATGTGGGTAAAGACCCAAATATGCGCAAAAAATCAAGAGCCTTACCGCAAATATACAAAATAATTCTTTTTGTTTATAAAATAACCTATATCTTTGTATCTAACAAAAAAGGTCAAATGCGAATACAAAAAGGACGTTATACTTTACTAATTAAAAACACGAGAAAGATGAAGAGAGTAATTTTTTCACTGATGGCAATGGTGGCGATGGTAAGCGCCGCGTATGCACAGAACAGTCTCTCGGCAGAACTCGCCTACAAGGTGAAGAACGAGGGCTTTGCAAAGTCTAAGATCGAGGAGATGGCTCAGTTTATGACTGACGATATGGGTCCCCGCTTGGCTGCATCGCAGCTTAAGTTGCGTGCCGAGAAGATGGTTATCGAGTATTTGAAGGAGATGGGTTTGTCGAATCCCCGCGCCGAGTACGCCTTCGACTTTGCGAAGGGTGGCTGGGACAACGAGATGAACTACGTGGCTATGACCGCTCCCTACTACACCAGCTTCGCAGGTAACCCCAAGGCGTGGTCAGGCAGCACCAACGGTCTGGTAAAGGGCGAGGTAGTGCTCATCGAGGCACAGAGCGTAGCTGATCTGGACAAGTATAAGGGTAAGCTGGCCGGCAAGATCGTATTGATGCCCGTGACACAGACCTACCAGATGAACTTCAACCCCCTGGCAACACGCTTTACCGAGGAGGAGCTGGAGGTGCTGGCACAGGATCCCCGTCCCACATCAAACAGCCGTATCCCCTCAATCAGTCGCGCAGCCTCTATGGCTTCACGCGAGTTGCAGACCGCAATCACCAATATGCTCAAAGAGGAGAAGCCCGTGGCTATCATCAGCGGTGGTGGTACGTTCAACGTAGCCCCCTCACGTGGCGTACAGTATAAGGTGGGTGATCCCGAGCCTATCTGCGAGGTTATGCTCCCCATCGAGGACCACGGCCGTATGGCTCGTATGATCGCCAAGGGTGAGAAGGTAGAGATGGAGCTCAACATCAAGAACACCTTCACCAACAACCAGCGCATCAACAACGTCATCGCCGAGATCCCCGGCACCGACCCCAAGCTCAAGAACGAGATCGTGCTTATCGGTGCTCACTTCGACTCATGGCACGGTGGCACGGGTGGTGCTGACAACGCATCAGGCTGCATCGTGATGATGGAGGCTATGCGTATCATCAAGTCGCTCGGCATCCAGCCCAAGCGTACTATCCGCCTTGCATTGTGGGGTGGCGAGGAGCAGGGTCTCTATGGCTCACGCGGCTACGCCAACATCAACCTCTACGACTCGGCTAAGGGTAAGAAGCTCGACGGCTACGACAACTTCGCACTCTACCTGAATATGGATAACGGCTCAGGTCGCTTCCGCGGTATCTACCTCGAGGAGAACGATCAGGCTGTTCCCTTCTTCGAGACCTGGAAGAAGCACATCGAGACTCTCGGCTTCAAGACCCTCTCACTGCGCCGCACAGGTAGCACCGACCACGTAGTATTCAACGGTCTGGGTCTGCCCGCATACCAGTTCATCCAGGATGAGTTGGAGTATGGTCGCACATACCACACCGTGATGGATACCTACGAGCGTCTGTCGCTGGAGGATCTGAAGGTTGATGCTGTTATCGCTGCATGGATTGCGTTGAGCGCCGCTATGGATGAGGATCGTATCCCCACCAAGCCCGGCCTGCCCGCACCTGCAACACGCTAAAGAGCAGAAAATATAACCAAACACCAAAGCCCGAGCCCTGCGCCCGGGCTTTGTGGTTAAAAAAATTGTCACTTTTTCGGGGTAAAGTATCGTATCTTTCAAAAAAATTACGATATTTGCATCCGAAAACGGCCGCATCAGATGGCCTCAGGCTGAATTAGCTCAGTGGTAGAGCACTTCACTCGTAATGAAGGGGTCCCGAGTTCAAGTCTCGGATTCAGCTCTGGAAAGGGAAGGATAGCATTTTTTGCTATCCTTTTGTTTTTCGGAATGGGCGGATAGAAC
>JAFUOK010000025.1 GCA_017481925.1 Alistipes sp.
CATTTGCTCCCCAATCAAAGGGATTGCAAAGGAATCCTGCCGCACCGAATGTATTATCCACCACAAAGGGGACATCCTTGCGTCGTGCTACCTCGGCCAACGCCTCCAGGTCGGGCACGTCACACGTGGGGTTACCCATACTCTCGGCATATATCATCTTCGTGCGCTCGTCAATCAAAGCCTCAAAATCCTCGGCACGCTCGCTGCGGGCTATACGGCAGTCAATACCCAACTTACGCAGTGAAATACGGAACTGATTGTACGTACCACCATAGAGGAAGGGCGATGCTACGATATTATCGCCAGCCTCGGCAAGAGCCGTCACGGTCAGCAGGATAGCCGACATACCCGACGCCACAGCCAAAGCACCTACGCCACCATAGAGAGCCGTAATGCGCTCCTCGTAGGCTGCCGTTGTGGGATTGTGCAGACGTGTGTATATGTTTCCACCCTCGCTGAGTTCAAACAATCGAGCCGCATAGTCGCAACTCTTGAAGTGATAGGCCGCCGTGGGGTAGATCGCTACGCCACGTGAGCCGGTATGATCGACGTGATAACCACCGTGAATCTGTCGGGTCTCAAAACGAAGTTTCTTTTCTGACATAGTTTTATATATTTACTCACTTGACGCACAAGCGCCAAATGTCAATTTACAAATTACAGGTTTTCAGCAACTGAAAATAAATAAAAGGGGAATTTAGTGTCTTCGACACACGGCGGTACATAACCACCCAAAGTGATAAGCGTGCCTAACGGCACATTCGCATAGAGCGCATAAATAGAAGTGATATGTTGCGACGTGACATCATACTGCCTTACATTTCATAATGCAAATATAGAAAAATATTTTTAAAAATTGCTCTTTTCGAACAAAAAAGCCCCCACAAGATTGCCAGAACCGCATATTTTTTCTAATTTTGGAAGGAAAAACACAACCTTAGATTATGAAAAAGTATATTCCACTATTAGCGTGTGCCCTCCTCGCATCATGTTCGCAGAGCGAAAAGGTGGGCGATGTATATGGCGGCTGGAAAGAGGGTGAGATGGATATTCACCACATCTACACCGGTCGCGGCGAGTCGAGTTTTCTTATCTTCCCCGATGCTACGACAATGCTCATCGACGTGGGCGACCACGACCCGACGTTCGAAAAGTACCCTCTGATGGCTGAACCTATGCCCGACCGTGAGCGTCGTGCCGGCGAGTATGTTGCGCGCTACGTCGAGCGTGTAAACCCCGCCTCAACGGAGGTCGATTACCTGATGCTCTCGCACTACCACAACGACCATATGGGCGATGCCACATTGCCGGCCGCAATGACCGAGCGACGTGCCCCGAACTACCGCCTTGTGGGTATAGCCGAAGCGGGCGAGTACCTACAGTTTGATATGCTCTACGAGCGTGCCTGGCCCGACTACGCCTATCCGCAGGCTGTCGATACCGAAAATGTGCACATGGCCAACTACCTGGCCTTCGTGAAGCACCACACCGAGCAGTTCGGCATGCAGCAGGAGCCCTTCTATGTGGGTGCCGAGAATCAGATTGCACTGAAGAATAACCCCGAGAAGTATCCCAACTTCTCGATTCGCAACCTTGCAGCCAATGCCGAGGTGTGGACAGGCGAGGAGGGTAAGACCATCCGCTATGCAGACCTTAACGCCGACAATACCAAGGGTCGCATCAACGAGAATGCGCTGAGTATAGCCGTAAGATTTGACTACGGCCCGTTCAGCTACTATTCGGGTGGCGATGTGAGCACCTCGCTCAAGGACGAGAAGGGCGAGCGAGTGAATATCGAGACGAAGGTAGGCGAGGCGTGCGGCGAGGTGGATGTCTGCAAGGCCAACCACCACTCATATAAGGATGCTATGCCCGTGGAGTTCCTCTCAGCAGTCAAGGCTAAGAACTACATCCTCAATGTATGGGATCAGCAGCATACACAACCCGAGTTGCTCGACCGCATGGTCAATGCCGAGCCGCAGCTGGAGACAGGCTACAAGGTTCTGTCGGGATATATCTTACCGAAGACGCGCGAAGAGTTTGCTGCCGAAGAGTGGGCAAAGGGTATCTGTCCCGAGGATGGTCATATCGTAATCAAAGCCTACGATGGCGGTCGCAAGTATAAGATCTACCGTCTCTCGGCTCGTGATGAGCAGATGATCATCACGGCTATCTACGGCCCCTACAGCGCCGAGTAAACATAGAATTAGTTCTGTAAAATTGGAGGAGTTCAGGATTTTGGACTCCTCCAATTATTTTTTTTGTCAAAATTATTTGTCTTTTTGTAAAGTTTGCTTTACATTTGTATTGTACTTAAGCAACACACACAACAATTGTCCAAGATAAAACTATTACAACTATGAAAAATTGGTTACTTCCCCATTACTGCAAGAAGATTGGGCAGGCATTAATCTTTCTAATGCTCATACTCATCGTAGCGAGCATCTACATCGAAGCATCGTTCATCGACTCCAACCCGTGGCTGATGGATGCTGCGCAAGCAGCACTTTATATTGCCATGGCGTTGATCAGCATCTCACGCGAGAAAGAGGAGGACGAGATGACAGCCGCACTGCGTGGCAAGGCTCTCAAGGAGGTGGGATACTGCGTTGTAATCATCTATGCGGTGTGCCACATCATCGAACTGATGGCGGGCGGAAGCTCATCAATGCTCCACGATGAACAGTATATCACACCGTTCCTAGTATGGGTAGTGTACTACGGTCGTTTTGAGAGACACCTCAGACGCTTACGCAAAAGAGAGTTTACGTTATGAAAAATACCATCCGAGTTGCACGCGCCGAGCAACGCATAACACAACAAGAGTTGGCCAACGCCACGGGCGTAAGCCGTCAAACCATCAACGCCATCGAGAGCGGAAAGTTTGTACCATCAACGGTATTGGCGCTAAAGATTGCCCACACATTCCAGAAACCTGTCGAGGAGATTTTTCAACTCGAAGAGGAGGATTAACAAAAATGTCTAACCCTGCGGGAGTTAGACATTTTTTGTTGATCGGCTACAGCGTCACATCGCTCTGGTCGAGCAGATTATTCAGCAGGGCATATACCGTAAGACCCGCCACTGACTTTATACCCGTCTTGTGGGTAATATTCTTGCGGTGCGACATCACGGGGTGAATCGAGATATTCAGACGGTCGGCGATCTCTTTGTTTGCCATACCCTTGGCAACAAGAATCAGCACATCGCGTTCACGCTCCGACAGATCGTGGCTATCGCTGTAAGGGTTCGTTTCGCCCTGCTCTACGGCCGTACGCACCTTACGCATCAGCGCGGCCTCGTCATCATATATATTTATCACGCCATCAACCTGACGCAGCACATCCTCATCCACGACCGTAGTCGATAATAGCACAACCGCCACACCCTGCAACTCCGAGCGCAACTGTACGCCAACAGCTACTTGCGAACCCACGACAACGACCTCCACATCCTTTACATTCAAGCGGTCAGCATAGGCTCGCAAAGTGGGGTAGATAGCCACTACATCAGCTTCGCCACTCGCTGCAAGGATCGAAGCCACACCCTGGGCGATGATTACGGAGGGCTCTACGATTGCTATACGGTAACGTCTCATAGTGCAAGTTCTTTTTCCAATTTTGCAACCAGCGGAGTGAGCACAGCCACCTCGATAAGGGTATGCTTCGCAAGATCATCTCGCAGACGGAACAGATCGCACAGCAGCTCGTAACGCTCCGCCGTGGGGCAACTCTCGGGCAGGTATTTGATGATGATACTCTTCATATCATCCACCTTATCGCATATATCCGAGTGGTTAGCCATACTCTGCTCTATGCTCACCTCTCCCTGTAGACCTGCTATCACACGCTCAACATAGGGAAATATCACCTGCTCCTCATACTCCAGGTGTGCACGCACCTCATCGGCGTAGTCATCGTAAAACTTCCTCACAATCAGACTCTGCTTCCTGTCGCAAGCCTTCAACACACGCTCCACGCCGCTCTCAATCGAGTGTAGCAGCACATCGGTATAATAACGGTGTGACGCGTGCAGATAACGCAGCAGATGACGCAAATCATCGCCCTTGAGCAGTGTCACATCAGGCTCCACATCCGCCGAGAGATATATCTGACACAACATCAGGAACATATCCGACGACAAACCATATTGCCCACACAACTCCTCCACCGACCGATCGCCAAAGGGCAACTGCATATCCAGTCGCAGAAAGACGGGCAACACATCGCACGAGAGATCGATCAACTCCACGATCTTCATATCCTTCGACAGCAGCGCACTCATAGCCGTATCTGTTCTATAACTCTTCATATTACATTCCCAATAAAATACCTATATTGTAGGCTCCCCACGCTACAACCCACGCCAACAGCGTATTATATACCACCGAGAATAGCGCCCAGCGCCATCCGCCTGCCTCCTGTGCTATGGCAGCAATGGTGGCTATACAAGGGAAGTAGAGTAGCACGAATATCATCATAGCAAGTGCCGACGAACGCGAGTAGTTACCCGACGAGATGAGATGCTGCGACAATGAAGCACCATTCTCCTCGGCATCCTCGACCGAGTACAACACTCCCAGCGTCGATACCACAATCTCCTTGGCCGCCGCACCCGACACCAGCGCTACGCTGGCACGCCAATCCAGGCCGAGGGGTTTCATCACGGGTTCGCACACCTTGCCGATACGTCCCAGATAGGAGTTCTCCGAGTGTGCCATCGCCGCCTCCTGCTCCGTCATCGTAGGCGTCACGACGCTCTCCGCAGGGCGGGGATAATAACTCAAAAACCAAATTATGATGGCTGCAACCAAAATCAAACCACCAATCTTTCGCAAATATTGCTCACTACGCTCCCACATATGACGCAATGTAGCATTGAGCGTCGGGATACGGTAGGGCGGAAGCTCCATAACAAAGGGAGTCTCATCAGCACCAAACATAAATCGACGCAGAATGCGAGCCGTCAGGATAGCCATCACACCTCCGAAAATATATATACAGAAGAGCGCCACGCCAGCGTGCTCGGGGAAGAATGTTCCCGCCAAAAGGATAAAAACGGGTAGTCGAGCACTACATGACATAAAGGGGTTTATCAATATGGTAATCAGGCGACTACTACGGCTTTCAATGGTGCGTGTAGCCATAATTGCAGGCACGTTGCAACCAAAGCCCATAACCAACGGAATGAATGACTTTCCGTGCAGACCTGCCAGGTGCATCAGTTTATCCATAATGAACGCCGCACGAGCCATATAACCCGAGTCCTCCATCAGCGAAATGAAGAGATAGAGAATCACGATATTGGGCAAAAAGACCGCCACAGAACCTACGCCGCCGATGATTCCATCGACAATCAAATCACGCAGTGGACCCTCCGACATAAGGCCTGCAACAAACTCTCCCAACCACCCGAAGGCAGCCTCGATCCACTCCTGCGGATAGGCTCCCAGCGTGAAGGTGCTCCAGAACATTACGAACATCACCAGCAGGAAGATGGGAATACCCAAATATTTATGCGTCACCACACGGTCAATAATCGACGTGGGGCGGTTGGCATCCTCGCGGCTCGGCGTATAGGTCTCGGCCAATGCTCCTTCGATAAAGCCGTATTTCTCGTTCGTCACGGCACTCTCGACATCCTCGCCCAGCGAAGTCTTGATACGCACCACAGCCTTATCACGCCACGCGCGCCACTCCTCAAAGTGGGGTGCATCAGAGAGCAGAGCCTCGACACTACTATCACCCTCCAGCATCTTCACCGACCAATAACGTGGCGGAAAACACTTGGGCAACTCCTCGATATGACGCTTCATCAGTCGGGCCAAAGCCGCAACCTCGGTTTCGATAGAGGATGAGTAGTTGATATGAATATGACGCACCTTGGGGTTTTCGTTCTCGAACGTGAGAATCACCTCATCGAGCAGGGCATCCAGACCCTTGCCATTTTTCGCCACCACGGGCACCATCGGCACACCGATCATTCGTCCCAACTGCTCATAGTCGAGATGTGCGCCGCTATGCTCCAACTCGTCGTACATATTCAGCGCCACGACCATCTTGGGATTCAGATCGATAAGTTCCGTCGTAAGGAAGAGATTACGCTCCAGATTCGACGCCACCACAGCATTGATAACCACATCGGGCATCTCCTTCATCAGGTGACCACGCACATACAACTCCTCGGGGGTATATGCCGACAGAGCGTATGTTCCTGGCAGATCCGTTATATTAATCTTATAACCCTTATATCGGCACGAGCCGCTCTTGGCATCGACAGTCACGCCACTATAATTCCCCACGTGTTCGTGACCTCCCGAAAGGGCGTTGAAGAGCGACGTCTTGCCGCTATTGGGATTACCCACCAGCGCAACGTTTATCTCGCGTATCTTCTCCTTGAACACCTCTTCGATTGTATCTTCATTGGGTGCTACCGATGCACCATCCTCGGTGCGCAGCGAGCGAGCCTCCTCGACGGTGAGCACCTCAATCATTGCCGCCTCGCTACGACGAAGCGACACCTCATAACCCATCAGGCGATATTTGATAGGGTCGCGTAGCGGAGCATTGAGCACAGACTCAACCTCTTGACCCCGCACGAAACCCATTTCGAGTATTCGGCGTCGGAATCCGCCGTGACCCAAAACTTTCAGAATCACAGCCGACTCACCTGTCTTCAAATCCGACAAAAACATATAGTAACTATTTTTGCTCGCAAAAATAATGATTTTTTACGACATTTCCCAATCCCCACTTTTAGTGAATCGGCGATGCAGTTTACCAACTTTTCGGTATTGCGCTACTCATTTTCTATTACGACCTTTGCCATAGAGATTTAAAGAGTTTATTTTGTTTGTTTTATGAATATAGTTTGTGTCGGCTACGCCCGTGAGGACGCGGCCCCACGCCCCAACGAGGGCACACACGAAAGAGAGCTTTAAAGCCATAAAAAACTTTTCAATCGTGTGAACAACCAACCCGCCGACCAAGGCGGGTTATTTTTTTAATTTCAATCCCCGCAAATTGCTTCGGATGGGTGGATAATTTGTTAATATTTCGGGCGGGAAAAACTTTTACATTAAAATAAATTAATGTATCTTTGCACGAACGCTGCGAAAAGCGTTACAAACACGACCTTTACCGCACTTAAAAAACCACAAAAAAATGATGATACCACCACTTACTACTCTTCACTCATCGAGCCCTGCGGGCTACGCTGTCGTGGGATGGTGCGCGGATGTGTGTGCTTGTGAGAAGATGACGATATTTGAATTTTAAGTATAATTGTGGCCGTTGCACTCCGATGCAGCGGCTGCGTTTTTAACATTACACATTGACAATATGAAAGTTGCAGTTATTATGGGCTCTACGAGCGACTGGGGCGTAATGTCAGCCGCTTGCGAGACTTTGGAGGAGTTGGGAATCGAGTATGAGAAACGAGTTATCAGCGCACACCGCACACCTCACCTGATGGTGGAGTATGCCGAGTCGGCCAAGGAGCGCGGTATCGGTGCCATCATCGCAGGTGCCGGAGGTGCTGCTCACGTGGCAGGTGTTACGGCCGCACTGACCACCGTTCCCGTTATCGGCGTGCCCATCAAGACCTCGGCGCTGGGCGGTTTGGATTCATTGCTCTCAATCGTGCAGATGCCCGGCGGTATTCCCGTATCTACCACAGCCATCAATGGCGCCAAGAATGCTGCGCTTATCGCCGCTTCGATCTTCGCCCTCACAGACAAGGCTCTGGAGGAGCGCCTGATCGCCTTCCGCAAGGCACAGACCGAGAAGGTACTGGAGGCAGAGTTGTAATCAAAGCAAAAAACAATCGAACACAATATGAAGAATTACCGCATTTTTGTAGAGAAATACCCTCGATTCCAGGTCGAGGCGGAGACTCTTCGCAAGGAGCTGAACAACAACCTCGGCTTGAAGCTGGCGTCACTGCGCCTGCTCAACGTCTATGACCTGTTCGGATTCTCGGAGGAGCTCGTAGAGAAGAGCCGCTACGCTGTATTCGGAGAGATCGTGACCGACTGCGTGAGCGACGAGTGCCCATTGGAGGGCAAGAAGTATTTGGCCGTTGAGTATCTGCCCGGTCAGTTCGACCAGCGTGCATCGTCAGCGGTGGACTGCGTGCGTCTAATTGAGCCTACGGCTGATGTACACATCAAGTCATCGAAGCTCATCATCTTCGACGACGCCATCACCGAGGAGGAGATGGCTCGCGTGGAGCACTACTATATCAACGCCGTGGAGTCACGCCGCAAGGATCTGAGCGTACTCTCGGATATGGAGAATGCCGAGATTAAGCCCGTGCCCACGTTGCACGGCCTCACGGCTCTCAAAGATGAGGAGCTGGCTCCCTTCTGCAAGCAGTATGGTCTAGCGATGAACGCCGACGACCTGCGTGAGGTGGTAAAATACTACACCGAGGAGGGTCGTGACCCCTCGGAGACCGAGTTGCGCATCCTCGACACATATTGGAGCGACCACTGCCGTCACACAACCTTTACCACCGAGATCGAGGAGATCACGATCGACGAGTCATTCCTCAAGGAGGAGCTTGGCGAGGCTGTGGAGACCCTGCACAAGATTCGCGAGGAGCTGGGTCGCACAGAGAAGAGCCTCTGCCTGATGGAACTTGCTACCATCGGCGCACGCTACTTGAAGAAGACGGGCGTGCTGGACAATATGGAGCAGTCAGAGGAGAACAACGCCTGCTCGATCTATGTCAATGTAGATGTTGATGGCAAGGATGAGAAGTGGCTCTTGCAGTTCAAGAACGAGACTCACAATCACCCCACAGAGATCGAGCCCTTCGGTGGTGCTTCGACCTGTTTGGGTGGTGCTATCCGCGACCCGTTGTCAGGCCGTAGCTATGTATATCAGGCTATGCGTGTGACGGGTGCTGGCGATATCTATAAGCCCGTTGCCGAGACTATGCCGGGCAAGTTGCCCCAGCGCATCATCACCACAAAGGCTGCGGCCGGTTATTCAAGCTATGGTAACCAGATCGGTCTTGCCACCACTCACGTGCGCGAGATCTACCACCCCGACTACGTTGCAAAGCGTCTGGAGGTAGGTGCTGTGGTAGGTGCCGTGAAGGCAGAGAACGTACGCCGTGAGTCACCCGCTGCGGGCGATGTGATCCTTATGTTGGGTGGTCGCACAGGTCGTGACGGTATCGGTGGTGCTACAGGTTCATCGAAGGAGCACAACGTGAAATCTATCGAGGAGTGCTCATCGGAGGTACAGAAGGGTAATGCTCCCGAGGAGCGTAAGTTGGAGCGTCTGTTCCGTCGCCCCGAGGTTACCAAACTCATCAAGAAGTCGAACGACTTCGGCGCAGGTGGTGTGTCGGTTGCTATTGGCGAGTTGGCCGCAGGCTTGGACATCTACCTCGACCGTGTAAAGACAAAGTATAGCGGTCTGAACTCTACCGAGCTTGCCATCAGCGAGTCGCAGGAGCGTATGGCCGTAGTTATCGAGGCAAAGGATAAGGAGCAGTTCATCGAGTACTGCCACTCGGAGAGCATCGAGGTAACGCACGTTGCCGACGTGACGGATACCAACCGTCTGAAGATGTTCTACGGCGGCGAGATGATCGTAAACCTCAAGCGTGAGTTTATCGACTCGGCAGGTGCAAAGCACTACACCAAGATTCGTGTAGCTGCCGTCGAGGAGAAGAATCCCTTCCACCGCGAGGTAGAGGGTGCAACGCTTCGTGAGAAGGTTGAGAACAACCTTAAGGACGACAACGTCGTATCACAGCGTGGTATGATCGAGATGTTCGACTCTACGATCGGTGCTTCGACCGTGCTTATGCCCTTTGGTGGCAAGACGCAGAACACCGAGACACAGGTATCAGTACAGAAGTTGCCCGTAGGCACTGCACATACCAATACGGCCAGCATCATGGCCTTCGGCTATAACCCCTTCCTCACCTCGTGGAGCCCCTACCACGGTGCAGCGTATGCCGTAGTGGAGTCGGCAGCAAAGGTTGTTGCAGCGGGTGCCCACTACGACAAGATGCGCTACTCATATCAGGAGTACTTCGAGCGCATGAACAGCGAGACCTCGTGGGGTAAGCCTCTGGCAGCATTGCTCGGAGCGTTGAAGATGCAGTTGGCATTGGGTCTGCCCTCAATCGGAGGTAAGGACTCAATGAGCGGTACGTTCCAGGATATCAACGTTCCCCCTATGCTTATGGCATTTGGTATCACAACGGTTGATGCACGCACCGTTATCAGCCCCGAGTTTAAGGCCGCAGATCACAAGCTCTACATCATCCGTCACACCCCTCTGGCTAACTATATGCCCGATACCGACGCATTGAAGCGTAACTTCGACTTCGTATCGTCAGCTATCGAGCAGGGTAAGATTGTTGCCGCCTACGCTGTAGGATTCGGTGGCGTAGCTGAGGCCGTAGCGAAGATGTCATTCGGTAATAAGGTAGGTGCCATAGTTGATATGGCCGACGAGGCTCTGTTCGACTACGCTTACGGCTCTATCGTTGTGGAGGCTACGGAGGAGCTTTCGTTCGAGGCTGCCGAGTGCATCGGCCAGACTGTCGAGGAGTCAGCCGTAACATTCAATGGCGAGAAGTTCTGCATCGACTGCATGCAGAAGTGCAACGCCGAGAAGTTCTGCCAGATCTATCCCGACCGTGGCATCGAGGGTGGCTCAACACGTAAGAGCGAGCCCGCTCCGAAGAAGTTTGAGTACGCAGGCGAGGCTGTCGCCGAGCCCGTAGTATATCTTCCCGCATTCGTGGGTACCAACTGCGACTACGACACTGCCAAGGCCTTCGAGCGTGCCGGAGCAAAGACCACGACGAGCGTCTTCTGCGACCTCACACCCGAGGATATCACCGCATCAATCGAGAAGATGAAGAAGCACATCGACGAGTGCCACATCCTGGCTCTGAGTGGTGGTTTCTCTGCCGGTGACGAGCCCGACGGATCAGGTAAGTTCATCGTAAACGTGCTGAACAATAAGGTTATCACCGACGCTATCCACGCCCTGCTGGATCGTGGTGGCTTGATTCTGGGTATCTGCAACGGCTTCCAGGCATTGGTTAAGTCGGGTCTGTTGCCCTACGGTCGCCTGGGTCAGGTGGTGAAGGAGTCTCCGACGCTGTTCCGTAACGATATCAACCGTCACATCTCGCAGATCGTAACCACCCGCGTGGCTACAACGGCTTCGCCCTGGCTCTCATCATTTACTTTGGGTGAGGAGCACTCTATCGCCGTAAGTCACGGTGAGGGTAAGTTCGTCGTGAGCGACGAGATGGCCGAGCAGCTCTTCGCTAATGGTCAGGTGGCATTCCAGTATGTTGATCCCGCAGGCGAGGCTACACTCTGCGCACCCTACAACCCCAACGGCTCAAGCTATGGCATCGAGGGTATTATCAGCGCAAGCGGTCAGATCCTGGGTAAGATGGGTCACACAGAGCGCTACGAGGAGAACCTCTTTAAGAATATTCACGGCAACAAGCAGCAGAGCATCTTTGCCAATGCCGTAAACTATTTCCGCAAACAATAAATTATAAAGTATATAGTAATATGGCTAAAAGTTATGAAAATGCCGGTGTAAACCTCGAAGCCGGATACGAAGTAGTGCGCCGCATCAAGTCGCACGTAAAATCTACCTCGCGCCCGGGCGTGATGGGTAACATCGGAGCTTTCGGCGGTATGTTCGACCTGGCATCGCTCGGCTACAAGGAACCTATCCTTGTGAGCGGTACCGATGGTGTAGGTACCAAGCTGAAGCTTGCGTTCGAGATGGACAAGCACAACACTATCGGTATCGACGCCGTAGCGATGTGCGTGAATGATGTGTTGGCACAGGGTGCCGAGCCTCTGTTCTTCCTCGACTATGTTGCCGTAGGTCACAACGAGCCCGCAAAGATTGAGGCTATCGTGGCATCGGTTGCCGAGGGTTGTCGTCAGGCGGGTTGCGCCCTGATTGGTGGTGAGACTGCCGAGATGCCAGGCATGTACGGCGGTGGCGAGTACGACATCGCAGGCTTTACGTGTGGCGTTGTGGAGCGTGCAAAGCTCATCGACGGCACGAAGGTTAAGGTAGGCGACGTGCTTATCGGTATCGCATCAAGCGGTGTTCACTCAAACGGCTTCTCACTGGTTCGCAAGATCGTTGCGGACAATGGCTTCGACCTTCACCAGCCCCATGCCGACCTGGGCGACAAGCCTCTGGGTGAGGTACTCTTGACCCCCACACGCATCTACGTTAAGCAGGTGCTGGAGGTGATCAAGCAGTGCGACGTTCACGGCATCAGCCACATCACTGGTGGTGGCTTTGACGAGAATATTCCCCGTATCCTCACCGAGGGTCAGGGCGTAGAGGTTACCGAGGGCTCGTGGGAGATACTGCCCGTATTCCGCTTCCTGGAGAAGTGGGGTGGCGTAGCACACCGCGAGATGTTCAACATCTTCAACATGGGTGTAGGTATGGTCATCGCACTCGACTCAGCGGAGGCCGACAAGGCTATCGAGATCCTCACGGCAGCAGGCGAGAAGGCTTCGGTTATCGGTCGTATCGTAGAGGGTGAGGGCGTAACTATTAAATAAGGTGAGCGCTAAACACAAAATAGCAATCTTTGCCAGCGGCTATGGCTCCAACTTCGAGGCCATAGCCACGGCTACGTTGGCAGGTGTGATACCTGCCGAGGTGGCACTCATGGTGTGCGACAAGCCCCAGGCTCGCGTCGTGGAGGTAGCTCAGAGGATGGGTATTCCTTCATTCGTATTCTCGGCCAAGGATTACGCCTCGAAGGCGGACTACGAGCGTGAGATTGTCAGCCGACTGCGTGAGGCGGAGGTAGAACTCATCTGCCTGGCCGGTTATATGCGAATCGTGGGCGAGGAGTTACTCTCGGCCTATGAGGGTCATATCATCAACCTACACCCGTCGCTGCTGCCCGCATTCAAGGGGGCACGAGCCATCGAGCAGGCTATGGAGTATGGCGTGAAGGTCTTCGGAGCATCGATTCACTATGTTGATTCATCGCTTGACGGCGGTCGCATCATAGCACAACGTGCCATAGAGTACGATGGCGACAGTATCGAGGAGGTTACGGCAAAGATTCACTCAATAGAACACGAACTTTATATTCAAACAATCAGCAAATTATTAAACAAAGAATAGAAAATGAGAGCATTAGTTAGCGTCAGCGACAAGACCGGCGTTGTGGAGTTTGCACAGCAGCTGCGTGCCTTGGGCTGGGAGATTATTGCCACGGGCGGCACGATGAAACTGTTGGCCGATAGTGGTGTAGAGGTAATCAACATTAGCGATGTAACGGGTTTCCCCGAGATTTGTGACGGTCGTGTGAAGACCCTGCACCCCAAGGTGCATGGCGGTCTGCTGGCACGCCGTGACGACGAGAGCCACCTCAAGGCATTGAAGGATAACCAGATCGAGTTTATCGATATGGTTTGCGTAAACCTCTATCCCTTCCGTCAGACTATCGCAAAGCCCGACGTGAAGATGGAGGATGCAATCGAGAATATCGACATCGGCGGCCCCTCAATGTTGCGCTCGGCAGCAAAGAACTACAAGGATGTAACGGTAGTGTGCGACCCTGCAGACTATGCACAGATTATCGACGAGATCAAGGCCAACGGCAACACCACCGTTGAGACTCGTCTGCAGCTCTCGGCAAAGGCCTACACCCACACGGCAGAGTACGACTCAATGATTGCCACCTATATGCGTAAGGCAGCTGGTCTGAACGAGAAGCTCTTCCTCGAATTTGACCTCGTGCAGGGCTTGCGCTATGGTGAGAATCCCCACCAGCAGGCGAAGTTCTACGGTGCAGCAGAGGCAGGCTCATACTCTCTCGCCAACGCAAAGCAGCTTAATGGCAAGGAACTCTCATACAACAATATTCAGGATGCTAACGCAGCACTCTCAATCGTTCGCGAGTTCGACGAGCCCTTCTGCGTAGGTCTGAAGCATATGAACCCCTGCGGTGCTGCTATCGGAGCAGACGTATTGGATGCATGGACAAAGGCTTACGAGGCCGACAAGGTGAGCATCTTCGGTGGTATCGTAGCTGTAAACCGCGAGGTTACACGCGAGGCTGCCGAGGCTATGAAGCCCATCTTCCTGGAGATCATCATGGCTCCCTCGTTCTCTGAGGGTGCGCTGGAGATTCTCTCTACGAAGAAGAACTTGCGTCTGTTGCAGGTAGATATGACAAAAGACGAGAGCGTTGTTAATCAGTACGTAAGCGTAAATGGCGGCTTGCTGGTTCAGGATCTGGACAAGACAACGACTACCGTTACTGCCGAGATGTGTGTTACGGAGGCAAAGCCTACCGACGAGCAGGTAACCGACCTTAACTTCGGTTGGCGCATAGTTAAGCACGTTAAGTCAAACGCTATCGTAGTGGTAAAGGATGGTCACACCGTAGGTGTTGGTGCTGGTCAGATGAACCGCGTAGGTTCGGCCGAGATCGCTCTGAAGCAGGCACAGGCGGCAGGCTATACCGATGGTCTGGTATTGGCTTCGGATGGTTTCTTCCCCTTCGACGACACGGTGACATTGGCTTCGCAGTATGGCGTTACGGCTATCGTTCAGCCGGGTGGCAGTGTACGTGACGAGGATTCAGTAAAGAAGGCTAACGAGTGCGGCATCACTATGCTCTGCACGGGTATGCGTCACTTTAAGCACTAATAGAGAATGAAAGTATTAGTAGTAGGTTCGGGCGGCCGTTGCCACGCCATCGTTGAGCGTTTGAGCAAGTCGCCCCAGGTAGATAAGATCTTCTGCGCCCCGGGTAATGCTGGTATCGCGGCATTGGCCGAGTGCGTGGCAATCAAGGAGACCGAGGTCGAGAAGTTGAAGGCTTTCGCTATCGACAACAACATTGAACTCACCGTTGTAGGCCCCGAGGTAGCACTTGAGGCAGGCATCACCAACTCTTTCAAGGATAGCGGTTTGCGTATCTTTGGCCCTACACGTGAGGCAGCACGCATCGAAACCAGCAAGCAGTTTGCCAAAGATCTGATGCACAAGTATGGTGTCCCCACGGCGGCATACGCTACATTCGAGGATTTCGACGCCGCTATGGAGTATGTCAAGGCTGGCTCGCTGCCCACCGTACTTAAGTATGACGGCTTGGCAGCTGGTAAGGGTGTCGTTATTGCCGAGACTATGGAGGAGGCAGAGGCGGCTCTGCGTGACATGTTGCAGGATGAGAAGTTCGGCAAGGGCAAGGTCGTAGTGGAGGAGTATCTGGAGGGCCCCGAGTTCTCGCTGCTCTGCTTCGTAAATGGCAAGGATGTATATCCTATGCCCGTAGCGCAGGACCACAAGCGTGCCTACGATGGCGACAAGGGTCCCAACACGGGCGGTATGGGTGCTTACACCGAGCTTCCCTTCATCACCGAGGAGGATCTCGCTTACGCTATGGATAAGATTATGCGTCCCACGGCTGCGGCTATGGTCGAGGAGGGTTGTCCGTTCTGCGGTGTGCTGTATGGCGGTCTGATGAAGACCAAGTCGGGCATCAAGGTTATCGAGTTCAACGCTCGCTTTGGCGATCCCGAGACCGAGGTTATCCTGCCCCGTATGACCAGCGACATATGTCAGGTATTCTGCGACGTGGCCGACGGCAAGCAGCCCACAATCACCTGGAACAAGATGGCTACACTCGGCATCGTATTGGCATCGAAGGGTTACCCCGGCTCATATGAGAAGGGCTACGCTATCGAGGGCACCGAGGAGGTGGATGGTTCTATCTATCACATGGGTACAGCACTCAAGGATGGCAAGTATGTCACCTCGGGAGGTCGTGTGATGATCGTGGTATGCGAGGCTCCCACGCTACGTGAGGCACAGCAGAAGGCTGCTCAGGAGGTAGCCAAGATCAAGTGCGAGAACTTGTTCCACCGCACCGACATTGGCGACAAAGCGTTTAAGTATTAATTCAAAATGCAAAATTCAACCGACGCTGCGGAGCGAG
>JAFUOK010000026.1 GCA_017481925.1 Alistipes sp.
CTCGTATCCTATTAGGCTTTGAGCAAGCAAAAGTAAGAACAAAAGACGCATCACCCAATCTCTGGATGGTGCGTCTTCATTTAGAGAGTACATCAAGTGTGTCACTTGCGTTTTTGTTTTGATTCATATATCATATGTTAACCAATAAAGTACGCAACTGATTATCAGTGAATTACTTAGGTGCTTATCGTTGTTAATAGTCGCCTGCGGAGTGCGGAGAGTGGTCGCAAAAACTAAATTAAGAAAAAAAATGCAAGAAAAATTTGTTTGTCAAAATAAAATGATTACTTTTGCCGTTGTAATGATAAACGATAAATAATAAACCGTAAACATTTATTATTTTACGACATTACACTGTTAAAAGTTAATAACAATCTTACCTGAAAGTCGAAAACTATGGCTAAAGTCTATATCCCCACATTTGGCGAGGAGGTGGGCAACACCATCTCCCACGGCGTGATGAGCATCCTCATGCTCCTGGCTCTGCCCTTTGCTGCGGCGTACAGTTACTCTTCGAGTGGCGATGCGCTGCTTGCGTTCGGCGTTAGTCTCTTTTGCGTTAGCCTCTTTATGATGTTCCTGATCTCGACGCTCTACCACTCGATGCTGCACGACACGCGCCATAAGGAGATATTCCATATCCTCGACCATATATTTATATATGTAGCCATAGCCGGTAGTTATACCCCCGTAGCCTTGTCCGTGATTGGTGGCTGGCAGGGGTGGCTGATATTTATCCTGCAGTGGGTGATGGTGATCTTCGGAGTATTTTATAAATCCTTGAGCCGCCGATCTATACCCGCTGTGAGCCTGACGATATACCTTGTTATGGGCTGGACCATAGTATTTTTCTTTCCGCTCTTCATTCGTCACGCCTCGTGGCAGTTTATCTCGCTCATCGCCCTCGGAGGAGTCTTTTATACCGTGGGTGCTGTGTTCTATGCTAAGAAGGCGTTCCGTCACCATCACCTGGTGTGGCATCTGCTAATAAACTTGGCTGCTGCGGCGCACTATGTAGCAATTGTATTTTATATATAAAATTGTATAATAAGGTGTTTTCTGCGTTACTCTTGCCCTCGCAATCCTCATTTACACCTCAGTAAACTGCGGTTGCTCGGGCTGCGAAAGCCTTGAAAACCCTCTTTTTATACAATTTTAAGAGAATAACTAATTTTATAAGCTCAACTTATTAAAAACAATTATCTTATGAAAATTTCCAAAAAAACTCAACGCCGCACCATTATCCTGGCGGCTGTGATGGCGCTTGTAGCGCTCTTTCATCTTACGCACATGAGCGTACAGATGTTTAATATGGTAAATCCTCTTGCCCATAAGGCCTACACATACATCGGCGAGCTGGACACACCATTTAATCTCTTTACATCGGATATTATGCACGAAGAGTTTTCCACCGTGCTGGAGCGTGCCGACGATGGTCAGCCGTTGGTGGAGGCTATGCCGTCGAGTATGATTATCCTCTCTACGCATCCCGACTATGTGCGTCCCGACCACTATGGTTGGATGTTGAATAACATTGTCACATACCTTGCTTTGGCGTTGTTTGTTGCTATTGTGATTTTGGTGGCGTGGCTGTTGCTCAGCGCTATCAGAGGTTTTCGTACGGGCAATATTTTCCGCAAGAATCATCCTTGCGTGTTGCGCTGGATCTCACTGCTGGTATTCCTCTACTATTTTCTGAGTGGAAACCGTGAGGTGTTCCGCCAGATAGCTGCGGGTGATATCTATGGTGATGTTCTGCCGTTTGAGATGTATGGAGCACTACACATCGACATCGAGTGTTTGGTTGCGCCACTTCTTTTGCTTATCTTTGCAGAGTTGATGGCCGTGGCGGCACATATCAACGAGGAGGAGTCAATGACAATCTAAAAACCCGACAAACAAGTATTAAAACCCCGACAACTATGGCTATAATAGTAAATCTTGATGTGATGCTTGCCCGCCGCAAGATGTCGCTCTCGGAACTCTCCGAGCGGGTCGATATATCGATTGTGAACCTCTCAATTCTGAAAACAGGCAAGGCCAAGGCTGTGCGTTTCACCACTCTGGAGGCTATCTGCCGAGCTCTGGACTGCCAGCCGGGCGATATACTGGAGTACAGGGAGGATGAGATAGAAAAGGAATAGGTGGTATAAGTGGTATAAGTGGTATAAGTGTAATAAGTGAAATAGGTGTAATAAGTGAAATAGGAAAATTATATTACACTTATAACACTTATAACACCTATAACACCTATAATAAAAAAAGCAACCCCACACCGAGGTTGCTTTTTTATTTGCTTTTCAATTTGTTTTACTTGAACAACAGCTTTCCAAAGGTGTTCAGGTAGTGGCGCCAGTTGCTCCAGGTGTGGCCACCGCCATTGATATACATCGTGTGGGGCATATCCAGACGTGTGAGCATCTCGTCCATAACCTGTGTGCCGGGGTATGCGAAGTCGGCGTTACCGCAACCTACCCAGTACAACTTATAACCAGCCTTCTTGATACCCTGCAGAGCGGCTACAGCCTCCTCCGTGTCGCGCATACCGCAACTCATCGGGCAGATGTAGTCGAACATATCGGGATACAGGCCCGTAACAGCCGTAGTGTGACCGCCACCCATTGAAAGACCAGCCACGGCACGATTAGCCTTGTTGGCCTTTACACGGAAATGCTTCTCGATGTAGGGAACGATATCCTTTGCAAGTGAATGAACGTAGGCGTTAGCTACAGCCTGACCCTCCTTTACGGGGAGCTTCAGAGGCGATGCAGCCTGCTGGTTGGGGTTACCGTTAGGCATCACGATAAGCATAGGCACGGCCAGACCCTTCTCGATGAGGTTGTCCATAATCTGGCAGGCGCGACCCATATTGCTCCACGCATCCTCGTCGCCACCACCACCGTGCAACAGATAGAGTACGGGGTACTTGGTCTTGGCGTTCTTGGGATCGTCATAACCGTAGGGAGTATATACATACATACGGCGGTTCAGACCCAGCGAGGGGCTGTCATACCATACCTTGGTAAGGTTACCGCGCTGATTTGCCTCGAAGTAGTTCTCGGTGAACTCGCCCGGCACGATCAGGATGCTCAGGTAGCGGGTACCGTCACGCTGCTGCATAACATTGTTGGGGTCGTTCACAGCCACACCGTCAACGATGAAGTTGTAGGTGTAGAGCTCGGGTGCGGGCATATCGATGGTGTACTCCCATACGCCCTGCGCATTGCGGGTCATATCGGCGGTGATGGGAGATTCCATCTCGCGACCGTTGTAGGTAACCTTCTGTGTGGGCATAAAACCACCCGTGATCTGCACACGTGTAGCGTATGATGCAGCCAGACGGAAGGTGATTTTACCATCCTTAATCTCGGGAGATGCAGTGTTGGCCTGACCAACGAAGTTTGCCAGCTCCTGTGCGCCGAGGCTCAGCGAGAGCATCAGGGCAGCCGTAAAAAGTAGTAATTTTTTCATAGTGTGAAGTTTTAGGTTAGTAACACTTTTCACAAATCTACACAAAAAAATGCACACTGCAATAGCATAATGTGCATTTTTCTGTCAAAAAAAACATAGTCCGACGCCTTTAGACGGAAAAGTTATTGCCTGTGTTGGGTTTTTACAATTTCTGCAACTTGGCAAACTTCGCCAGCAGGGTCTTCTCGCCGTAAGTGCCGAAATCGACTACTACCTTATGGTCCGTGGCCATCATCTCCACGCGGCGCACTACGCCCACGCCGAACTTGGGATGCTCCACCCTCTCGCCCACGGCGTAGGGGCAGGGCCCGAGTGACGATGCTCCGGCAGGTGCCGATGCCACACGCTTCAGACCTTCCGTAGAGCGAGGCTCCACTGATGCCACGATGCGGGGATCGGGTTTCTGTGTGCTCTGCTCACGCTGCTTCTGGAAACGCACGTCGAAGCGACGTCGCAACTCCTCGATAGCCGTGCGGCCATCACGACGCTCCTCGGTGCGCTGTGCCGCAGGTTTCGGACCGCCATAGCCACCACGTGAGAATGAACCCATACGACCCGAGAAACCCTCATTCTCACTCTCGGCAGCTCGGGGCGGACGGACGGTGAGATCCTCGTCGCAATCGACATAACGGGGGTCTATCTCCCGCAGAAAACGGCTCGGCTGGCTGAACTCCATATTACCCCACTTAAAGCGCATATCGCAGTACGAGAGCGTAGCTTCGGCTTTGGCACGTGTGAGCGCCACGTAGAAGAGGCGTCGCTCCTCCTCAAGGCCGTCTGGCGACTCCATAGCACGCTGCGAGGGGAAGAGATTTTCTTCACAGCCGACGATGTATATATACTTGTACTCCAGACCCTTGGCCGAGTGGACGGTCATCAGCGTTATGCGCTCGTCGCCCTCCTCCTCCTTGTTGTCCATATCTGTGAGTAGCATAATATTCTGCAACCACTCCTCGACCGTGGGCTTCTGCTCCTCCTCACGTTCGCCACTGCGAATTTCGGCCTCGCACTGCTCCGAGAAGAGCTGCATAGAGTTCAACAGCTCCTCGATATTGTCGATGGCACTCGTCGCCTCGGGGGTGTTTTCCGCACGGTACTGCGCCAGAATACCCGAACGAGAGGCCAGCTCCAGACCAAAGTCGTAGAGCGATTTTTCTACACGCGCAAGTTGTAATGAGCGAATGAGATTGACAAATTCAGTCACCTTGCGGGCTATGGTGCGCTGTGTGGCGTCACCCAACGTGGCAGCCTCGGCAACCAGCATATCGACAGCCTCCCACATCGACTGAGCACGCTCGGCGGCGAGTTGCGCAATGCGGCTTACGGTCGTATCGCCAATGCCTCGCAGCGGGTAGTTGATCACACGCTTGAAGGCCTCGTCATCCTTGGGGTTGATAACCAGACGTATGTATGCCAGCACATCCTTCACCTCCTTGTGGTCGTAGAACGACGAGCCCTTGTAGATGCGGTAGGGCATAGCACGGCGTCGGAGCGCCGTCTCCACCACGGCCGACTGGTTGTTGGTGCGGTAGAGGATGGCCACCTCACTCCATCCGTCACCCGTCTCACGCAGACGGCTGCGGATGGCATCGGCAATCATATCGGCCTCCTCGCGGTCGGTGTAGCCGCGCAGAATCTGTATCTTGTCACCTCGCTCGCCCTCCGAAAAACACTTCTTCTCCATACGGCGCGAGTTGTGCTCGATTACGGAGTTGGCCGCCTCGACAATGGTGCGGGTCGAGCGGTAGTTCTGCTCCAGCTTGTATGTTTGAGCCTGGGGGTAGTCGTTGCGGAAGGAGAGGATATTCTCGATCTTCGCGCCACGGAATGAGTAGATACTCTGCGCATCGTCACCCACAACGCAGACACGTCCGTGCAGCTGCGAGAGGCGACGGATGATGATGTATTGGGCGAAGTTGGTATCCTGATACTCATCCACAAGGATGTAATGAAACAGCTCCTGATACTTACGCAGCACATCGGGGCAGTCCCTCAGCAGGACGTTGGTCTGCAGCAGCAGGTCGTCGAAGTCCATAGCGCCGTTCTGCTTGCAGCGGCGGCAATACTCCGCATACACATCGCCAAAGTGTGGCATCTGCGCCTGACGATCCTCGGCGGCATAGACCGAGTTGGCCGCATAGGCACCCGAGGTCACCAGACAGTTTTTGGCAAAGGAGATGCGTGAGAGCACCTTCGCGGGCTTGTACTTGTCGTCCGCCAGGTTCATCTCCTTGCAAATGGTCTTTATAAGGTTCTTGCAGTCCGAGGGCTCGTAGATGGTGTAAGAGTCGGTGTAGCCAATGCGCTCGGCATTCTCGCGAAGGATGCGCGAAAATACCGAGTGGAACGTACCCATACGTATGTAGCGTGCACGCGAGCCCACCATCTGCTCGATGCGGGTACGCATCTGCTCGGCAGCCTTGTTGGTAAAGGTCAGAGCCAGAATGTTATGCGGCTGCACGCCCTGCTCCAACATATATGCTATGCGCGAGGTCAGCACGCGCGTCTTGCCCGAACCTGCACCCGCAATGATGAGCGATGGCTGCTCATAGTTCTCCACCGCCGCCCGCTGCTGCGGGTTGAGTCCCTGAAGTATCTTCGATTCCATATGACAAAGATACAATGTATAATTCAAAATTAAGAATGCAAAATTCAAAATTAGTTTAATTGACATAAATCAAATAATCGATACCGTACAACCATATTTGATATAAATCAATGATGGTACAATGTTTAAAAATTATTTTTGCCTCTACAACAACCTAATTCCTTTGTTATATGAAATCTGTTTTATTACTATTTGTGGTATTAATAGCTGGATGCGACCGCACGCTTAAACCTGAAGGCGAAATGGGACGTCAGCCATTGATCTATCCCGACTACATAGGTGTAACGATTCCTTGTAATATTGCTCCGATGAATTTCTCGGTCATCGAGGAGGGCGAGTTCGCGTTGATAATCAAAGGAAAGAATGAGGAAATACATCTTTTGGCACGTCATATGGACTTTAACATCCCACCAAAGAGGTGGCGAGAAATACTTCAGAACAATCGTGGCGGTAATTTGCAATTTACCATTCTGCAGTTAAACGAAAAGAAGTGGTTGGCATACGATAGTTTTACAATGCATGTTGCCGCAGAACCTATCGATTCCCATCTGGTGTATCGCATGATATTTCCGGCCGAGCAGTGGCATAAGATGGGTATCTACCAACGCGACCTCACCTCGTTTGAACAGGAGCCTATTTACGAAAATCATCTTACTTATTACAACTGTGTGAATTGTCATACTTTCCCAGCAAATAATCCCAATAAGATGATATTTCACATGCGAGAAAAAGAGTCTAATGGTACGGCTCTAATCGAAGATGGGAAAGTGCGAAAGATTAATACAAAAACCGAACAGACGATTTCAAATTTGGTATATCCCTATTGGCATCCCGAAGGTCGTTATGTGGTGGCTTCGACAAACTCGACTCACAAGAGTTATTATTATAATAGTCATCTGCGCGGTGAGGTCTATGACACTGCCTCTGATGTGGTTGTGTGGGATACCGAGCGAGGAGTGATTGTGGATAATGAGTCGATAGCATCCCCCTCACATATGGAGACCTTCCCAACTTTTTCGCCCGATGGGCGAAAACTCTATTATTGTGTGGCCGACAATGTGAACGATTTAGTACATAATATTGAAAAGTTGCGTTACTCGCTACTCGCGGTAGATTTCGACCCCATAAAGGGAAGTGTGGGCGATAAGGTGGATACGTTATATGATGCCCGCGTGGATGGCCGAAGTATTTCGATGCCACGCCCTTCGCCCGATGGCCGCCATTTGGTGGTCAATATTATGAAGTATGGTAACTTCTCGACCTATCATAGCGATTCGGACCTTTATATACTCGACCTTGAAACTAAGGAGTTGCGAGCCATTGACACAATTAATAGTAATGAGTCGGAGGGTTATCACTCGTGGAGTTCGAATAGCCGCTGGATGGTATTTAGCTCACGTCGAGAGGATAGGCTCTTCACACAACCCTACTTCACCTACGTCGATAACGAGGGTTATTTTCATAAACCCTTTGTCTTGCCGCAGCGCAATCCCCGTAAGTTTTATCGTGATAATCTTTCTGCTTTCAATTTGCCCGAGTTGGTTATGGATAAGGTAGAGGTTAAACCCCGCGATATTGCAAATAAGATGATGAGCGAAGGGGAGAACTTAATCTATGCTGATTAGATTATTTGTTTTGCATTATGCAAATAGCATAATAAAAATCGTACCATAATATTCTTGCTATCATTTGCCGTTTGCGGGAAAATAGTCAATAAAAAAACGACTTCGAAAATCTCGAAGCCGTTTTTAAATACTTGATAATCAATATATTAAGCCTTACTCCCACTCGATCGTTGCCGAGGGTTTGGGTGACATATCGTAGCATACGCGGTTAACGGTGGGAACCTCGTCGAGGATACGCTTGGTGATGCGGTCGAGGATCTCCCAGTCGATATGCTCGATCGTTGCGGTCATGGCGTCGATGGTATTCACGGCGCGGATGATCACGGGCCAGTCGTATGAGCGGGCGTTGTTACGCACACCTACCGACTTGAAGTCGGGCACAATGGTAAAGTACTGCCATACTTTCTTGTCCAGACCAGCCTTTGCAAACTCCTCGCGAAGGATTGCGTCACTCTCGCGCACAGCCTCCAGGCGGTCACGGGTGATAGCACCCAAGCAACGTACTCCCAAGCCGGGGCCGGGGAAGGGCTGACGGTAAACCATCTCGTAGGGCAGACCCAACTCAACACCGCAGGCACGTACCTCGTCCTTGAAGAGCTGCTTCAGGGGCTCTACCAACTCAAACTGCAAATCCTCGGGCAGACCACCCACGTTGTGGTGCGACTTAACCATCTTGGCGGTCTTCGTGCCACTCTCGACGATGTCGGGATAGATGGTACCCTGACCCAGGAAGTCGATGCCGTCCAGCTTGCGGGCCTCCTCCTCGAATACGCGGATGAACTCCGAGCCGATGATCTTACGCTTCTGCTCGGGATCCTCTACGCCCTCCAACTTCGAAAGGAAACGCTCCGTAGCATCTACATATACAAGGTTGGCGCAGAGCTGGTTGCGGAATACCTCCACAACATTCTCCGACTCACCCTTACGCATCAGGCCGTGATTTACGTGTACACATACGAGGTTGTCGCCGATAGCCTTCAGCAGCAACGCTGCCACAACAGATGAATCGACACCACCCGACAGAGCCAACAACACCTTCTTGTCGCCCACCTGCTGGCGGATAAGCTCCACCTGGTCGGCAACGAAGTTTTTCATATTCCAGTTAGCCTCGGCCTTGCATACGTCAAATACGAATGACTTAACAGCGGCCTTGATAGCCTCCTCGTCGTTAGTGAACTGCTCCAGTTTCACATCGCACAGCGCCTTAGCGTGACCCGCAGCGATGACGGGCAGACCTGCCTCGTAGATCTCGGGCAGAACGTCGATCTCCACGCCGTCGATAACGTTATTGGGGCCACCGTTGATGATAACACCCTTCACACCGGGCAGCGCCTTAAGCTCTGCGGCTGTAATGTCGTGCGGATAGATCTCACTATACACTCCCAACGCACGAATGGCTCGAGCTACCACCGTGTTCTCGTGGCTACCCAAGTCCAAAATAACAATCATATCCTGTTTCATTGTTGTAATATATGTTTGAGTTTTTCTTTTTCTTCTCTTTTCTCCCTCCCGAAAATTCACAGATGGCAGGTTTGGCAACCAAGTATCTGCTTTCTCAAAAGTGCGATACACCCCTTATCTTCAAAAATTCACAGATAGTTGGCTATTTTTTTTGACAACCCAAGCATTCGCTATTTTTGAGGAAATTTCTTTTTAAGCCTTGCAGGTAATAGTGGACTATTTCCAAAGGGCGCAAAAAGAAATTTACCAAAAAGAGCTATGCGTCATATCAAAAAGGCTCGCCCGCGTCAAATAGCGTGGCGAGCCTTTGTAGTTACTCTCCGCGAGTGTAGTTGGGAGTCTCGCGTGTGATGGTAATATCGTGCGGGTGGTTCTCGACAACACCGTTAGAGGTGATGCGTACGAACTTGGCCTTTTGCAGTGTGGCTATGTTCTGGGCGCCGCAGTAGCCCATACCTGAGCGGATACCGCCGATGAGCTGATATACCGTCTCGCTGAGCGAACCCTTGAAGGGCACACGACCCACGATACCCTCGGGCACGAGTTTCATATCGTTCTTCTCCTCGCCCTGGAAGTAGCGGTCAGACGAACCGGCCTTCATAGCGTCGATAGAACCCATACCGCGATATGTCTTGAACTTACGACCGTTGTAGATGATGGTCTCGCCGGGTGACTCGTCCGTACCTGCGAACATCGAACCCACCATCACGCAGTCGCCACCGGCAGCCAGAGCCTTCACGCAGTCGCCCGAGTAGCGCAAGCCACCGTCAGCGATTACGGGCACGCCCGAACCCTTGATAGCCGATGCACAGTCGTAGATAGCCGTCAGCTGGGGCACACCCACGCCGGCGATGATACGTGTGGTACAGATCGAACCGGGACCGATACCTACCTTGATGCCGTCGGCACCATTCTCCACCAGGTACTTCGCCGCCTCGGCTGTTGCGATGTTACCCACCACTACGTCCAGCTCGGGGAACTGGCTCTTGATGTTGCGCAACATCGAAACGATATTCTTCGAGTGGCCGTGAGCCGAATCCAGCACCACAGCATCCACGCCCTCGGCCATCAGAGCCTTCACGCGCTCGATAGAGTCGGGTGTCACACCCACACCTGCTGCTACACGCAGACGACCCTTCGAGTCCTTGCAAGCGTTGGGGTGATCCTGTACCTTTGTAATATCCTTGTATGTGATAAGTCCAATCAGACGACCGTGATCATCCACCACGGGCAGCTTCTCGATCTTGTTCGAGAGCAGAATCTCCGAAGCCTTCTCCAGCTCGGTCGAGTGTGTGGTGATGATGTTCTCCTTGGTCATCACCTCCTCGATCTTGCGATCCATATCGCGCTGGAAGCGCAGGTCGCGGTTGGTGACGATGCCGATGAGCATATTGTCGGGATCAACCACGGGGATACCACCGATCTTATTGTCGTGCATAAGCTGCAGGGCGTCGCCTACGGTCTGCTCCTTGGAGATGGTGATGGGGTCGTAGATCATACCACTCTCGGCACGCTTCACACGGCGCACGTGGGCTGCCTGCTCGGCGATAGACATATTCTTGTGAATAACACCGATACCACCCTCGCGAGCAAGCGCGATGGCGAGCTTAGCCTCCGTCACGGTATCCATGGCGGCTGAAACGATAGGTATGTTCAACTTGATATTACGCGAAAAACGGGTCTCGGTAGAGACTGTTCGCGGCAACACTTCTGAGTAGGCGGGTACGAGCAACACATCGTCGAAAGTGAGGCCCATCGATTGTACCCTTTCATCTATGAACGACATATATCTTAGGTTTTTGTTGCGCACAAAGTTACGCAATAGAATGCAAAATTCAAAATGCAAAATTCAAAATTCTGCAAAAAAAATGCTGTTGAACGTTTTGGTAGAGCGAAGTAGGGTAAAATGAATGCAAAATTCAAAATTCAAAATGAAATTCAAAAAAAATCTCCCCAATTGTGGTGGGGAGAAATCGTGGTTATTTTTAGTCACGCCAGCGGCGCAAAAATTTTACATATTGAGTTTCGTTTTCCCTTCTACGTAGGGGAGGCGAAAGCGTAGAGGAGGAATCACTCATTTTGCATTTTGCATAATGAAATTGAAATTGAAAAAAAATCTCCCCAATTGTGGTGGGGAGAAATCTTGGTTATTTTTAGTCACGCCAGCGGCGCAAAAATTTTACATATTGAGTTTCGTTTTCCCTTCTACGTAGAGGAGGCGAAAGCGTAGAGGAGAAATCACTCATTTTGCATTTTGCATAATGAAATTGAAATTGAAAAAAAATCTCCCCAATTGTGGTGGGGAGAAATCTTGGTTATTTTTCGTCACGCCAGCGGCGCAAAAATTTTACATATTTAGTTTCGTTCTCTCACCTGCGTAGAGGATGGGATAGCGTAGAGGAGGAATCACTCATTTTGCATTTTGAATTTTGCATTTTGAATTGTTCTTTAGAACGAACGAATCCACTCGATCATCGCCTGCTGCCACAGTGGCTTGAAGGCCACGTCGTCGTGCATACAGAAACCGTGGTAGCCGCCCGGGTAGATGTGCAGCGACGCCTTCACGCCGTGCTTGCGCAGGGCGTTGTAGTAGCGTGTAGAGCTGATCGTGGGCACCAGCGTGTCGTTATCCGAGGTAAGAATCAAGGTCGGGGGCGTATTTTTCGTCACGCGCGTCTCCAGCGAGTACTCCGCACGCTCGTAGGCTGTGGCGTCCTTGCCCAGCAGGTGGTCAAACGAACCCTTGTGGCAGAGACCCTCCTCGCCCGTGATTACGGGGTAGAACAACACCGTGAAGGCGGGACGGTCGGCAAAGGCTGCGAAGTTGGATGTGTAGGCCGTCAGATGACCACCAGCCGAAGAGCCCATCATGCCGAGTTTCGAGGGGTCGAAGCCCAACTCCTTCGAGCGACGGCGCATCGTACGTAACGCCTCGGTGGTATCCTCCAACGGGATCTCCTTGTGGCCGTTGGGCAGGCGGTATTTCAGCACGCCACACGTCACACCCTGCGAGGCCAGCCACTGTGCCACCTTGTAGCCCTCCCACTCGATGCATACCGACGAGTAGCCACCACCCGGGCATACCAACATGGCGTGACCCGTAGCCTTTGCGGGGTCGGCCTTGAAGATGTATAGCACGGTCTCGGTGGTGTTGACGATGACGTTATTGGTCGAGGTCTCGGCCGCAGTGATCTCGTTAGAGTGGGGTGCCGATGAGTTATCCCAGATCTTGATGGTCATATCCTGACCATAATCCTGTGCCAGCGCAGGCAGCGCGCAGAGCACGAGCAGTAAAGTAAAAAGTCGTTTCATTATATCACTCTTTTTGTTTCAGTGTAAAGTTTTTTGCGTTTATCATCCAACTCCCCACGGCGTTGCCCACCAGTGCAAGGGCCGTGATGCGCAGAGCCTCGATGCCCCACTCGCCCGCAAGCGATAGGTAGAACATATTGGCTATCGAGTGCTCAAAACCAGAGAGGATGAAAATCACGATGGGCATCACAACAAAGAGCCACGATTTGGACTTGCGATAGGAGTCAACGGCCAGATACATCATCGCACCGCAACCTATCGACAGCAGGAAGATGCTGAGCGACGAATCCTCGAGTTTGGGCGCAACCACGGCGGCAATATCGACCGTGTGGCGCGAAAGCGAAAAACCCTTGGCCACGATCCACGTGCCGATGAAGTTGCCGGCGATGGTCAGAAGGATGCTTGCCCAGCCATATTCGCGGAAGTAACCCACGCGACCCGTGTAGAGTGCGTAGCCCTGACACACGATCGTGAGCAGTCCGAAGGAGAAGAGCAGCGCTCCCACCATCTTGTTGGCGCACATCAGGTAGATCACTCCGCCGAAGCCGATCATAATACCGGCTAGGATGGCCAGCGCAAAGGTGTTGTATAGTTCTCGTTTTGCCATAATGCAACAAAGATAATAAATATAATGTAAAAAAGCGGTCATTGTGGCTCACGACGCAACAATTTTTGTATATTTGTAGGTCACAAAAGATTTTTCAAAACTTTAACCCGTATAATATGAAACAACCATCACTATTTCTCTCTGCGATAGCCTCGCTCCTGTTTGCAGCGTGCGCTACCGATTACACCCCCGTTGAGACATTCACCGAGGCCGACGACCCCGTAGCCCTTACCTCTGAGCAGGAGGCCGCCTGGGGCGAGGTGAGCAAGAGACTCAATGGCGGCTGGGGCTGTCCCGACCTGCGTTACTCACGCAGCGCCGTGCCTGCAACCCTCGATATGGAGTCATACCGCATCACGGCGTGGCGCGGTGAGCGTGCATCGGCACAGGTTCTGCTGTGGAGTGCCGAGGGCGCCGCAGGTGTAGAGTGCGAGATCGCACCCTTCAAGGGCGATGCCGGCTCGCTGCCCGCATCTATCGCCGAGGCTCGCTTCGTGCGTTACACCATCGCCGACGAGCAGAACTACAACTTCAAGAAGGGCGGTCCCGCGGTTCTTATGCCCGATATGCTCGACTCGCTCTCAACATTCGATATGGCTGCCCGCACCACACGTCCCGTGTGGCTCACCGTCACCGTGCCCGCCTCGGCACATCCCGGCATCTACAAGAGCTCGATTACCATCAAGCACAACGGCTGGGGCAAGGTGACTCTTCCCTTTGAGCTGGTGGTGCAGAACCACACCCTCGCACCCGCATCGGAGTGGGCCTACCACCTCGACTTGTGGCAGCACCCCTCGGCTGTGGCACGTGCCCAGGGTCTGGAGATGTGGAGTGACGAGCACTTTGCCGCCTTGAAGCCCGTCATGGAGCGTTTGGCAAATGCGGGTCAGAAGGTTATCACCGCTACGCTTAACAAAGACCCGTGGAACCACCAGTGCTATGATGGCTATGAGTCGATGATTCTCTGGACCAAGCATAAGGATGGCTCATGGTCTTATGACTATAAGGTCTTCGACCGCTGGGTAGAGTTGATGCTCTCGTTGGGTATTGACAAGATGATCAACTGCTACTCTATGGTTCCGTGGAACTGCGAGTTGGAGTATATGGACGAGGCTAAGGGCGAGATGGTGACCATCAAGGCCGAGCCCGGCACGCCTATCTTCCCCGTGATTTGGGAGCCCTTCCTCAAAGATTTCAAGAAGCATTTGGAGGCAAAGGGTTGGCTTGCCATCACCAACATCGCTATGGATGAGCGCTCACCCGAGGCTATGGATGCCGCAGTGAAGGTTTTGGAGAAGTGCGCCCCTGAGATGGGCTTTGCTCTTGCCGACAACCACAAGTCATACAAGAAATACACGATGATGCGTGACGTATGTGTAGCCATGTTGCAGCCCGCCGACCTGAGCGATATCCACGCTCGCCGCGCACAGAACTACAACACAACGTTCTACGTATGCTGTGGCCCGCTCTATCCCAACACCTTCACATCGTCGGAGCCCTACGAGGCAGAGATGCTCGGCTGGTATAACCTTGCACACGACTACGACGGCATGTTGCGCTGGGCTTATAACTCATGGCCCGCAGACCCGCAGGTGGATTCACGCTACGGCAATTGGATGGCAGGTGACACCTACTTGGTATATCCCTACAACCGCTCATCTATCCGCTTCGAGCGTCTGATCGACGGTATCGAGACTGCCGAGAAGGTACGCGCCCTGCGCCGTGCAGGTGTCGATACATCGGCTGTGGAGGCTGTGCTGGAGAAGATCCGCACACAGAATGCAAGTGATCCTACCTTGCCGTGGATGGATATTACGGTTGAGGCTCGCAAGGCTTTGCACGAGGTATCGCGATAGAGAAGCCGTCTAACAAGGTGATTTCGGCGTTGTACTCGTCCTCGAAATTCCTCTTGTTATACGACTTCTGTGAAGTATAGTATATGGGTTGCTGATCCGAAAGGGTTGGCAACCTTTTTTTTTGAGAGGTGGGTGAGAGAGGTGAGATAGGTGGGATAAGTGTAATAAGTGTGATAGGTGAGATAGGTGTGATAGGTGTGATAAGTGTAATAGGTGTAATAGGTGTGATAGGTGTGATAGGTGTGATAGGTGTAATAAGTGAAATAGGTGAGATAGGTGTGATAGGTGTAATAGGTGAAATAGGTGTAATAGGTGCAATAGGTGCAATAAAATTTTCTATTACACTTATAACACTTATAGCACTTATAACACTTATAACACCTATTTTTCCACTACCATTCCCCCCTGCCTCCACCCCTCTTTTCCCCTCTTTTTTCGCATAGTGTAAACAAATTGTAAAGAGGTTGTTAAGTTTTCGTTAAGATTGGTGGCGTGGCGTGGCGGATTGCCATATATGTATTAACTTTGAGCATCAAAATGCGCCCAAAGTGCCGTGAGCACGGGACGAAACAGACTTTTTATGAGTGCTTTATACACTATTATGTTGGCCGTGCTGGCTATTTTGGCAGTATCGGGACTCTATGTCGGCGTGACCAACGACGCCGTTAACTTTCTTAACGCAGCCATCGGCTCAAAGGTGGCAAAGATGCGTACCATCCTGGGTGTTGCTTCAGTAGGTATCATCATCGGTGTGCTGACCTCGACAGGTATGATGGAGGTAGCGCGTAGCGGTATGTTCAACCCGGGATTGTTCACCTTCCACGAGATTATGATTCTCTACGTGAGTGTGATGTTTGCAAACGTTATCCTGCTCGACATCTACAACTCGCTGGGTCTGCCTACATCAACAACCGTAGCGTTGGTATTCTCATTGCTGGGTGCCGCCATCGCCGTGTCGCTCTATAAGATTTCGGGCGATCCCTCGCTCACGATCGGCTCGCTGGGTGGCTTTATCAACACTACACGTGCTATGGGTGTGATCTCGGCAATCCTTATGTCGGTAGTCATCGCATTCATCTTCGGTACCATCATCATGTGGTTCTCGCGTCTGCTGTTCTCGTTCCGCTACATCGCCATCTTCCGCAAGGCGGGTGCTCTGTGGTGCGGTCTGTCGTTCACCGCTATCGCCTACTTCGCCGTCTTCAAGGCGTTGAAGGGTGTGCTGGCAGGTACGGCAGTATATACCTGGATCAGCGATAACCTGCTGCTGGCGCTTGTAATCTGCTGGGTTGTATGTACGATTCTGCTCGCCTTTATGCAGCTCTTCCGCATCAATATCCTCCGCATCAATATCCTCACGGGTACGTTCGCCCTGGCGTTGGCCTTCGCGGGTAACGACCTTGTGAACTTTATCGGTGTGCCCATCGCAGGTCTGGATGCCTACAAGATTGCTGAGGCTGCCGGTTCGAACGCCATCCTTATGGAGGGCTTGAATGAGAATCTGCCCGCACAGTTTATCTTTATGCTGTTGTCGGGTGTGATTATGGTTGTCACACTGTGGACCTCTACCAAGTCGCTCAACGTGTCGCAGACCGAGATCTCGTTGGCAGGTCACGGCGACGAGGTTGAGGGTGAGGTTAATTCAAACGTCTTCTCACGCTCTATCGTGCGTGCATCGATCAATATGTCAAACTTCATCGACCGCATCATCCCGCAGTCGGTGCAGGACTACGTGAGCACACGCTTCGAGTATGAGGATGTGGAGAAGAATGGCGCCCCCTACGATAAGATCCGTGCCGTGGTGAACCTTACAACCGCCGCGCTGCTGATCTCGGTGGGTACCTCATTCAAGTTGCCCCTTTCGACGACCTACGTATGTTTTATGGTGGCTATGGGTTCGTCACTTGCCGATAAGGCGTGGGGCCGTGAGTCAGCCGTACACCGTATCACGGGTGTTATGACCGTAGTTATGGGTTGGTTTGTGACGGGTATCGGTGCCTTTATTATCGCTATCGCTGTGGGTCTGATCCTCATCTGGGGTGGCACGGTAGCCTTCGCTGTGGTGACCATCGCCTGCGCATATATGCTCATCAAGAGTAACTTCATCAACGCCAAGAAGAAGAGCGCTATGCCCGAGTCGGCAACCGAGAACTCGCAGGTGGATAACGTTCTCGACGAGGTTTGCCAGATGATGAAGGTATCGACACAGATCTACGACCGTACCCTGGTGGCCGTGTCGAAGGAGGATCGTAAGGCGCTGAAGGAGTTGGTACGTCAGGCGGGCGAGATGTACGACCAGTGCCACAAGATCAAGTATAGCCTGATGCCTGCCCTCAGAAAGATGAAGGGTTCGGGATTGGAGCTCTCGCTCTACTACATCCAGGTTGTGGATTACCTGAACGAGATGGCCAAGGCTCTGGTACACATCACACGTCCTGCGTTCGACCATATCGACAACAACCATAAGGGCTTGTCGGAGGAGCAGACCAACGACCTGATGCACATCAACGACGATGTGGCGGAGATCTACGGCAACATCAACCGCATGATTACCGAGAACGATTTTCACGATATTGATATGGTCTTGACGATGCGCGACGACCTCTTCGAGCGTATCGCCACCACCACCAAGTCAGAGCTTGTGCGTATCAATGCCGGCGAGGGTAACACCAAGGCAAGTATGTTCTACCTCACCGTGTTGAGCGAGACCAAGGCTATGGTGCTCCAGGCGCGTAACCTCCTGAAAGCACAGCGCTACTTCCTCGAGCACGCCGGTGTGCAGAAGAATTGGACAAAGTAGTGTAGATTATACGAAAAAAACCCGTCTGGCATAAGTCAGACGGGTTTTTTTGTTTGATAGGTGTAATAGGTGATATAGGTGCAATAGGTGTTATAGTTTGCGGTTAGCCAATCGGGCGCGGGTCATCTGTTCACGAATACCTCCCTGTTCCAAGAAATCCTGTTTAGAGCGTTGCATCAGTTTGTATATTAATACATCGGCTTGGTGAATCAATGTAATCGCAATGTTGGCAATGGTCTCGGCATTGCGTTGGCGTATGGCTTCGCGGTAATATGACGATTCGTTGTGTCGGGCACATACCCTGCGGCATTGGATTGCTCGCTGATCATCTTGTGACCATTGCTCCAAGTCATTTACACGCAAGTAATCTTCATAATCGACCAGCAATTCGTGCAGGCTTGCTTTTGCTACGTTGAGTAGTTTTATTTCGCTCTCTCGCGAGGTTGTGGCGGCTGTAACGCCTTCGGCGATATTTTGCTTTCCCGAGCGAGCAGCTTGAATCATCTGGTCGCGTGTGCGATCACCTTGCCCCAAAAATGTATGCGAAAAGTAGTATGTAATATCGTAGATGCACTCTGTCTTTTGAAAGGCAATCAACTCACGATAATTCCCCTTCAACGGCAAAAACTCCCTACTCTCCATAATATTACACTTATTACACCTATAACACTTATAACACTTATTCTTCCTCATCCAGATACATCCCCTCCATTAGGGCATCTATCTCGCGGCGCTCCTTCTTTGTGGGGCGACCTGTGCCGCGCTCGCGGAATACGAAGATAGTCTCGCGTGGCGTGGAGAGCTTGTCGAGCTCCTCCTGCGGTGTTATGTTGAGGCAGTATTGGGGCACGAGCTTGGCACCCTGACGGCTGCTCACCAGATCGAGCACCTTATAACTGTACGTCACGGGCATCTTCTTCACCGTGATAATATCGCCCACCTGCACCTCGCGCGAGGGCTTGGCGTAGGCGTTGTTCACCATCACGCGGTTGTTGCGTATGGCGTCGGCAGCATCCGAGCGGGTCTTATAGACTCGCACGGCCCATAGGTATTTGTCTAATCTTACGTCACTCATAATTCTTCTGTTTTACATCCACACCAGGCATACGGGGCGACTCAGCGTAAGGCTTTTGTTCGTCGGCGTCAGCAGGCCCGTCTTCGCATCACGGCTATATACCTCCACACGGTCGCTGTCGCGCACCGCCACCAGCACATAGCGTCCATCCTCCGAGAGGGTGAAGTTGCGCGGATGCACGCCCGTGAGCGTATATCCCACCTTTGTCAAATAGCCACCCTCGCCAACGCTGAATACCGATATGCCATCCTCCTTGAGGCGGTTGCTGGCATAGAGGAAACGACCATCACCCGAGAGATGTATGTCGGCACAGCCGCCACCACCTACGCTGTCCGAGGCTATCTCCTGCTTCAGCTTAAGACCATCTTCCCCGATGTCGAACACGCAGACCGTGCCCTTCAACTCATTCAGTGCATATGCCTGCCTGCCGTCACGTCCAAAGGCCATGTGGCGCGGTCCCGAGCCCGCCTCCAGCTGTGTGCGTGAACGCTCCTGCGAGGGTGAGGTGATCTGAAATATCTCGCTACGACCCAGATCGGTCACGTAGAGCGACTTATGGTCGGGAGCCTCGAAGAGTCCGTGTACGTGCGAGGGGGAGCCTTCGCGCGGCTCAAACTCGCACTCCGTAGCCTCGCCTAATGCGCCATCCTCGCCAATGGGAAATGCCGAGTAGGAGCCACCCGTATAGTTGGCCGTGTAGGCATAGCCGTCGAACAGGCGCACGTAGCAGGGCGAGGCGCCGTGGGTGGGCTGACGGTTGATGAGCGTGAAGCTGTCGGTCGTGGCGTCGTAGCGGTAGGCATTCAGAGCCGATGTTGAGTCGGTGCCACCCTCGCTCACGGCGTAGAGGTAGCGACCATCGTCAGAGAGCGTCAGAAACGATGGGTTATCGACCTCCACAACCAGTTTGGGCGTAGAAAAACCCTCGTCGCTGAACGTAGTGCGGTAGATGCCTCGGCTCTCGTGGTCGGTGTAGGTGCCTATGAGTAGCGTGGTGGTGTTATCCTCGGTGGCAGAGCACCCCACCATGAGGATGATGCCCAGGGTAAAGAGTATATGTTTCATACGGATATAGTTTATACCTCCTCCTTGTAAGAGTTTTCGATATTCTGACGGCTCACGCTCAGGATCATACCCAGCGCTATGCAGGTGAACAGTAGCGACGAGCCTCCGCGCGAGATCAGCGGCAGGGGCTGACCCGTCTCGGGCAGGATGTTCACCGTCACCATAATATGCAGCAGCGCCTGACCTGTGATTAGCAACGCCAGTCCGAGCGACATCATCGAGGGGAACTTACGCGGGCACATACGGAATATCTCGATGGCACGGTAGAAGATCCATACATACAGTGCCACCAGAATCATAGCGAAGACGATGCCGTACTCCTCCACGAAGAAGGCGAAGGCGTAGTCGCTCTCGGGGTGTGTCATCTCCACACGCACGGCACTCTGACCCGCGCCACGACCCAGGATGCCGCCATTGTTGATGGCTATCATCGAGCGCTCCGTGTCGCTCAGATCCTGCACGGGCACCTTTGTGCGGTCCTCGGTCCATACGCTCACCCAGGTGTCGATACGTCCTCCTGCGGTGTGGCTGCGTCCCAGACCCATCAGCCCAACAAAGGCCACGCCCACCAAGGCCCACAGTATGACGCGCGAGATCTCAACCCACGTCACACGACCGATGAAGAGCATAGCGATGGAGAGGATGAAGAGTATCACCGCCGACGAGGTGTGCGACGGGAAGACCACCAGACACGATGCCACGATGGGGAAGAATATGGGCCAGCCGCCCTCACGCCAGATGCGGCGTTGTTTCTCGCTCTTGAACCAGGTCCAGAACTTCAGGCTCGGCGCAATGAGCAGGGTCTGTATCTTCGATTGACGCTCGGCCAGCACACGTGCCAGATAGACCACCAGCGCCACCTTCAGCATCTCGGAGGGCTGGAACTGGAAGCCCGCAATGTTTATCCATCGTGCCGCGCCATTTGTCGAGGTGCCGACAAAGTGAACCGCCAGCGACAGGCCCAGCGCAATGATGAATACGATATAGGCCGTTCGGCGATACCAATGGCTGTTGATGCGGTGCGCACCTATCATAAATACGGCACTACCCACCAGCAGCAGGAGCTGGTTGCGCAGAAACTCCGACGTGGAGTTGCTCGACGAGGGCATATATGCCATCTTGGCCGTAGATGAATAGACCACCAGCACCGATATGGCCATCAGCGCAATGATGATGACCCACAGCACCTTGTCGCCACCAAACAGACGGCGCAGAGTGGCTATGAGTCCGCTTTCGCGCGTGCCCTCAGCCTCCATCGTGGCGGCCTCCTCCTTCGAGATGTTGTCGCCGACCATATCGGGGCGCACGGCCACATCCTCCTCCTGCTCGGGCGAGGGCTCACGACGCACATATTTGCTGTAATCTATCTCTGACATATAAAATTCAAAATTTAGAATTCAAAATGCAAAATTTAGAGTAGCACTCAACCATTTTGCAGGCGTTACGCCTGTTTTAGGAGTGGCAAGGCATAGCGGCTAATTACCGTTATCGTAGTTACCGTGCGTCAGCCAAATTTTGAATTTTGAATTTTGCATTATGCATTTCACTTTATGCATTCTCCTTGACCCACTGCTTGAAGAGCTTGCCTCGCTGCTCGTAGTTCTTGAACAGGTCGAAACTTGCGCAGGCGGGCGAGAGCAATACCACATCGCCCTCCACAGCCTCGGTCTTGGCGGCACGCATAGCCTCGTCGAGCGACGAGGTGCTGATGATGCGGGGCACAACGCCCTCAAACTCGCGTTGCAGTTTTTCGTTATCAAGACCCATACAGACGAGTGCCTTGACCTTCTCGCGGGCAAAGGCCTTCAGGGGCTCATAGTCGTTACCCTTGTCCGTGCCACCGGCAATCCACACCGTGGGGCGTGTCATACTCTCCAGCGCATACCACACCGAATCGACATTTGTAGCCTTCGAGTCGTTGATCCACAGCACGCCATCCAGTTCGCCGGCAGGCTCCAGACGGTGCTCCACGGGCGAAAACTCATATATCGAACGTGCTATCTGCTCCGCATCCACGCCTGCTGCCAGCGTAGCCAATGCCGCCGCCATAGCGTTGTAGGCGTTGTGCAGGCCACGGATCTGCATCTTCGTTGTGTCGATGGTAACCTCCCTCTTTCCCACGCGAGCCGTAAACTCATCGCCCGCAAGGAAGGCATCGCCCGCACCGCTCGCCACGGCCGTATGGGCGGCGAAGGGGAGCAGTCGCTGACGCATATCAGCACGCTTGTCGATCTCGGCCGTGATGACCTCGTCGTCAGCCGAATAGACAAAGCACGAGCGCGAGTGCTGGTTCTGCACGATGCGCATCTTCGAATCCACATAGTTCTGGAACGAGTAGTCGTAGCGGTCGAGGTGGTCGGGCGTGATGTTCATCAGCACACCCACGTCGGCACGGAAGTCGTACATGCCATCGAGCTGGAACGAGCTCAGCTCCAGCACATACCAGTCAAACTCCTCGGTTGCCACCTGATAGGCGAAGCTCTCGCCGATGTTGCCGCCCAGGGCGACGTTGAGGCCCGCATCGCACATAATCTTGTAGATGAGCGATGTTGTGGTGGTCTTGCCGTTCGAGCCCGTGATGCAGATGGTGCGTGCCTTGCCCATATACTTCGCGGCAAACTCCATCTCCGAGATAATGGGGGTCCCCTTCTCGCGCAGACGCTTTACAACCTCCGCCTTCTCGGGTATGCCGGGCGACTTGATGACAAGGTCGGCAGCGAGGATGCGCTCCATCGTATGGCCACCCTGCTCCCACTCTACGCCCCACTCATCGAGAATGGTAGCGTAGCGCTCGGCCACACGGCCTGCGTCCGAGAGAAATACCCGATGACCCTTCTTCTTGGCCAGCACCGCCGAGCCGTAGCCGCTGATGCCGCCTCCTAAAACTACTATGTTCTTCATAATGTAGAATTCAAAATTCAAAATGCAAAATTCAAAATGCAAAATAGAGTTACGCCTACTATCGTATCTTCAACGTTACGAGCGAGAGGGCGCACAGCAGAATCGAGACGATGAAGAATCGCATTACGATCTTGGTCTCGAACAGGCCCTGCTTCTGGTAGTGGTGATGCAGGGGCGACATAAGCAATATGCGGCGACCCTCGCCATATTTACGTTTCGTATATTTGAAGTAACCCACCTGCGCCATCACCGACACCGCCTCGGCAAGGAATATTCCGCACATCAGCGGCAGCAGCAACTCCTTGCGGATGCAGAGTGCAAAGACGGCGATGATACCTCCGATGGAGAGCGAACCCGTGTCGCCCATAAATATCTGCGCAGGGAATGAGTTATACCACAGAAAACCGAGCAGCGCACCGCACATCGCCGCGGCGAAGACCACCAGCTCGGCCGATTCGGGGATGTACATAATGTTGAGGTAGTCGGCATAGACGATATGTCCCGACAGGTAGGCCAGCGCACCCAGCACCAGCATTATCGGCACCGATACGGTCGTGAGCAGGCCATCCAGACCATCCGTGAGGTTGGCGCCGTTCGACACGGCCGTCACGACAAAGATCGCCACGGCGATATACAGCAGCCACGTCAGGTAGTCGTTGCCACCCACCAGCCAGCCGTAGTCGAACTCGTTGTCCTTGACGAATGGAATCGTCGTCTTTGTCGTCTTCTGCGGTGTGGGGCTGAGCATAGGGGCGCTCTGCTCGACCTGGGCATAGCCCGTCTCGCTCACATATACGGCCACGGGCGAGGCCACCTTCTCGCGGATAACCACCTCCTGCGAGAAGCACATCACCGTGCCCACGATAATACCCAGGCCGACCTGACCCACGATCTTGAACTTACCCTTCAGGCCATCCTTGTTGTGGCGGAAGGTCTTGATATAGTCGTCCAGGAAGCCCAGCAGGCCGAGCCACAGCGTCGAGATGAGCATCAGGATAACGTAGATATTATCCAGACGTCCCACCAGCAGCATAGGCACCAGAATAGCCAGCAGGATGATGACTCCGCCCATCGTCGGTGTGCCCTTTTTTGAAAGCTGTCCCTCGAGGCCGAGGTCACGAATCTCCTCGCCTATCTGGTGGCGTTGCAGGGCGCGGATGATGCTGCGACCAAAGAAGATCGTAATCAGCAGCGCCAGGATAACAGCCACCGCCGAGCGGAACGATATGTATTGAAACACGCCCGCTCCGGGCATATCGAAGTGACGGTCGAGATATTGAAAAAGTGAGTATAACATATTATAAATTCAAAATTCAAA
>JAFUOK010000027.1 GCA_017481925.1 Alistipes sp.
GCCAGAGCCAGAGCCAGAGCCAGAACCTGAACCCGAACCGGAGCCTGAGCCGGAACCTGAGCCTGAGCCGGAACCTGAGCCGGGACCTGAGCCAGAGCCGGAACCTGAGCCCGATCTGCCTGGTGGTGGTATTGAGCCTGATCAGCCAACGATGGCTTACACAAAGATTGATGATATAACGCTCTTGCAAGCAGGCACATACTATATCGGGGGTTATCAGAACGGCACACTCTATCTTGCTATTTCAGGGACTCCGAATATAACAACAGGCCACATGCATACTGCGTCATTTACCTACAATGACGCCGATGGGGCATTATCCCCAACCACCGACGCCGAGGCCATAGCTATACGATTGGAACCAACCGATAATGCGAACACCTACTACCTCTATTTCACAGACAAAGGTTATTTGACAGCCAAGGGAAATGACGCAGGCAAATTAGACTATACCAACAGCCCTCAATCGACGTGGACATTCCGTCAGGCGGAGGGAGGTTTCGAGGTGCAACAAACGGGCGATATACCTGCAAAGCTGATCATCTCGCGCCGTGCCCCGAACCGTCTGCTACGCTCGATTGCTGACGATGAGGATGATGGCAACCCCATAGTGTTATTTCGCAAAAACTAAACAATGTTTAGAGCCTTGATCATAGCCACTCTTTTGGCAGCAAGCACACTTACGGTATCGGCGCAGGAGCACACGATCGTATTCTATAACGTTGAGAATCTTTTCGATACGATTAATGATCCCACCACAGCCGACGAGGAGTTTCTGCCTCTTGCCGACAGGGCGTGGAGTGCGGAACAATATCAAGCGAAACTACAACTCATAGCGAACGCCCTAACCGACATCGCTCCGCAACCGCCCACACTTATCGGGTTGGCGGAGGTTGAAAATCGTGCCGTAATTCAGGATCTTTTGCAAACAGCGCCACTCGAAAACGCTAACTACGCTATCTGCCACTACGATTCGCCCGACGAGCGAGGCATCGACGTTGCGCTACTATATCAGCCCGACCGATTTCATTATATAGGCAGTCGTGCCATTACGGCCAGCACTGCATCGCCCACTCGCGATATACTGACCGTATGGGGCGAGATGGATGGACATCCGACATTTATCGTTGTTGTGCATTGGCCCTCTCGCATCGGTGGAGTGCGATTCACCGAGTCGGAGCGTCGCATCTGTGCCCGACAAGTGCGCGAGGTAGTAGATTCTGTTATGATGCAGAATCCTGCCACCCGCATCATTGTTATGGGTGATATGAACGACAACCCTCGCAACAAGAGTCTAACCGAGGACCTGCGGGCAAAGCGACGCCCGACACAGCCAACCGATCTGCGCAACCCATTCGCCGAGGTTAGGCGTGGCTCATCGGTCTATGATGGTCGCTGGAATAAGTACGACAATATCGTAGTATCCATAAATACTCCTCTTCTTCCCATCGATGGCAAGCGTCGTGCTGCCATCTATCGTCACCCGACACTTCTTACTCGCCGAGGCACGCCACGCCCAACGTATGACGGCACAGACCACAATGGTGGCGCAAGTGACCACTTGCCCGTCTATATTGTAATCGGCAAATGACATTTGTGAAAGATTTTTTGGGGAGCCGTTTTTCGTCTTAAAAAGTGAATTTTTCGTTTTAACGCAAAAATGTGAATCATCAGGCTATTGATGATCTATATTTGCCATAGAGAATTGAATTAAAACGAAAAATTATGAAACAGATTTTAGTTATCGCAATGATGCTCGCAGGCATCTTTTCAGCAAATGAAGTAATGGCACAGCGTCCCGAGGGTGGTCAGCGTCCTCAGCCTCCTCAGATGGTAAATCACAGCGACACCCCCGCAGGCAAGGAGATTCTTGCTCTCTCGGCCTCAATGTGGCAGTGGATGTCGGATAAGGATGCCGACAAGTTGGCAAATCTCTACCACGACAGTGCAGTATTCGTTCACATGGGCGGTGCTTGGGGCAAGCAGCAGGAGGTAGCCATCATCGGTGGTGGCATGATTCACTACAAGAAGGCTGATATGCAGGGTGTATCGGTTCGCTTTGCAGGCGACGACTCGGCTATCGTACTCAGCGAGATGAATCTCTTGGCCGTAGTAGGTGGCAACGAGGTGACCAACCACTTTATGGTAACCGAAAATTACATCAAGGTCGATGGCGAGTGGAAACTCACCGTTTTAGCATTCACCAAACTCAACAACTAAAGACTATGTCGCAGCAGAGTAATTTATCCCCTTCGCAGGGTGCACGCATAACCGTTATTGACGCACTTCGAGGATTCGCACTCTTTGGAGTGATGTGGATTCATATGCAGCAGCGATTCGGCATCTTCTCGATGGGAATGATGCAGCAGGCTGAGTCGGCAACACCCGGGTTGGATTCGGTAATAGGTTGGCTTACTAACAACGTCTTTATGGGACGTTTTATCAACATCTTCGCCTTCCTCTTTGGTATGAGTTTCTTTATCCAGATGGACCGAGCATCGAAGAAGGGTGTCGATTTCCGTGGCCGTTTCCTGTGGCGTATGGTGATTTTGGCGGCCATCGGCGTTGTTGGCAGTTGGTTCACCTACCTTGAGATTTTGACCCTATACGCACTCTTTGGCGTGATATTGATTATCCTCTTCCCTCTCAAGAACAGGTTCCTGATGATAATCTTCGCCCTGCTTGTGGCGGGAGGTCCTCGCTGGAGCGGATATGTTTACGATAAGTTTACCGCACCCGAGCCCGTTGAGATGCCCGCAATGCCTCAAATGCCTGCACGTGCACCTCAAGCACCAGCAGAGGGAGGTGAGGCCATAGCCGAGAGTGGCGACACATCAGCCGAGGATGGCGAGGCTGCACCCCAGCGTCCGCAACGTCCGCAGTTCGACCCCTCGCAGTTTGAGATGCCCGTTTCAACCTTCTGGAGCGATGCAAAGGCAAATATGACCAGTGGTTTTATGCGTAAAATCAGTTACCAGATGAGTAGCGGTCGCGGATACCTCACATTGGCACTCTTTATCTTGGGCTTGGTGGTTGGTCGCATCCGTTTCTTCGAGACGTTGGACGAGAAGCATAAGCGCAACGTGAAGTTGTTCTTCCTCTCGCTCGCCGTATGGTTGGGCGGAGTAGGTATTCACGCCCTTCTTCCTCAGCCCGAATTTGTTTGGGGCGCACCTCCGACGGCTATGTCGCTGTTGCGTACAACGTTGGGCGATATTAATATGGTTACGATGTCGGTTACCATCACTCTCGGATTCGTTCTGCTCTACGGCAACGCAACGATAAGAAAGGCGTTGGATACGCTCACCCCCTACGGACGTATGGGTCTTACGAACTACGAGTTGCAAGGAATTATCGGATGTTTCCTCTTCTCGAGTTGGGCTTTGGGCGGCATCTTCAGCGGATTGTCGGCTACGATGTTGGCTCTGATTGGTATTCTGTTCTATGTGCTTCAGATTCTCTTCAGCCGTTGGTGGCTCGGCCGCTTTAAGTATGGCCCGTGGGAGTGGTTCTGGCGTTCGGCTACCTACCTGAAGTGGCAACCCTTCAAGAAATAGGGACACGCTCATAATATTATAATACCGTTGTCTGCCCGCTGCGTGTCGGGCAGACTTTTTTTGTATCGCATCGCACGAAAATTTGGCACAGAGAAAAAAAATGTATAATTTTGAGTGAATATTGCTAATTAACTACAAAACTATAGACGAATTATGAAGAAATTCAACCTTTTCACTCTTCTCTGCGCCTTGCTTATGGTGGGCATGATGCAGAGTTGTGGCGATGCCACTTCTGCCATTTCGGGCGATAACTACTCGGTCCAGGATGGCATGATTGTTTTCGATGAGCCTTCACGTGTGGAGGGTCAGCAGTCGATGCTCGGCTTTGCCGCCGAACCCATCCCTGTTGTTCGCGTAGGCTTTATCGGCCTGGGTATGCGTGGTCCGGGTGCTGTTACTCGTTTTACACACCTCGAGGGTGTAGAAATTAAGGCTCTGTGCGATTTGGAGCAGAGCAATGTCGATAAGTGTCAGGATATCCTCACCGCTGCCTCGCTGCCCAAGGCGGATGGTTACGTAGGTGCTGAGGCTTACAAGCAGCTCTGCGAGCGCGACGACATCGACCTCATCTACATCGCAACCGACTGGGTTAATCACACCCCCATCGCTGTTTATGCCATGGAGCACGGCAAGCACGTTGCCATCGAGGTTCCCGCCGCTACATCTATCGCCGAGTGCTGGCAGTTGGTTGATACATCGGAGCGCACACGTCGCCACTGTATGATGTTGGAGAACTGCGTTTACGACTTCTTCGAGCTTACATCTTTGAACATGGCACAGCAGGGCCTGTTCGGTGAGATTCTCCACGCCGAGGGTGCCTATATCCACAATCTGTCAGATTATTGGAACGATTACTATGGCAACTGGCGTCTGGACTTCAACCAGAAGCACCGTGGCGATGTATATGCTACGCACGGCTTCGGCCCCGTTTGTCAGGCATTGAATATCCACCGTGGTAACCGCCTGAACTATCTGGTATGTATGGACACCAAGTCAGTGAATGGTTTGGAGTGGGCACAGAAGAAGATGGGCTCTACGGAGTTTGCCAATGGCGACCACACCAACACCCTGATTAAGACCGAGTTGGGCCAGACCATCGAGTTGCAGCACAACGTATATACTCCGCGTCCCTACAACCGTCTGTATCAGCTCACCGGCACGAAGGGTTTTGCTAACAAGTATCCTATCACGGGCTTTACGTTTATGCCCGGCCAGGTTCCCGACGAGGTTCTTCCCGAGGGCGCAACGATCAATCCTCACGGCTTTGTATCTGACGAGGTGAAGGAGGCTGTGCTGGCCGCTTACAAGCACCCCATCCACCAGGAGATCGAGGAGAAGGCAAAGACCGTAGGTGGTCACGGAGGTATGGACTTTGTGATGGACTACCGTCTTATCTACTGCCTGCACAACGGTCTGCCTCTGGATCAGGACGTCTATGACGCTGCCGAGTGGTCTTGCATCGGCGAGTTGTCAGCAACATCGGCAAAGCACAACAGTATGCCCGTTGCAGTTCCCGACTTTACACGTGGCGACTGGAATAAGTTGCAGGGTGTGAAGTTCCACACGAAGTAATTTTTCGACAAATAGCATATTAGGGGTGCCCGCAAGGAGCACCCCTATTTTTTTTAAAGAAGTTGTATAACAAGAGCTAATTTTAGGCTTGCGCAGCCCGAAGAAGCGGAGTTTACCGAGGCGTAAATGAGCATTCTAAGGGCAAGCATAACGACAAAGAAGCCTTGTTAGACAACTTCTTTTATTTTGGACGATTCAGCGGGAACGACAACACCTCCGCCGAAGGATAATCCTCCGCTGGATAGACATACGGCGAGAAGGGTGACGCCTGCCCCGTAGAGAAGGTAATGCCCCACACCGTTACCGAACGACGATAGACATCCCAAAAGGGAATCTTGTAATCAAACTTTACGGGAGCATAGTGCGGCGCATGCTGCGGAAAGGAGTCCGACATTGATTTTAGATGAGGATACAGCGCAGGCCAATGATGTAGAAGCGAGTCGATAAGCATATCGCGTGGCGAGGGCATCAATGGCAGGGAGTCTATCTCATACCACAGGGTGTCGCCACTCGTCCAGCGACGTGGTTGTTGTGCCGTAACCGATGGCACATAGTAGCGAGAAAAAAATACCGCACAAACGGCGGCAATGATAACTATCGAAAAAATTAAATACCTCGTCTTCACAATCTAAAATACCTCTTGCAATATCTTAATCGATTGCACGGAGTTGATTGTGTCCAAATGATAAGAGTAGTAGGCCAATAGTGCAGCCAGGAAATCTACTCGTTGATGACGGTTGAGTCCTATCTCCCCCAAATAACGCACATCGCACTCCAGCATATCGCGGAGGATGAGGGCATTCTCTTGTGAGATGCGATATTCGCGTGGCGGGCACTCAGTGGTATAAAGTCCCTCGGCGATATTGAACCATCCGTCAGGGATATACTCATTACCGGGCGAGAAGCCCAGAAATCGACATAGGTTCGACAGAAACCACAGATGGAAATTTGCCACTCCTTCGGTGGCAGCATCCAGAGCCTCGACCGAGCCCCACACGAAGTTGAAGAGCATCTCATTTGCCTCACTCTCCCTCACCAGACGGTGCAAAACCTCTGCCATAAAGAGGGCTATGGTCGATTTTTTTATATCGAAAGGGATAGATTGCAGGACGATGCCCGTCTGCACCGCACCAAAACGGTGCATCTGCATCTTCGAGGACTCCAGGCCCTCAAACTCAAGGGCGAACATAGGCTGAAACATAGCCATCTTCTGACTGCCACGGCGCGAGCCCAAACCCTGCACCATATAGCTCTGACGACCGTGCGACGAGGTGAGCATCTGCACGACAACACCCCGATCACCATACTTAATGGTGCCCAGCACAATGCCTCGTGCAGTGTATCGCTTCATCGCCTGCGTTGCCATACTACTCAGCGTCCTGCCAATCGCCGTTGGCTTTGATGAGTGCTATGAGGTGGTCGATAGCCTCCTCCTGCGGGATGTTGCGCTCGACAATCTCGCGGCCCTTATATAGTGTGATGCGGCCTGCTGCTGCACCCACATATCCATAGTCAGCATCGGCCATCTCGCCAGGGCCATTGACAATACAGCCCATAATGCCGATCTTGAGATTCTTAAGATGCGACGTGCGGCTCTTGATATCGGCCAACGTCTTCTCAATATCGTACAACGTACGACCACAACTCGGGCAGGCGATATACTCCGTGTGAGAGAAACGCACACGGGCAGCCTGCAGAATCATCAGCTCAATATCGCGTATCTGCTCCTCCTTCAGGTGCGGAGCATCCACCCAGATACCATCAGCCAGACCATCGAGGAACAATACGCCCAAGTCGGCGGCGGCCTTCACGGCAACAACCTCCACGTCTGCATCATCGTAACGGCGCTTAACCACCACGGGGGTGCGATCCTGCATATTAAGAATTGCGGCACGCAACTCGGCCGTAGGATTTCCACTTACAGACTCAATTATGCGGAACTGCTCCGTTATCTCGTCGTGCACCACGGGCGTCATCACATCCGTGCGACGCACATACTCCGTGGGGTGATAGTTCTCGGTGCTGGCGATAGGGAACTCTCCCTCGCGCTTTTGGTAGTAATCAACCAACATCTGCGCCACGGGGACCTCGTTCTCAGGAGCCTCGGTGAGCGAGACGCGGATCGTATCGCCAATTCCGTCAGCCAACAACGCACCTATACCTACAGCACTCTTGATACGACCTTCAATGCCGTTTCCGGCCTCCGTAACACCCAAATGCACAGGATAGGTCATACCTTCACGCTCCATAGCCTCGACAAGCAGACGGTATGCCTGCACCATTACACGCGTATTGCTCGACTTCATCGATACGACCACCTGATCAAACTCCTCGCGGCGACATACTCTGAGGAACTCCATAGCCGAGACAACCATACCCTCGGGAGTATCGCCCCACTCATCGAAAATTCGCTTTGCGAGCGAACCGTGATTGACGCCTATACGCAGAGCCACACCACGCTCGCGACACTGGGCAATGAGTGCCTCCAACTCGCCGTTCGAGGTGCGGTAGTTGCCCGGATTGATACGAACCTTATCTACATAACGTGCTGCAATAGAGGCCACCTCGGGGACAAAGTGAATATCGGCTACGATAGCCGTCGAGTAGCCATCCTTGCGCAACTCAGCAACAATATTCTCCAGATTCTCACCCTCCTTGCGACCCTGTGCCGTCAGACGTACAATGCCTGCACCAGCATCGGCAATACGCTTGGTCTGCGCAACACTCAACTCGGTGTTGGCTGTCGGAGTGTTGGTCATCGACTGCACAGCAATAGGATGAGCAGAACCAATCTTTACACCTCCAATAAGCACCTCGTGCGCCTTGCGACGCGAATATCTTGTAAGATCCATATCTAAATAATTAACATTTACCCGTCATTATATCCAAAATAAGGCTATCCGTTTCGTTCATACCGTCACGGCCAATAGTGGTGAGGTTATGAATCGAGCGATCCACATCCTCATCGATAATACCCTCCAGACGTGACACGCAACGATGCTCCATAGCCATCATCGCCGACAGCACAGCCGTCGAGACACCACTCGCCAACTTCAGAGCGCAACTCGGCTTTGCTCCATCGCAAATCATTCCCGTCAGGTTGGCAATCATATTCTTCACAGCCATAGCCACCTCGTCGTATCCGCCACCCATAAGGTATGTGATACCGCAACTCGAACCCGACGCCGCCACAACACATCCACACAATGCCGAGAGACGTCCCAGGCTCTGCTTGATGTAGATAACGGTCAGATGACTCAGCGTCAATGCTCGAATCATCTGCTCCTCCGTGGCACCACACTCCTCGCCATATACCACTACGGGCAGCGTAGCCGTAATACCCTGATTACCACTACCCGAATTACTCATCACGGGCACCATAGCGCCACCCATACGGGCATCGCAAGCCGAAGCTGTATAAGAGAGAATACGAGTGAAGATACTATCGCCCAGTACCTGCAACTCACGTCCACCACGCAACGTCTTACCCAGCGAATGACCAAAATCAGCCGTAAAAGCACTCTCGGCTGCCGCCTTATTCAGACGCTTCGATTCAAGGATAAACTCTATCTCCTGCAGAGGAGCCGTCATAGCAAAATCATAGACCTTGCGAAGCGTCAGCGCAACATCCTCCTGCTCATCACTCGCCGAACCATCGCCCTGACAATCAAGCAAGACCTCATCGTCACGCTGCAAAAGGACAAAGTTGGTATGACCTCCAGCAATGACAGCCTTCACTCTGTGGTCAGCAGCAGTAGCTACCACCTCGATATATAGTTTCTCGGTAATCCCCTCCTTGACATCAATCGAAATGCGCTTCTGGGCGATATACTCCTTGCCTTGCTCTACGGACTTTGCGTCAGCATCCTTCAACACCTCCAAGCCATACTCCGAACGACCCACAATAGCACCCAGCGCAATGGCGATAGGCAGACCTATCATTCCTGTGCCAGGGATGCCGACACCCATAGCGTTTTTAAGGATATTGGGACTGAGATAGACATCCATCTTTTCGGGCAGAGTGCCCAACAATTCGGTAGCACGCGCTACGCACAACGACACGGCAACAGGCTCGGTGCAACCGATGGCGGGCACCACCTCGCGTTTTATAAGGGCTATGATAGCCTCTCTCTCGGCAGTAGAAAACATATATGGTTATTCAATTTTGTACAAAATTACAAACTGTCGGCGATTGTTGCAATTTTTATTGGCAAATTCATCTGCAAGTGCACAAATATACTATTCCGCACACGAAGGATTAGCGCACAAAAAAGGGGTGCATCCGCGAAAATACACCCCTTCTCCAAAATAACTATATGCTACAATTAATTATAAAGGAATCTCTTGATTGACTGCTTCGGCGTATGCTCAAAGCCCTGCTCGAGGATCTCGATCTTCATAATCTTGCTATACGCAGGCAGCGACTTATTCAAAAGCAGACGATTCTGCTCCAACAACTCGGCCAACTCCTCACGGTTGCCATCCTTCTGATCATCGGGAGTAAGTGCCACCAAAGCCACCAGACCGCCCTTGCGCTCAACCACCAGCGACTCGCCGACGTGAGGCATAGAGTTGAGCTTACTCTCGATCTCCTCGGGATAGATATTCTGACCGTTAGGGCTGAGGATCATACACTTGCTACGGCCCTTAATGAAGATATTACCATCCTTGTCGATAATACCCAGATCGCCCGTACGCAGGTAACCATCCTGTGTAAAAGTTGCTGCCGTAGCCTCAGGGTTCTTATAATATCCCTGCATAACATTCTCGCCGTGAACCTGAATCTCACCAACCTTGTTCGCTGGATCGTCAGAGTCAATACGCACCACTACATTAGTCACAGCACGACCGCACGAACCCAAGCGGAAGGTCTCCCAAGGTGAGTAACCAATCAGCGGTGCACACTCGGTCATACCATAACCTACCGTATAGGGCAAGCGAATCTTACGCATAACCTTCTCCACGGGCAGACTGATAGCTGCACCACCCAGCACGATCGAGCGAAGGTTACCACCGAACGTGGTAAGCAACGTCTTTCGCACCTTGCTGTAGATGATATTATTAATGCCGGGGATGGAGGTCAGTATTCGCATCATTGGTTTATTGAGCGTAGGCATAACCTTATTCTTGAAAATCTTCTCCATCACCAAAGGTACCGTGATCAACAGATAGGGCTTAATGTCAGCCAACGCCTGCATCAAAACAGTAGGCGTAGGAGTCTTACCCAGGAAATATACGTGGCCACCACCGCTGATAGGATAGATAAACTCAAAAGCCATACCATACATATGCGCCAGCGGAAGCATCGACATAATCTTATCGGTATCAGTCACGGGGATGTTGCGCAACGCAAACTCGATGTTAGACGAGATATTGCGAGCCGTGAGCATTACACCCTTCGGTGAACTTGTCGTACCCGAAGTGTAGTTGATAATTGCCAAATCGTCCAGATCGCAGAACTTATAATCGGTGACAGCTATCTTATCAGACTCATCATATACCTTGGGCAGTGTAGCCTCAATCTTTACGGCAGCCTCGGCGTATGCCTCATTCGCTGCATAGAGCAAGGTGAAGTCTTCGACATTGATTGCAGCCTTCAGGCGAGGCATCGTAGCTACGTCCATACCCTCCCACATACGGCTCTCGGTAAAGAGCACCACGCTCTCCGAGTGATCGGTAAGACCAGCGATGGTCTCCGTAGCAAAATCGGGTAGAATGGGAACTGCCACGCAACGACGAGTAGCCGTAGCCAGGAAGCTGATTGCCCAATGAGCGCAGTTCTTCGACGCAAGCGCCACCTTATCGCCATCCTTCATATCCATCGCCTCAAACAAAACGTGCAGTTTTGCTATACGCGTTGCCATATCGGCAAATGTAAATGTTGATCCTTTGTAATCGCTCAAAGCTGGCTTATGCCACCTCTCGCGCATCGAGGTTTGAAGAATGGATAGGTAGTGTCGCATAAAATGTTTCTATTTTTGTTGAAATATGGTTTTTTGATTACGATGCGAATTTCGCTTTAATATATGAGTAAAAAAAATAAATGTGATAGCCACCAAAGGTATGGGGCGAAATACTTATAGGGGCTAAAATTTAATATTTAGGGGCGAAATTCGAAAATTTCGCCCCTAAACAAAACCTTATATAATCGAAATCACACGTTATCCGGAGAACTCATAAGCCACTTTTTGATACTGTCGGCATAGGTCTTTGAGATCGGGACATCGGGTACACCGGCAATACCAAACTCCACGAACATACCCTCCTTTTCGCGGCGCATAACCTTCACCAGATCCAGGTTCACCATATAAGAACGGTGACATTGCTGGATATGTGTCGAAGCCAACTGAAGTGCAACCTGCTTCATCGTATTACGCACCAGCACCTTCTTCGGGGCGTTGTTATTGGTGTACCATACACATATATAGTTATCGGCCGACTCGATCAAGAGCAGATGCTCGCGACGAACCGACAGGCGCATCTCACCCTTCGTGTCAAAGATCTGTACGTATGCCGTCTGCAAGGCCGTCTCATCCTCCGCAATACGCTCACGCAACAGACGCAGCTGCGCCACACGCTCCTGCCAAATGAAGTAGATGTAACACATCGTATAAGGGATAAGCAGGATGAAGAAAGTCTTTATAAGCGTATTCTTAAAGAGCGTGATAACACCCTTCTCGGTATCGGTAAAGAGCACCGTAGCCAGCGTAAAGATGATGGTCATAGCCAAAATCTCGCACGCTATCCACACGATATACTTCACATAGGAGATATCACGACGCCTCGCATAGAGCGACATCAGCCATCGGCTGACAGCCGCCACAGCCATACCCATCAGGATAAGGAAGATGGTAATCAACTGAACCAAAAGCTCGCGAGAGATATTGAGCCACGCCAGAAAGCGGGTATCTGTATCGATACGATCAAAGTCGAAGGGGCTGTAAATCGAAATAAAGAGCAGTGCAAATATAGGCACGAAGATAATCATCGCGACCTGATTTGACTTCTTATATATAAATTGAGGTATCGGTGTCATCTGGGCTCTATTTTACTATTTAACCTCCAAAGCCATACGACACAAAGCCTCACCGGCTTCGTTGCGATAAGCAAACTGATAGACATTATCCTGCTCCTGAGCCATCAGCGTCAGGTAATCGCCATAACGGGCCTCCTTCATAAAATTCATATCGAGGCGGAAGGCCGACAAACGCTCGGGAATCTCAATGGGGAGTGTATCGAAGATGATGTCGATATAGCGCATCGTATTCATATGACGGTTGAAATCAATATCGCTATAGACCACGCGGTGCTCCGTAACGGGGTCGCTCGTCACAACACCAATACGACGCGGGCGCTCGCAAGGTGACGGAGCATCTACCATATTTCCCTCGTGGGCCTTTGCCATAGTGTTCATATCGACGGGCATACGCGTAGCGTAATCGATCATACACCACTGCGACACAGCGCGGCCGAACTCCTCACCCTTCGCATTTACGAGCGTAAAGTTACGCGTCGATGAGAGGCGGTTGTAGTCGCTGATCCATGTGTAGAGCGTAAACTCGCTATACTCCTCGGGCAGGTAGTCCAATTCGACACACATACGCGATAGAACCCAGCCATAATTATTACCTGCCAGGGCATCGATACCAAAGCCTCGCTTATGAGCATCCTCGCCTGCGGCATGAAGTATCATATCGCAAATAGAAGACACAGAGACTCGAGCGGTAAAATCAACAAACTGAGGTTCAACCTTATATTTAAAAACGCTTTTCTCCATATTGAGACTTGAGAATTATTTTCGACTTACTAATACGATACAAAACTACAAAAAAATTGGCAGATAACCATAAAAGAGTCGCGTTTTGACTTTTTATTCATCAAAACGCGACTCAAATCAGATATTATATGTGTTATTTCTTCACAAGCAATACAGCATCGGCGCAAATCTGTCCCGTAACCGTACCCTTATTGGTGAACTCCACGTATCCGGGCTTGCCGCTCTGCAAATCATATTCGCCAAGTGATACCCACTCGCCAGAGGTCTGGCCCAGAATCTGAATATCGTCAGCATTAATAACCACACCCTTCTGAGCCGTGCCGTCGCTTACGACCAGTTCGGTCTTCTTTGATGACTCACCACGGCGGATAAAGTATGTGTAAATCTCATACTTACCATCCGTCTTCACCTCGAAGGGATAGCGCAGAGCCTGCTCCTGAGAGGTGGGATCAAGCACAAGGTATGAGCGACCAAATCCGTTATTTCGCTCAATGCGTGTCCACGCTGCGGGAGCATTCAATGAAGAGTCATCGACAACAATATCGGCGGGCGTGCCATCCAACAGAGGATCCTCCTCGTACATACGCTGAATCTCCTTAACATCTACCTCCTGCACCTTTACACCGCCATCGATAGCCAGACAAGCAGCCTTCGCGGCACTCTGACCGAGAAGCATAAATACAGGCTCCATACGGATCGAACCGTAGGCAATATGGCTTGCTGACAGACATACGGGAACCAGCAGGTTGTCGCACTCCTCGCGCTTGGGCGTCAGGCAACGATACGACACGTCGTAAGGCAGACCGCCCGAAATCTCGACATTACCCTCATTCTTAACCATCGCCTTGCCATCCTTAACGATCACAACACGCTGGCAGTTGTGCGAATCCATCGTATATGCGGCCATACCTACACCATCATCGACCTTTGCGATATTGTCGCAGTTGGCCTGTGTAGCCACATACTCGCCAACCATACGGCGTGCCTCGCGAATGTAGAGTTGCGGTGTCCAGTGACCATACTCCACGTACTCATCCTTGGGGAGTCCCAGCGCAAGCATCTGATCACGCAACTGCTTGGGCACACGCTCATCGTTACCCATAAACCACAACAGACCGAGCGTATAATCCTTGTGCGCCTGAATAATCTCGGCACGTCGCTCATATGAAGCCTCGGGATAGTCGTGATTCATACCGATCATATCGGTTGAGAATGCGCCACGGTTGTTTATATCGGTCTTGTTGTTAGGCATCGGGCTGATGATGAAGTATCCGTTGAGATCATAGTTCTTCTGCGCCTCAATGATGCGGAGCAACAACTCATAACGCGAGGGGTCGTAGTTTGCGGGCTTCTCGATGGGGAGCATATTATCCTTGTCGCTGGTGAGGCAGATACGGTAGTTATAAGCCTGAACCATATTATCGCCCGAACCCGTAGGAGCAAGTGCCGCATCCGAGATACCCCACAGCAGACCGCTCGCAGGATTACCCTTCTCGACATAAGGATCTACGTTATCGACAAACTGATGCAAGTGCTGCATCTGCACGCCGTTGTGATCCTCGCCATAGACCTTATTATCCTCTCGGCCAACAACATAAGTCACACCCGCACGAGCCATCAGATCGCCCTCGTAGGTGCAATCGATAAACTGCTTGGCGAAGATCTCTGCCAAAGGCTCACCCTTCACGTTCTCGAGGAAGATAGACTTTATCGTTGCGCCCTGCTTCTGCACACCGACGATACGATGATTGTAGAGCACCTCGACGTTGCCTCGTGCTATATAATCCTTGAAGATATTCTCCGCCACGCTCGGCTCGAAGATCCAACTCTCCAAACGACCGTAGTGAGCACCCACACGACGATAGAAATCAAGAGCAAGACCCTTTACAACCTGCTTATTACCAATATCGGTCTGACCCAAACCGCCTGACGACATACCGCCAAGACGCTGTCCAGGCTCAACGAGCAATACTTTTTTACCCTGCTTGGCTACGGCATAGGCCGCAATAACACCTGCCGAAGTACCTCCATATACGCATACGTCATACTCCGCCTCGGGTGACGAACAAGCCGACAGCAACAACATCAACGCCGCTGTGGCGCAACATATCAATTTTCTCATAAGAACAAAAATTTTACTGTTTCACACAAAATTACAAATAAAATAGAATAAAACCACTTTTTGTTATCGAAATTTGCCGCTTCTACGGTGCGATATTTTGCCACACAAAAAAAAACTGTAACTTTGTAGTAACCTTTCACGCTATGAGCAGACCACTTGCAGAGCGGCTTCGTCCGCAGACAATTGATGAGTATATCGGCCAGCAACATCTGGTCGGTCCTCGCGGTGTGTTCCGCAAGTTCCTGGAGACGGGCAATGTGCCGTCATTCATCTTGTGGGGCCCTCCTGGTGTGGGCAAGACTACGCTTGCCAAACTCGTAGCCAACCACCTGCGACGACCTTTCTACACGCTCTCGGCCGTTACGTCGGGCGTCAAGGATGTGCGTGAGGTAATCGAGTCGGCACGCAAGCAGAGTCTGTTTCAGCAATCTACGGCTTTTCTCTTTATCGATGAGATTCACCGTTTCAACAAGAGCCAGCAGGATTCTTTGCTCGGTGCTGTCGAGCAAGGTATTGTAACACTTATAGGTGCTACCACGGAAAACCCTTCGTTTGAGGTTATTTCGCCGCTGCTGAGCCGTTGTCAGGTATATATACTACGTTCAATGGATGATGGCGAGTTATCTACACTTCTCAACCGAGCCATAACCGTTGATGAGGAGTTACGCAACCGCAATATTGATGTTCAGCAGACCGAAGCGTTGTTCAAGTTCTCGGGTGGCGATGCGCGCAAACTCTTAAACATCCTCGACATCATAGCCGGTGCTACCGATGGTGACATTACGATTACCGACGACTACGTCACCGAGTGCCTGCAACAGAACATTGCCCTTTATGACAAGAATGGTGAGCAGCACTACGACGTTATCTCGGCATTTATCAAGTCGGTGCGTGGTAGCGACCCCAATGCTGCAATATACTACCTGGCACGTATGTTGGCAGGAGGCGAAGAGCCACGGTTTATTGCTCGCCGACTGGTGATCCTGGCATCGGAGGATATTGGTTTGGCAAACCCCAATGCTCTACTGTTGGCAAATGCCTGCTTCGATACGGTGCATAAGATTGGTATGCCTGAGGCTCGCATAACGTTGGCCGAAACCACCATATATTTAGTCACCAGCCCCAAGAGCAACTCGGCATATATGGCTATCAACGAAGCTTTGGACTTTGTGTCACACGACACTACGAACCGCCCCGTGCCCCTGCATCTGCGCAACGCTCCCACAAAACTGATGAGCGAGGCGGGCTACGGCAAGGATTACAAATATGCCCACGACTATCAGGGCGGCTTCGTCGAGCAGGAGTTCCTGCCCGAGAGCCTTAGTGGCAAGAGTTTTTACCACCCCAACACGCAAAACGCCTCGGAGGCTAAGATGGCCGAGCGTATGCATCAGTTATGGGGTGACAAGTATAAATAGCATGAAACATATTTTTTATATTCTTTTTCTTTTTTTAGGTATTACGGCATCGGCCGCAACACCCGAGAAACATACGCACCTCTACGCCGTAAAGGGTGCCGACTCTTTGTACCTCGACCACTATATCTCACCCGTGGAGGGCAAGCGACCTTGTATGATGTTCGTCTTTGGAGGAGGTTTTGTGGGTGGTCAGAGGGACAACGAGATGTACTCTAAATACTTTAATTTCCTGACAGACAACGGCTACGATGTCGTCTCGATTGACTATCGTCTGGGCCTTAAGTCATTGAGTAGCACTCCCGACATTTCGATGAAGGACGTTATCTCGCTCCTCAACAATGCCATCAATATGGCTGTCGAGGATCTCTTCAGCGCAACGCTCTACGTGCTGGAGAATGCCGTTGAGTGGCAGATCGATACCCGCCAGATTGTCACCAGCGGGTCGAGTGCTGGAGCAATCACCGTTCTGCAAGCCGAGAATGCGCTCTGCAACCTCACACCCTCGGCTGCCGTGCTGCCTGCCGATTTCCGCTATGCTGGCGTGTTGTCCTATGCAGGAGCTATATTCTCGCTCAAGGGCGAACCCAAGTGGAAGCGTACACCCGCTCCGATCATGTTCTTCCACGGCAGTGCCGACCGTCAGGTACCCTATGGCAAGGCAACAATGTTCGGCATAGGTTTCTATGGGCCGAAGTTCCTCGTAAAGGAGTTTAATAAGCAGGAGTGGCCTCACTGGTTCTACGACATTGAGTATCATACGCACGATATTGCGGGTCTGCCGATGTTCCAGAATCACAACGAGATACTCACCTTTCTCACGGATTTTGTCAAGGAGCGTCGTCCTCTGACTATCACCACCACGGTACGCGACAAGGCTTTGAAGAAGGTCGATACCAAATTCAAGATTATGGATTACTTCGAAGCAAACTACGCCCGCTAAATGAAACGTATAGGTGTAATATCGGATACCCACTCAACGTTCGACGACAAGTTGCGCCACTTCCTCGGCAACGTGGACGAGATTTGGCATGCAGGAGATTTCGGTTCGTTGGAGCTGGCTGATCAGATTGCGGAGTTCAAACCCCTGAAGGGCGTCTATGGCAATATCGACGGCGGAGTAATGCGACGTGCATTTAAGGAGTTTGAAATGTTTGAGTGTGAGGGCAAACGGGTGCTGATAACTCATATCGGTGGTTATCCCAACCACTACTCCCCCACGGCCAAACAGATGATCGAGGAGCATAAGCCCGATATTTTTGTTGCCGGGCACTCACATATTCTGAAAGTGATATTCGATCCGAAATATAATCTGCTACATATAAACCCCGGTGCCGCAGGTTGTTACGGATTCCACAAGGTACGTACGGCTATCCGTTTTACTATTGACAATGGCGACATTCGCGATATGGAGATTGGCGAATGGCCAAGAATGGAATAGATATTTAACATAATATTACACCCTATTACTCCGTTATATTCCCGACTAATGAGAATGGAGTAATTTATGGGAAACAATATTTCAAAAATTCTGGATGCCATATTCTCACGTACGGCATTCAATCTGACAAAACGTAATATCCGCCAATCATACAAGGACCACCTTGCGCTCGAACTCTTGCAGGAGGAGGGCTCAATGGCATATCGCCTATTGGCGACCAAACTCAAGGAGTGGGAGTTACTGCAAATTCCTATTCGCATCGAGCGTCTGACAGCATCACAACCGCACGAGGAGCAACTTTCGCCTGAGGAGTTTCTGTCGGCATATCGCAATCGTCTGCGAGAAGATAACTCTTCGTCGCGTAATATCTCTACGGCACATCTGCTCCACGATATTGTAGCCGACACCACAACCGCCACATCGCAGGCATTGTCGCAATTTGGGATTAATGCACATACCATATCTTCCCTCATACGCGAAATTGGCGACCGCGCAGAGGGAATGCTCAGCCCGGTAAAATATAACATCTTCGACATGAACGAAGATCAGCAGAGCGACACTCGGTCTAATTCCACACTCGACAAATTCGGCACCGACCTTACCGCGCAGGCTCGCGAGGGGCGCATCGACCCCGTAGTTGGTCGTGAGGCGGAGATAGATCGTGTGGTGCAGATTCTCTCGCGACGCAAGAAGAACAACCCCATACTTATTGGCGAGGCAGGCGTAGGCAAGAGTGCTATAATTGAGGGACTGGCGCTACGTATCGCCTCGGGCGAGGTACCCTACAACTTACGCAACAAGACTATCTTCTCACTCGATGTTACGGCATTGGTGGCAGGAACGAAGTTTAGAGGAGAGTTTGAGGAGCGTATGCAACAACTTCTTGACGAGTTGTGCCGTACGAACGACACGATAATCTTTATTGACGAGATACACACCATTGTGGGTGCGGGTGCTACGCAGGGAAGTCTCGACACGGCCAACATCCTAAAGCCAGCCCTTGCACGCGGCCAACTGCAGACCATAGGAGCCACAACGATGGATGAGTTTCGTGAAAACATAGAGTGCGACTCGGCATTGGAGCGGCGATTTCAGAAGGTTATCGTAGAGCCTACAACAGCCTCGCAGACACTCGAAATCCTGCGAAACATCGCACCCCACTATGAGAAATATCATAATGTAAAATATACGGACGATGCCTTGCGGGCTTGTGTCGCCCTGACTGAACGCTACATAACTGACCGTCACTTTCCCGACAAGGCCATCGACGTATTGGACGAGGCCGGAGCACGCAGTCGCATACGCTCATCGCACGAACCCGACACCATACGCTCAACCGAGCAGCAGTTAGCCGCCGCAACCGCCGAGCGCCGTGAAGCCGTAGCAGCACTCATATATGAGAAGGCTGCCTCAGCGCGCTTAAAAGAGATTGCACTGAAGTCGCGTTTAAACGAGCAGCGAGCCAAGTGGCATCAGTCGATGCGAACAAACCCTACCCTCATACAAGCAGAGGATATGGAACAGGTTATAACCGCCATTACAGGTATTCCTGCCGAACGTATTTCGCACGATGAAGCACAGCGGTTACGCACATTGGCCGACAATCTACGACAACGAGTCATCGGACAGGATGAGGCGGTAGAGCGGGTGGCGCGGTCGCTGCAACGATCGAGGGCTGGGCTTAAAGCCGCAGAACGCCCCATCGGAGTATTTCTCTTTGCAGGGCCTACGGGCGTAGGCAAGACTCTCCTAGCAAAGGAGTTATCGAAGTATCTATTTGACCAGCGACGCGGGCTGATTCGTCTCGACATGTCGGAGTACGGCGAAAAACACAACGTAGCACGTCTTATCGGCTCTCCGCCCGGATATGTAGGCTATGGCGAGGGCGGACAACTCACCGAGGCTGTGCGGCGTCATCCTTACGCCGTCGTATTATTCGACGAGATTGAGAAAGCACACCCGGATGTATTCAACACAATGCTGCAGATATTCGACGAGGGGCACTTGACCGATGGCACGGGGCGCAAGGTCGATTTCCGCAATACGGTCATTATCCTAACATCAAATATAGGGTCTCGCTCGGCTGTGGAACGTAGTCAGCAGGTAGGATACCACACCCGCTCAAAGGAGGTAAACGCCACAACCACGCCGAACACAGAGTATCACAAAGCGCTGGAAGGGAACTTTTCACCAGAGTTTCTGAATCGTATTGACGATGTGATATATTTTCGCACGCTGACAATTGAGGATGCTGAGCGCATCATCGAATTAGAACTCGAAGCCTTGCTGCAACGCACTAGCGCGCAGAGGTATAAGGTGGATATATCGACCGAGGCAAAGCGGCACCTTGCCACGACGGGCTATCACTCCCGTTACGGAGTGCGTGCTCTGCGCCGAACATTGATAGACAAGATAGAAGAACCTCTATCAGCACTCATCATTGACGGGCAACTCGTAGCGGGTGGCAGTGTAAAGATCGACAGCAACAACGAGGAGGGCATAACGCTACGCGTAGCATAGATGTACCCTACCTAAATAATGAAGATAGAGCCTGTCTAACAAGTTTATTTGCTAGGCAGGCTCTTCCTGATTGTTCTATTGTAAGCTTACATCTCCACGGTGTAAGTGCCGGCGGTGTAGTCCTTTGACTCGGTCTGGCCGGGGAGGGTTACGGTAGCGGTTGAGCCCTCGGGGATGGTGAACTCCCAGATCCACTTGTCGCCCTCGTAGCGCCAAGCACTCTTAATCAGACCAGCAGCCGAGTTGTACTCTGCCGTGATATGACCCAAACGCTTGTCGGGGATGGGACGCATGATGATATGCTTGAAGCCGGGCTGTGCGGGGTCTGCGGCGATACCTGCAGCGGTCTCCCAGATCCACTCACATACGCAACCATAGGCGTAGTGGTTGAAGCTGTTCATACCGCGGGGACCCATACCCTTGTCAACCATATATGAGTTCCAACGCTCCCAAATTGTGGTAGCACCATTGTCCACAGAGTAGAGCCAGCTGGGGTTCTTGCGCTGGAACAGGAGCTCGTAAGCGATATCCTCCAAGCCGTTCTCGGTAAGTGTTGCCATCAGGATAGATGTACCCAAGAAACCAGTCTGCAAGCAGTTGCCGTGGTCGGCGAAGTTCTGACGCAGGCGTGCAATCATATCCTCCTTTGCCTTGCCATCAACGAGCTTGTTCTTTAGGGCGAACAGAGCAGGAGTCTGCATGGTGTTCAGGATAGCAGTCTTGAAGGTACCGTCGGCGTTGAGGAAGTTTTTCATGATATATGCCTTGCCGTCGGCTGCAATTTTGTCGTACTGTGCGCGGTCGCGACCAGTAGCCTCGGCCATGTCTGCCATATAAGTGGCGTCGATAACCCAGTATGATGCACTCAGATAGTTCCAGTATGAGATAGCCTCGGGCATGATCTTACCATTAGCACGATGCAAGCCACCACAGGTCTCCAAAGGCTCGTAGCTCAACCAATCGGCCCACTGGTAGTTACCATTCTCTTCAACCAGCGACTCGTGGTTATACTTGGTCTCGTAGATGTGGTTCAGGAAGAGGTTCATCGACTCCCAGTTCTCGTCGATGATCTGCTTGTCGCCAAACTGCTTCCAAACGGTCCAAGGCACGATGATACCTGCATCGGCCCAACCCAGACGCATCTTCTCGTTACCATATTGAGCATAGGGAGCAACGCCGGGGAAGCCACCCAACTCGTTCTGGCTGTCACGCATATCACGCATCCACTTATGGAAGAACTGAAGCGTATTGGCGAAGAATGTACCTGTCTCAGCAAATACCTGAGTGTCGGCAGTCCAGCCCAGACGCTCGTTACGCTGCGGGCAGTCGGTAGGTACAGAGAGGTAGTTCGAGAGCTGTCCCCAATAGGTGTTAGAGATGAGCTTATTGACGCTCTCGTCACCCGTCGAGATCTTACCGGTCTCCATATTCTCGGCAATAGAGGTTACGGGAATAGACTCGATAGTCTTGATGGTTACATCGTTCGTAGCGGTGATAGATACATAGCGGTAGCCGTAGAATGTGGTGTGGGGGTAATATGATACATACTTGTCGCCAGCACCGAACGTATAGGAGAGGATCATACCGCTCTCGGCCATACGCAGGTTCTCGCGGTGTACGCTACCCTCGGGGCCATCCATGCCACGTGAGCGTGCGCCATTACCGTCGTTGAGAAGCTCGCCCGGCAAGCAGGTCAGAACGGTGCCCTCCGTAGCCTTGAAAACGAATGAGGGAACGGCAGCGCTATTCTGGCCGAAATCCACTACCAGAGTCTCGCCAGCCTTTACGGTCATAGGCTCGCCAGCGGCAAAACGCTGAGCAACGACAACCTTACCTGCCTCGCCATCCTTAGCGCCCTCAACCTCTTTCCAGGTGTAAGCCTCAACGGGTGAGAGGGTCAAATCCTTACGAAGGTAGATCTCTGCACCGTTGGTAGGAAGAATCTCGCCATTGAACTCGGTGTTGATCTCGGGCTTTGAGAGAGTCTCTACGACCTCATAGCCCATCTTCTCGCGTGCGTCGTACTCCTCGCCATCGAAGATAGCAGAGTGCTTTACGGGACCCGCTACGCCAGCCTTCCAGTTCTCGAGGTCGGTACCATAGAGTTTCTTCGAGCCGTCAGCATAGGTAAGCTCCAATACAGCACGGAATGCGGGCTTCTTGCCGTACATGCCATTGCGGGTGTTGGTCGTTACGATCTTATCGGCCCACCAGCCTGGAGTAACCTGTGCCGAGAGGACGTTCTCTGCACCGGCGCCTGTGTTGAAGGCCTCGGTGATGTCATACGTGAACGAACGACGAGTCTTGCGAACATCGGTAAAACCGGGCTTAAGGAACTCATTGCCTACTATCTGACCATTGAGGTAGATTTCGTAAACGCCCAAGCTTGTGGTCATCCACTTTGCTGATGTGACCTTCTGCTCGTTCTTTACTGTTGACACAAACCAACTTGCACCATCGGCTGCGCGGTCACCCTCGGGACGGCTTGTCAGGACGGGAGCATTGACTGCCGAGATCCACTGTGAAGACTCCCACGCCGAATCAGCCAGAGCGTCGGTCTTTGTTCCAACTTCGGTGGCGGGCTTTGATCCGCAACCTACAGCCAGCAGCGCCACAAAAGCGACGGCCAGCGTCTTAAAAATAGAGGTGTTTTTCATATAAATTGACTTAAAAATTGTTCTTTTGCCGACTTTTTTATCCATAGGATAAGCAAAGTTACTCATATGCGGGTTATTTAGCAAATTTATCGCTGCCAAAATTCCGTTCTATCTGCATATGCCACATCATATGAGAGAAAAACGGGCGTTCACCCACACGACGGAAGCCAACAGATGAGTAAAGTGTTTGCGCTTGCTTGTTATCCTGTTCTACGATAAGCCCTACACGCTCGTGCCCCTGTCGAAAAGCCTCATCGCAGAGCGCCACGATCAGTTTGCGCCCAAGACCCATCCCACGGAAGTCGGGCAGTATGCCCACCGAGTCGAGATAATATTCGCCAGCCTCGGTCTCATTGGCAATTGAGGGACGAGTGCCCGTGCGATGCTCGATTATGGCAAAGGTGTTTTTTCGCAGCTCCTCCAATCGTGCGCCATCGTAGCCTACTATGGCCCCTGCTATCACACCATCCACCTCGGCAACAAGTGCCGACTGCCAACTATACTGTGTTAGCTCGGTGCGTGCAATCTCCTGCAGCACCGACAGATACTCCTCGCCGCAGTAACGGCGTAGTGTCTGCTCATCGCCAATAGCCATCGCAACCGCGCGAGCTATCATGCCGGCATCATCAGCCGTAGCACGACGAATCAAAATTTTTGCTCCTAACATAGTGCAAAGTTAGCTATTTTTACGCCCTTACATGCTATTATTTGCCAAATAAATAATAAATTTGTAAGTGAAGAAATATTTTGAGTTATGTTTGTAAATCTTGCTACGAATAAAATATCATTTGACGATCCCGCAAAACAAGCGTTGTATGACTATGTAGAAGAGAGCATTAGACGAGGTTTGCCAGATGAGACAATAACTAGTGTGTATATGTCGGCTAACGAAGATTATACACAGGATGATATTGCATTCTTGCGATTTGTTTTGCGATACATGGATCTTATCGATGGGCGTACTCAAGAGCCCATAGAGAAGCTAGCGGATATTTTAAGCGATATTAATAAACGCGCACAAGAGTTGATCGATAACAATAAAGAGGATAGCCCGGAGTACACTTATTTGCGACGTAAGGAGGAGGCGGTTGAGGATGAATATTGGCGTAAAATAACTGCCGATGAGGCCGCCGAAAAGATGCGAACATATATTGAAGCCTTGTGTACAAATCGTAATCTCTCGTTTGCTAATGCACGTACAATGAAGTTGTTGGCGCGTACTATTTATGAACAGGTCGTTTTGCGAGAGAGTCACGACAAAACATCCCCACGACGAGTGGTATTGTTGGAGGATGTCAAGAGTTACAATTGGCAGCAGAGCCGTAGGTTAGGATATTAAACGATAAAACAGAATATGATGATACAACAGGAGATTATATCGACAGGTGTCTTTATTGATGGCGGATACTTTGCCAAAATCAATGAGTCGTTGAGCGAAGCGAGTGGAATGGTGTTGGATATATCAAAATTATTACACTTCGTGCGAGCTTCAATCGCCGAGCGCGAGCAGGTTCCTAAAAGTTGCTGTCAAGCGACAGAGTGTCATTATTTTAGAGGGCGGTATCGTGCAGGGGCTGCAAATGCAAAAAAGTTGCTGTTCGCTGAACGAAAATTTGAAGATGAGCTAATTGAAAATGATGTTATTTTCCATTATAAGCATCTTCGGGAAATCAATGGGGAGATAATCGAAAAAGGCATTGATGTGTGGTTTGCGTTGGAGGCATACGAGTTAGCCACAATCCGTCAGTTCGACTATGTCGTCCTTGTGACGGGCGATGCCGATCACGAGATGCTAATAAAGAAATTAAAAGCTTTGAAAATCAAGGTCGTATTATTGACAGGTGACTTTGGAGAGCACTCTGCAACCTCAAAAGTATTGAGTGAAGAGGCCTTTTACCATGTGGATCTAGGGGTATTAATCGCAGAACATCCTGAACTGCTAAATAAACTTTGTAACAAAGCGTAACATGATAAAGAGCCTGTCTAACTTGTTTATTTGTTAGACAGGCTCTTCGCTACACATAAAAATCCTAACTATTTGAAATATCTGTTATAAAGGCCCTGGAAACCTGCACCGTGACGTGCCTCGTCCTTAGCCATCTCGTGGATTGTATCGTGGATAGCATCGAGGTTCTCCTGCTTAGCCAATACTGCCAGACGGAACTTATCCTCGCAAGCACCCTCCTCGGCGTTCATACGCTTGTAAAGGTTGGTCTTGGTGTCCCATACTACCTCGCCGATAAGCTCAGCAATCTTCGATGCGTGCTCAGCCTCTTCCCAAGCGTAACGCTTGAAAGCCTCAGCAACCTCGGGATAACCCTCGCGGTCAGCCTGACGGCTCATTGCAAGGTACATACCTACCTCGGTACACTCACCCATGAAGTGCTCCTGCAAGCCCTTCCACAACTCCTCGCTGGCACCCTTGCCATCGCCGAGCTTATGCTCTGTTGCGAACTCAAGTGCACCCTCCTTCTCCTCGATCTCTACGAACTTCTCAGCGGGAACCTTGCAAAGCGGACACTTCTCGGGAGCCGCATCACCCTCATGAATATAACCACATACGGTACAACGAAATTTCTTTGCCATAATCTTTAAGTTTTAGTTTGTTTGTTATTTTAGTTTGTTTTCTTTTTCTACTGCAAATATAGCGTGTTTTTCGACCGTTGCAATAGGTTTTCAATCACTATTTTTTATCCAGCAATAAGTTTTGCTTATCCTTCTGCTACTGTTCCTCGGCCTGCATTATAAGATGCTCGATCTGCTCCACATCGACACAATCCTTTGCCATAACGCGTTTCTCGCTGTCGAGCAGGTAGAGAGCCGGTATAGCCTTTAGGTCGTAGAGGCGTTCGTGGGTAATGGTCATCTCCTTATCGTAGGCATTAATCCACGACGAGGGATAATCATTATAGTGCGCCTGCCAGGCCTGAAGATCACTATCGGGATAGAGAACCAATATCTTCAGCGTGCCACGCTCTACAAGCTCATTGAGCATCGGCGAGGCCATAATCTGCTCACGTACCTCACGACACATCTCACAGCCAGGGTTACTCATAAATATAAGGAGATACTCGGCCTTGATGCTTGACATCTGCGCCGAACGCCCCGAGGCGAGCGTATAGGTAAAGTCGTTGGCCACACGTCCTATGCGGTTCTGCATAGCCACAAACAGATCATGCTGGTAAGGCATACGCTCATACTCATCATAAAAAGGTGAAGCGATAGCCGCCTCCAGAACGGGGATATACTTCTCGTCGCTACGCAGCGGCGAATTAGGGTCATGCAACACCATATCGGCCAGCGTCATAAAATAGTCGAACATACGACGCGACGTCGATGCCTTGCGCATCAGTCGGCTCATAGGCTCATAGGCCATAGAGTCAGCCAGATAACCTCCTACATATACGGCATAGGCCGTAGCCATATGTTGCAGATCGACCTTGGAGATAAAGGTGGTATCCGAGAAATCGAACTTATCCCAATAGTGATCGACCATATACGCCATACGCTGATCCTCGGGTATCATCGCCGGAGGCAGAGCAGGGATAAATGTAGTGGCCGTCTCGGCCTGAGTGGCTTTCGTCTGTGACGATGTTCCGCTATTTGATCGATTGCCACACCCCACAACGCAGAGCGTAGCAACCGCAACAATTACACACGATAAAACTTTTCTGTTCATATATTTATATTCACTCATTTGCCACACCTATGCCACGATGGCCAGATGAAACACTTCTTAATAATGTTTGCACATAACAAAGATACGAAAAAGCGTCATTTTATGCGACTGTGCGCCCAAGAAAAAAGTCATAAAAATAAAAAAACGGATGCTACTCAGGTATTCCACCTCGTAACATCCGTTATAATGCTGCAAAATTACTATCCTACTCTGCGGTACTCCTTGGGCGACATACCCACACGGCGTTTGAAATACTTGCCGAAGAAGGTTTGCGACGGGAAATTGAGTTCATCGCTTATCTGCTGAATGGTCATATTGGTCGATTTAAGCAATGCGCGAGCCTCCAGCACCACACAACGCTCAATCCACTCGGCCGCCGAAGAACCCGTGCACTCCTTGACAACGCGCGAAAGGTAACGCGGCGTGATACACAACGAGTCGGCATAGAACTTCAGCTGACGTTCCTTGCGGAAATGCTCCTTGACCAGAGTCAAAAACTCCTTCGACAGCACATCGGCATTGGTACGAGCCTGCGGTGTCTCGTTATCGAACTCACGAATCTTACTCGACGAGTAAAACATCGCCATTATAACGTGTTGTACGACCTGCAAACGGTAAGGGTTGGCCTTATCGCGCAAGCAATGTTTCACGGCATCGAAGAAGAGATTAGGCGTAGGATCTGTAGCTTCTATCTGATAGTGCTCGATCAAATCTTTATGCGACCCAAATCTAAAGGGAATAGAACCATTGATATAAACCAACAAATTCTCAATAAAGCGCTTCGACAGAAAAACAATCACCGCATCAAAATCGGAACTAATCTTATCAAATGAAATAATTTGTCCGGGAGCAAGCTTTATCATATTGAATGGATTCGCCAACTCATACTCCTCCATATCAACTTTGAATTTCATACTGCCTGCAGTATGATTCACAAAGATGAAGAAATCAAACTTATGCGGATTACGCATCGTATCGGAGTGCATCGGCATATCACGCATCAATCGAGGCATTACCTCTTTATAGCGAAACAGCACCAACTCATTCTCAATGCTATCAACACCCTCCAACGCCTCCAGCTGAGGCAACCAATCAAAATACTGTATCATTATTATATTACACCTATTATTTTCTATACTTTTACGCCAACAAAATTAGTCAAAATATCGCATCCGTCAACCGAAAGTGTACTTTTAGAACAATAGCACATCCATAAGGTTGTGAACTGACGCTTTTTGACGATTAAACAATACAAATAAACTTTGGGAATAACTGACTACGTAACGCACAACGATGCACTTTTATTATACGTTGCACTATTTTTTCGTATATTTGTCACCGCTATGGACTTTTTCGCTAAATATAAACCATACTACAAAGAGAATCTGCGTTTGGCTACGCCCGTGATTCTCTCACAGATAGGTCAAATTACCGTACAATTGGCCGACACCGCTATGGTCGGCAACTATGGTGGCGACGACCCCACACCGCTTGCTGCGGTATCGTTTGCGACAAACTTCTTCTACATAATCTTCATCACGGCAATGGGAATAGCCTTTGGTCTTACGCCGCTTGTAGGAGAACATTATGCCAAAAACCACCGTTCGCACGTAACCGAATTGCTGCAAAACGGCGCCGTGTTGTTTGCCACAATAGGCGTAGTTGCCACCGCATTGCTACTGGCCAGCCGAAGCCTATTCGGTGTGATGGGAGAGTTGATGATCGGACAGAGCGGCGACGCCTCAATCGGAGCCGTTATCGACATGGCGCTACCCTACTACAACACGCTCATCTGGAGCCTTCTACCCGTAATGGTGTGGTGTACAGCCAAACAGTTCCTTGAAGGCATAGGCAACACCCGACTGGCAATGTACACTATCATCACATCGAACCTGCTGAACATCTTCCTCAATTGGGTATTTATCTTCGGCAACCTCGGCAGCGAGGCTATGGGCGCAACGGGTGCAGGCTACGCTACACTGATCTCGCGCATCGTGCAATGCATAATGCTTCTGGCAATATTCTTCCACTCGCCAAGCCTGAGGTGCTACACCAAAGAGCTATTCAGTCGTTCGATGCTGAGCCTCAAAACGATGAAGGAGATACTGAGGGTGGGCATACCCATCTCGTTCCAGATGCTGATGGAGTCGAGTGCCTTCGTTGTGGCAGGTATTATGGTATTGGCATTCGGTGCGGCATCGGTTGGAGCCTATCAGATTGGCGTAAATATGATGAACGTAACATTTATGATAGTCATTGCCATCGGCTCGGCAACAACGATTCTCACCTCACACATCTACGGTCGTGGCGACTTCGAGCATCTGCGCCATACGGCAAATGCTGCCTTTCATATGGGTCTTACGTGGAACATCACCATCGCCACGCTGTACATCGCCTTGCGATTTGCAATCCCGACGCTTTTTACCTCCAACGAGGAGGTGATACGTCTTACAGGTTCGATGTTGATTTTCATCGCGCTGTTCCAGGTGTCGGACTGTCTGCAAGCACTATCAATCAGCATATTACGCGGCTTGCAGGATGTGAAGGTTATTATCCCCATCGTATTTGTTTCGTACGTACTGATCAATATCCCTGCAGGCTACTTGATGGCCTTCCCCCTCGGACTAGAAGCCAACGGACTGATCATAGGCTTCATCATCGGTCTTTCGTGCTGTGCCATAATGACTATGATGCGTGTAAGGCGCAATATAAAGCAATTGGAAAACAAGATGGAAAATTAAAAATTTTTCACTATCTTTATGCCAAATTTTTCAAACGATGAGTTGTAATAAAAAACATATACCCGAACCCGGTCGAGGATTTACCCTTTGTGATTGCACGGCCGACCTGCACGTCGAGCCCGTCGAGGGGTGCTTCAAATTGCACGAGACACCCTGGTTGGAGGAGTATCCCGACAATATCCCGACCGATATTTTCGAGGTTCGATTCAAGAATACACGTCGTTCTTACTATAAGAACGTCAATAATTTAGACCTCAAGCGTGGCGACATTGTTGCCGTGGAGGCATCGCCCGGTCACGACATCGGCATCATCTCGCTCACGGGCGATATGGTTGCCAAGCAGATTCGTCGCACGGGCTTCACCCCCTTCAATGGCGAGTACAAGAAGATCTACCGCAAGGCCAAGCCCTACGACATTGAGCGTTGGCAGGAGGCTATCGCCTTGGAGCACGACACGATGATTCAGTCGCGTCAGATTGCAGCGGAGATGGGTCTTGACATGAAGATCGGCAACGTGGAGTATCAGGGCGACAAGATCAAAGCTATCTTCTACTATATCGCCGAGGGTCGTGTCGATTTCCGCGAACTTATCAAGGTCTTTGCCGAGCGTTTCCATATCCGCATCGAGATGAAGCAGATTGGCGCACGTCAGGAGGCGGGCCGCATCGGCGGTATCGGAGCCTGCGGACGTGAGTTGTGCTGCGCTTCGTGGATTTCGTCATTCTCAAGCGTTACAACCAACGCCGCCCGTGTGCAGGACATCTCGCTCAACCCGCAGAAGCTGGCTGGACAGTGCTCCAAGCTCAAATGTTGTCTGATGTACGAGTACGACGTCTATGCCGACGCGCGTCAAACTATGCCCCGTGTGCGTGAGCCATTGCAGGCTATGGATGGCGAGTATTACTTGGTTAAGACCGATATCCTGGCTCGCACGATGTCGTTCAGCAGCAGCAAGGATACGATGTCAAACCTGGTTACGATTCCCACCTCACGCGTACGCGAGATTATCGCCGCCAACCGTGCCGGCCGCAAGGTAGAATCCATTGTCAATAAGGATGATATACCCACCATCGAGGAGCCCACGTTCCGCACCGAGGAGGATAGCATCACCCGCTTTGACAATCAAAATAAGCGTCGTCGCAACCGCAACCGTCGTGACCGTGACAACCGTAAGCGTCAGGGTCAGCGCTCGGAAGGCGGAGAGGTTAAGGAGAATACACCCTCGGAGAATCACGATAACGCGCAAGGTCGCGAGAACCGTGAGAACCGCGAAGGTCGTGAGGGCAGAAACCGCGACCGTCGTCGCAACAACCGCCCACGCAATCAGCGCGATGGTCAGCGACAGAACCGCACGGAGGGTCAGCGTGAAGGCAGAGAGGGTCAGCGCGAGCCAAAGCCAAATAAATCACAGGAGTAATGCAGGGCTTGAACAGAGTTTTGCGTAGAGTATTGATGGCCTTGATGGCCGTTACGATGTTCACGCAGTGCCGCGTGGCGGAGTCATCGGTGGCGATGCGAGATGTGAGCATTGATGGCTGGACGGAGCCTGTGACGGTGTCATACAACAACACTGACCCCACACCCCTGCGCGATTTGAACGTCACCTTGCACATCAACCGCCACTTCACGGCATCGGATATTGCGCTGGAGATCACGACACTCACGCCCGACTCATTGCGATATACGGAGAGCATCACGCTACCCGTCGAGGCTGAGTGGCCGAGCAACAACACGATGGCCATTGACGTGGAACTACCCTATCGCCGTGATGTACGCTTCTCACACGAGGGCGAGTATAGCATCATCCTGCGCCCGTTGCAGAGCCTTCAAGGCGTGGAGGCGGCAGGCATTAACTTTCAAACGAAGAGATAACTATGGGAAAAGATAAACTCAAACGATTTGCCGAGAACCTCACATTCGAGTGTATGGTACAACCCGAATTCGAGGATATTTTTCATAAGGATCACCCGCTGAAGGGGCGTTGGCACGAGGATTTCTTCCACAACGACAACCCCATCATCCTGGAGCTGGGCTGTGGCAAGGGCGAATATACCATTGCGCTGGCGGAGCGCAACCCCGAGGCCAACTATATTGGCGTGGATATTAAGGGTGCGCGTATGTGGCGCGGAGCAAAGACCGCCACGGAGCAGGGGATGAAGAATGTGGCATTCCTGCGTACTCGCATTGAGTTTATCAACTCGTTCTTTGCCCAGGGCGAGGTGGCCGAGATATGGATTACCTTCCCCGACCCACAACTCAAAACCCGCCGAGCGAAGAAACGCCTTACGTCGCCCATCTTCCTGGAGTACTACGCTCAGTTCCTAGCGGCCGATGGCTGGATAAATCTTAAAACCGACTCGCAACACCTCTACGGCTATACTAACGAGGTAGTACGCCACTTCTCATTGCCGTGCGAGGCTTCGAATAACGACATCTACGGCACGGGCTATGCCGATGCCGACCTCTCGGTCAAGACCGCCTACGAGACGAAGTTCCTGCAACGCGGCTTGCCCATCACCTACACCCGCTTTTCACTCAATGGAGGCCAGGAGTTCCCGATGTTCGAGTGGGAGGAGGATGAAAAATTGGAGAAAGACAATGAGGAGGCACGTATTGGAATAAGTAAGTGCTAAAAAAATAAGGCTGCCGAACAATGTTCGACAGCCTTAAATTTTAGTATCTAAACGGATATTACTTCACAATCACATAGCGCAGGGCACGGCCATTGGGATATACGCCGTCGATGCTCTCCACATTGTCGCTCAGGCGCTCCAAGTCCTTGAGTGAGGTCACAGGACGGTCGTTGATATAGGTAATCACGAAGCCCTCCTTAACACCCGACTGCGCCAATACGCCATCACGATCGACGCTCGTAACCTGCACGCCGCCACGGATCTCCAGCTTCTCGCGCATACTCTGGCTTACCTCCGAGAACTTACCACCCAAAGCCTCCGCTACATCCTTCGTATCGGCCGTAACGGGATCGGTCTTGCCAACCTTATTCTTGAGTGTCACCTGAGCCTTCTTCTCCACACCATTGCGGTTGTACTCGATAGTGATCTTATCGCCCGGACGATACTGCGCCATCTGCTCGCTCATAGCCGAAGCGTCGTTAGTCTTCTTGCCATCAACAGCGGTAATGATGTCGCCCTTACGCAGGCCTGCATCCTCGGCAGCACCACCCTCAACAACCTCATTTACATAGAGGCCGCCTGTCTTTGTGATGCCCAACTCCTCGCCCATCTGCTCGATGAAGAGGTCGTCGATAGCACGGTAGCGAACACCCAACATAGCACGCTGAACAACGCCGTACTCCTTCAAATCCACGACAACCTTACGCACGATAGTCTCGGGCACAGCGAAAGAATAGCCAATATAACTTCCCGTAGATGACTTGATTACGGTGTTGATACCCACCAACTCGCCACGTGTATTTACCAACGCACCGCCCGAGTTACCCGGGTTCACAGCCGCATCGGTCTGGATGAATGACTCCACTCGCAACTCATCAGGGATAACACCCAACTGACGGGCCTTTGCGCTGACGATACCTGCCGTGATGGTCGATTGCAAATCGAAGGGCGAACCGATGGCCAGCACCCACTCACCCAAGCGCAGGTCGTTGGAGTTACCGAAAGCAAGCGTGGGCAGATCCTCCGCCTCAATCTTGATGAGCGCCACGTCGGTCGTGGGGTCAGTACCCACCAACTTGGCATCAAACGTGCGACCATCGTTGAGTTTTACCTTGAGTTTGGTAGCCTCCTCGATAACGTGGTTGTTGGTCACGATATAACCGTCGGCCGAGATAATCACACCCGAACCACCCGAGCGCTGCTCGCGGGTCTCAGGCTCGCTATAACCGCCACCACCATAGGGGATACCGAAAAACTCATAGAAGGGATCATAACCGCGCGAACGGCCACCATACTGCACCTCGCGGATAGACTCGATATTCACCACGGCCTTCACAGCGTTCTCGGCTGCATAGGTAAGGTCGGGATACTGCTCGGCCTGATAAGCCGCAAAATGATTACCCGCCTGAGGGGTCATATCGCTCCACGATGTAGTGGCATCCATTGAAGAGAACGCGCCACCATTGTTTGAAGAATATTTATTTACACTTACTGCGGTCAAACCACCAGCAACAGCCGAAACCGCGGCCGTTGCCAAAATAACTAATGCCGTCTTTTTCATAATAACACAGAAATTAATTGTTTATAATTCAAAATAGGCAAGTTTCACCATAGGCTTTCTATCTTTGTTTTACTCGTTTTGCACTTATAACGAGGCCGTCGTGCGTTTTATTGTACATTTTGGCATTTTTTCTCGCTTACGACCACTCTCGCCATTCACAAATATACAAATTTCGGACAAAACAGCAAAAAAATAGAGGCTACTTAATGCAGCCTCTATCTAATATATTAATTGTACAACGAGAGTTATTTCCAAAGCGAGCGTAACGTTGCGTTTAAGCGAGGGCAGAGGGTGCTTGCACACTTTGCCGAGCGAAGCAACGAAAAGGAACTTAACGCCGAAATCACCCCGTTAGACGATTTTTTTACAAACCGAACTCAGCCTTGATCTTCTCAACTGCATCCAAACGCTCCCAGCCGAAGAACTCGATCTCGCGCTCGGTCTCCACGCCATTCTCCCACACCTTCTCAACCTTGGTGTAGGGACGGTTACCGAAGTGACCATACGACGCCGTAGCCTCGAAGATAGGATTCTTCAAGCCGAAGCGACGCACGATAGCGGCAGGACGCAGGTCGAACAACTTCCCGATATGCTCGGCAATCTGACCATCAGTCATACCCTCCAACGCTGCGGGACGCTTTGAGCCGTAGGTATCAACATAAATTGAGAGGGGCTCGGCAATACCGATAGCGTAACTCAACTGAACGAGCACCTGGTCGGCAACGCCTGCGGCAACCATATTCTTGGCGATGTGGCGTGCAGCGTATGCCGCCGAACGATCCACCTTCGAAGAGTCCTTGCCCGAGAATGCACCACCACCGTGAGCACCACGGCCTCCGTAGGTATCGACAATAATCTTACGCCCCGTAAGACCTGTATCACCGTGAGGGCCACCGATAACGAACTTGCCCGTAGGATTGACGTGCAGGATGTAATCATCGCCAATAAGGTCGGCCAGACGGTCGCCGGCACGCTCCAAACGAGCCTTCACGCGGGGAATCAGGATATTCTTCACATCATCACGAATCAGACGCTGCATCATCTGCTCAGCCTCCTTCTCGGTGCGCTCGGCTGTAGGACGCACAAACTCATCGTGCTGGGTAGATACTACGATAGTGTGTACGCGGATGGGATGACCCGTAGCCTCGTCGTACTCCATCGTAACCTGACTCTTGGCATCGGGACGCAGGTAGGTCATAGTCTCACCCGCACGACGGATGTCGGCCAACTCCTTAAGGATAACATGTGAAAGGATAAGCGTAGCGGGCATATACTCGCGGGTCTCGTTGCAGGCATAACCAAACATAATACCCTGATCGCCAGCACCCTGCGCATCATCGTCCTCACGTTCAACACCCTGATTAATATCTGACGACTGCTCGTGAATAGCCGAGAGTATTCCGCACGAAGCGGCATCGAACTGATACTCGCTCTTATTATAACCGATACGATCGATAACACGGCGTGCTACGGACTGAATATCGACGTATGCCGACGACTTAACCTCGCCCGACACTACGACCAAACCCGTAGTACACAAGGTCTCGCAAGCCACCTTTGACTGCACATCGTGACGAAGGAACTCGTCAAGAATAGCATCTGAAATCTGATCTGAAACTTTATCGGGATGTCCCTCCGAAACGGACTCCGACGTAAATAAAAAAGCCATACTTTAATAGTTTTTTCGAGTTTAAACAATTAACGTATGGAAGTGAGACTGTCGTATAACTGAAGTTGCTGGTTTAGCATTTTTTTCGTGGTTGCAAGCAGTCCAAATCCTTCCACATCATTTTTTCCGGGCACAAAAGTAATATATTTTTTACAAACTACCACATTCGCCCCAATAAAAATATTTTTCATTCCACTACTCCGCCTGTCGAGCCATGCGTCGCCAACGCATATAACCCACCACGGCCAGCGCAGAATATACGGCATAGAGCATAGCCGTAAGGGGAATATCCTTATAAAAATATAGTCCCACGGTCACCACATCGACCACCAGCCATACCAGCCACTGCTCGACATACTTACGTGAGAGCAACCAATATGCCACCACGCTGCAAGCCGTTGTTAACGAGTCCCACACGGGCACGGTACTGTCGGTAAAGTTCACAAGCAGGAAGTATATCACAACGTGAGCCACGGCATATATACCAACGGCCGTAACCAACACCCTCGTCGTGGCGTGGCTGATTGCAAACTTCGACTCCTTATCCTTGCCTCCTCGCCTTAACCACACAGACAGACCATATACGCCAGCGAGGATATAATAGACCTCCATAGCGCAGTCGGCATACAGACCCGAACGGTAATAGAGCATGCCATGCACAACGGGCATAATGAGTCCTACGACCCACAGCCAGATGTTGGCGCGGTATTCGAGATAGAGGTAGAGCAGGCCGAGCGCCACTCCGATGATTTGAAGCAACAGTTTGATATCCATTCTCTCTTATTTTTCAAGGCTCGGCCCGTAGCACCCATACACCACAGGTCGAGCCTTAAAGGGTTAAAATTTTACAGTCACATTTGCCAGCACGTGCATAGGCGCCTGCGGGAAGTAATAGGCCTCGTCGTAACGCACGCCGTCCCACATATATGAATAGCCGTAGCCGTTGCTGCAATAGGTGGCATTGAGCAGGTTGTATATCGTCATACCCAGGCGTACGCTCTTTGCCGAGCGGGTACGGAGGGTATATGCAAGGTCGAGATTGGTCACCGAATATGAGTCGAGCGAGAGTGCCTCAATCTCATTGTTGGTGAAGTACTGGCTACCAACCCACTGCGTACGCCACACAGCCTCGAAACCACCGACGTGGAAATCAAGGTATGCCGACGCCACAACATCGGGCGAGTAGGCAATGGTCATCGTGCCGAGGTTCTCACCGTAGGTCGGGCTATCGGCAAGCAGATCCACATAATCCAGAATCTTATTTCGGCTCAGAGTTGCGCTACCTCCCACTGTCAGCACTCTTGCCACATCCCAAGCGGCCGTAAGCTCCACGCCATAGCGGTAAGAATCAGGCACATTGACATTCAGCGCATCGGAACTGTCATTGACCATACCCGTAGGGATGAGTTGATCCTTATAGCGCATATAGTAGAGGTTCACGCCCAACGACAAACGGTCGGAGAGGTAGTTGTAGCCCAACTCATAATCGTAAAGACGCTCCGAAGTGGGTTGAGTCTGGTCGGCGGCGAACATATAACGGTCGGTAAAGTCGGCACGCGTAGGCTCCTTCTGCGCTATGGCAAACGAAGCGAAGATGTTGTGACGATTTGCAAACGTATAGTTTACGCCCACACGGGGATTGAAGAAGTTATAGACCTTATCAATATCGATGGGCTGCATCTGCATTGTATTCCAATCGAAGTTGTCGTTCACTCCCCATGCCTTATAGTGTACATAGCGATACTGCAAATCGGCAAAGAGATTCAAGCCCTTGGCGGGTTGCCACGAAGCCTTGACAAAGAGGTTGGCATCCTGCTTATCTACGTCGTTATCGTACCAGCGGCCGCCAATCTGGCTCTTCTCCCAGCCATCGACCCACTCCAGATCGCCCCAGTGCGGGCAGGTATAATAACTATACGAGCCACCCATCAACAGCGAGAGGTTGTTTGCGGTATAGCCCACCGAACCATTCACGCCAACGGTGTGATTACGCATAATCTTGCGGCGAATCATATCCGCCTCCAACGAGTAATCCTCGACGCCGAGATTGCCATACTCGAAGAGCGTGCGAGCGTCCTTATACTGCTTGTAGTAACCATAACCATAGGTATAAAAGCCCGTAGCCGAAAGCATCCAACGATCGTTGAAACGATGGTTGAGCACCAGCTGATTATTGATTTGCAGATAGTTATCGGTCTGATCGTCATAATAATCTACGTGCGTGCCATCGGCCAGCACATAAGGGCCGTGCGAAGTCTCATACTGTCCCTCGGTGTGATAACGACGACCATAGAGCTCCATCTCCTCCTTCGTTACACCCGTATAGGTGAGGTAGGTCTTTGCCGAACCACCGAACGAGAGGAGTTTCAACGTAGTGCGATCGCCAAAGTATGCACCCTGAAACATATACGACTTCAAATCCGTAGCACCTCGGTCGATGTAACCATCCGAAGCGATATGCGTCAGTCGTGCATCCACCATCCAGCGACCACCAATCAAGCCCGAACCGATATGGATAGCCTGCTTATTAGTGTTGTAGGAGCCATACGACAGCGACACGTCGCCACCAAACTCCGACTGCGGGGTGGCTGTTGTCATGCTCACTGCACCTCCGAATGCACCCGTACCGTTGGTCGAAGTTCCCGCACCTCGCTGCACCTGCACATCGCCGATAGCCGAAATCAGGTCGGGCGTATCGTACCAATAGGTCGAGTGAGAGTCGGGGTTGTTGAGCGAAACACCGTTGATGGTGACGTTAAGACGCGTGGCATCCGTTCCACGCAGACGAATCGACGTTCCACCGATGCCGATACCTGTCTCGTTGGTGGCAATCATTGAGGGCGTAAGAGCTAATAGCGAAGGAATATCCAAGCCGTAGTTATGGCGCTCAATTTCAGCCTTTGGGATGTTGGTATGGGCAATGGGGGTTAATCGTGTGGCGCGAGTGGCAACCACTTCAACTTTTTGAATCTCACCATGCAGGGAGATCGAGTCGGGAGCAATCTCTTGCGCCCTTACGCCGAGCGCCAGAAGGGCGACGGCAAGTGTCGAAAAAATCCTTTTCATAACTTTTAATCGTTAAGTTAAAAATATAGAAAAGGGGTATATGTGTCGATTACGCTATTCCCGGTCTCGGCATTACCCGTATCCGGTTCAATGGGTATAATCTCAGCCTGATAGTAAGGCACCCCTTCGAAATGTCACGGCAAAGGTAATCAAAATTTTTATTCATTATCCTTTGCCTGGCGTTTTTTCGCATCGTCGTGCAAAAAAAGGCTGCCAACAATAACGTTGAACAGCCCAATTCTTTCAGAACGTGTATAAAAAGAGGGATTTCAAGGCTTTTGAAGCCCGAGCAACCGCAGTTTACTGAGACGTAAATGAGGATTGCGAGGGCGAAAGTAACGCAGAAATCACCTTGTTAGACACGTTCATATTAATTATTTTGGCGTTAGTTACCTATCTCGCAGAGGAACTTGATACGCACCAGACGTATCTCCTCCTCGGTGTAGTCCGAGCCCAACTCCTCGATAGCAGCATCGAGCGAATCGCTCTCGGCATCCTCCTTGAAGTATAGGTAGATATCCTCGATCTTATCCTGATCCATATACTGGTCGAGGTAGTACGATATGTCGAGTCGCGTACCCGAATTAACAATTCCCTCAATATCGGAGAGTAACTCCTCGAAGTCGAGATTCTTCGCTCGGGCAATATCCTCGAAATCCATCTTGCGGTCGATAGACTGGATGATAAATATCTTATTACCAGACTTATTGGCCACCGACTTAACGACCATATCCTGCGGGCGGATAATATCCTTCTCCTCAACGTATGCCTTAATCAGGCGGATAAACTCCTCGCCAAACTTCTTTGCCTTACCTGCACCCACACCCGAGATATTCTGCATCTCCTCGATGGTGATAGGATACTGAATAGCCATATCCTCCAACGAGGGATCCTGGAAGATAACGAACGGAGGCAGATCCAACTTCTTGGCCACTTTCTTACGCAGATCCTTAAGCATAGAGTAAAGCTCCTCATCGGCTGCTCCGCCCTTGCCCATCTGTGCTGACATAGTCTCCTCTTCCTTCTCCTCCTCGTCGTAGTTGTGGTCGAGCGTAATGGTCACCGACTTGGGCGATGAGATATATTCTCGACCCCTCTCGTTAATCGAGATAAGTCCGTAGTTCTCAATACTCTTATCAATGAGGCCCATAATCAGAGCCTGACGAATCACCGCACCCCAGAACTTGGCATCGTGATCCTCACCCTCACCGAAGAACTTGAGTTTATTGTGCCCGTAGCTCTTTATCTGTGCCGTAACCTTACCCGTAAGCACAGCACACAAATGGTCAATCTTAAACTTGTCGCCAATAGCCTCCAATGTCTGCAAAGCCAGCTTCATCTCCGCCTTGGCATCAACTTTGGGTTTGGGATTCACGCAGTTGTCGCAACAGCCGCAGTTAGTCTCGGCGTACTCCTCACCAAAATAGTGCAACAAGGTTTTACGACGGCATATCGAACTCTCGGCATACGACACGGTCTCCAACAGCAGCAGTTTACCGATCTCCTGCTCTGCCAAAGGCTTGCCCTGCATAAACTTTTCGAGTTTCTGAATATCCTTATAGCTGTAGAACGTCAGGCAATGACCCTCGCCACCATCGCGGCCTGCACGACCCGTCTCCTGATAGTATCCCTCCAACGACTTGGGTATATCGTAATGGATAACATATCGCACATCGGGTTTGTCGATACCCATACCGAATGCAATCGTCGCCACTATCACATCCACACGCTCCATCAGGAAATCATCCTGATTATTGGCTCGTGTCTGCGCATCCATACCTGCATGGTAAGCCAATGCCTTGATGCCGTTTGCCACCAGCAACTCGGCCAACTCCTCGACTTTCTTACGGCTCAGGCAGTATATGATACCGCTCTTGCCCGTCTTCTGCTTGATAAAACGGATAATATCTCGCTCGGCGTTATGCTTGGGGCGAATCTCGTAAAAGAGATTCGAACGGTTGAACGATGACTTAAATACCGCCGCGTCGGTCATACCCAGGTTTTTCTGAATATCCATCTGCACCTTCGGCGTAGCCGTTGCCGTAAGGGCAATCAGGGGGGCGTGGCCAATATCGTTGATAATGGGGCGGATACGACGATACTCGGGTCGGAAATCGTGACCCCACTCGGAGATACAGTGAGCCTCGTCGATGGCGTAGAACGAAATCTTGATCTTACGCAGGAAGGCTACATTATCCTCCTTGGTAAGTGACTCGGGGGCAAAGTATAGTAATTTGGTCTTGCCATCGAGGACATCCTGACGGACTTGGTTGATGGCAGTCTTATTGAGCGATGAATTGAGGAAGTGGGCAATACCCGACTCGGTCGAAAAGGTACGCATAGCATCGACCTGATTCTTCATCAAGGCAATCAGTGGCGAAATGATAATAGCCACTCCATCCATAATTAGAGCAGGCAACTGATAACACAAAGATTTGCCACCGCCGGTAGGCATCAACACGAATGTATCTCGTCCCGAAAGTAGATTTCGAATCACAGCCTCCTGGTTACCCTTGAAGGAAGTGAATCCAAAATATTCCTTGAGTTTGCTATGTAAA
>JAFUOK010000028.1 GCA_017481925.1 Alistipes sp.
ACCTATCTCCCTTAGGCGAATCTTATCCGCTCCACGCCCAATGGCGAGAATCAGCACGGGCTCATAACGTAAGTCGAACGCCTCACTCACGGCCTTTGCATCAAAAGCCCCTATGCAGATACCATTCAGTCCTATCTCCACAGCCTGCAACAACATACTCTGCGCCACAATGCCCAGATCCACACTCACATAGTGCGATACAGCCGCGGTCGAGCAGATGATGATAAAGGCATTGGGCTCTGTGCCCTCCACGGGCAAATGCAACTCAGGCAGCGCACCTCCCAAGCGGATATGCGGCAGCACCTTCGCAGCTTCATCTGCCAACACCATACGAAAGCGCAACACCTGCTGATTGCGTGCCGATGGGGCCTTTGTCGCCACCTCCACGATACGACGCAGTTGATCCTCGCGCACACGAAACGATGGATCAAACGCCCTATGACTGCGGTTGCGCTCCAAGAGTTGCGACAACGTACGAGAGGTGCGACGTGCAGGTGCTGCAGCACGTTGATGATCCTCCATCTTTTTACCCAAATAGTTATCTGCCATAACGAAAATTTTTATACACAAATATAGGAAAATTCGGTCAATCCACAAAACTCCCCACCTCGCTGATATTCGTCATTTTACGAAACACGAACCACAGCACTTCACGCCCCGTTTTTCGTCTTGGCGGTACACTTATTCGTTTATATGACAGATGGATTTGATACAACCATTTTTTTTCTTATATTTGCCAAAAGGATTTTCAAATGGTTAAAGATAGTTCATACACCACCAAGGAGGAGCAGTTAGCACGCATAGCCAAGGCGATGGGACACCCCGCCCGCATCGCCATACTTAACTTTCTGGCACGGCGCGACTCCTGCTACTTCGGTGCAATACACGAGGAGTTACCCATAGCCAAAGCCACCGTATCACAACATCTCAAGGAGTTGAAGGATGCGGGACTGATACAGGGCGAGATTGAGGCTCCGAGGGTTAAGTATTGCATCTGCCGACCCAACTGGAAGATGGCGCAGGTGTTGATGAACGAGTTCCTAAGCCAAGGCGCAGAGCAAAAAAAAGGGTGTTGCGGTTAGCAACACCTTTTATTTATACATATATCAGCACAAAGCCCGACAGGAGATAGCAAAGCACAAAACTTACGGCAAAGACTCCTACCCCACGGCCATTTCTTAGGTTGGTGGCCGCAGCAAAGGCCTGATAACTCCAATAGAAGTACCATACGGCAAAGAGCGTAGCAACCAACCCCACGATTGAGAGCACGGTAGAATACTCCATAGCCGTAGCCATGCTGCCGTCGGTCATCAGCCCCATAACGCTACGCACCATAGGCACGGCAAACATCAACAGCATCACATCGAACGGGATACGGGCAAAGAGATTATATGCCGCCACATCCCAAAAGCGCACTTTCGACTTCGAGAAGATCACACCACCCAGATACAACACCACAGCAAACAGCAGCCAAACGACCACCTGTTGCAAGGCAGCCTCGGCCAATGAGCCTCCGGCATAGTTAATTTGCGTGAGCGACGTAGCTCGTAGTCCCGTCTGCCAGCAAAAAATAGCGGTAAGAATCATCGCCGCAATACCCCAGCACATAGCCTGACGCATAGGCAGGCGACCAAACGGATTGATAATAGTCTTTATCATAGGCGTAAAAGATAAAAATCTCCACATTAACACGGAGCAAATGTGGAGATCGTAGAACTTAATATTTCAGCACCTTCAGGCGTATGAATACTCAAACCCTAAAAAGCGATATATTTCACGATAAAAGGTGAAGTGAAGAATGCCACCGCGAAACACAGCGCAAAGATCCAAACACCACGACCATTCTTAAGGTTGGTTGATTCTGAGAAGCCTTTGTAACACCACACAAAGAACCATACCAGGAATAGCAGTGAAATCATACTATAAGTCAATACTCCGGTAAGGTGATCACCCAACTCTGCAAATTTATGCTCTGCCACAACCTGCATAGCTGAACGAATAGACGGAATCAGGTACAAAAGCAACATCACATCGTAAGGAATACGCGCAAAGAGTGTAAATGCAGATACATCAACAAAGCGTACCTTCGAATGTGAGAACATCAGGCCAGAAACATACAATATCACTGAAAAGAACAGCCACATAGCCACCTGGCGTAGCACACTATCGAAGAGTGTACCGCCCGTAAAGCTCACCTGGGTTAGCGATTCCAATCGAATCTCCTGTTGCCAACAAAATACTGACGTTAGAATCAACGCTACAATACCCCAACATAGCGAACTGCGCAATGTTAGGTAACGGAACGGATTGTAAAGTTTTTCGAACATAGGATTAATTTGATTTTTTCTGTTTTTTTACTTAGTTGTTTTTACGAGTCTCTCCAACTCTTCAATTACATCATCCAAACGGTTACGCACCGACGGATAACTAAGTTCCATTTTTTGTGCAAGTGCCTTCAACGAGCCTCCGCACAATACGAAATCAAGTATGAAAACTTGATCTTCCTCATCCAAACGCATAAATGGCGGCAATACATAATCACCCTGAATTTCAGTATCACATCCAGGGCAGTGCATCATCTGCACATGCAACATCCGACCACACGATGGACAAAGTTTTGGCAATTTCTTCGTATCCATAAATAATACATTTTTGTTATTACCATTCCCCTCAATTACACTAGTGTATTACAAATATAACATTTAATTAATAAAAATGCAACTGTTTTTAATATTTTTCTATTTTTTGTCCAAAATTTCCACATCACATGCATAATTCATTGCATAAAGCACAAAAAAAGCGGCTACACTGCATATGTAGCCGCTTTAGTTGCATACTTAAGTATGATTACTGAGCCTTCAACTCGTTCAAAGCCTTGTTGTACTGCTCGTACTTAGCCATCATACCCTCCTCGTCACGAAGACGGAAAGTAAGGCTCTTCAAGGTCTCCAATATGCCCTGGTGCTTAGGATCGAGCTTGTAAGCAGCCTCCAATACGGGAACTGCGGGCTTGTAAGCCTCGATAACCTTCTTCTGATCAGCCTGGAAGTCAGCATTGCTCTTATAGTCGCGTGAGTTCATCTCATCGTTCATAGAGTCGCCCTGGAAGATGTAAGACAAAGCGAGGTTATAGGTAGCCTGTACATTCTGGGGATCCAACTCAACAACCTTCTGGAAAGATTTGATTGACTCAGGATAGTTCTTCATACGGTCGAACATAATAGCACGGCTATTCCACAAGCTCTTGTTCTGGGGATCACGCTCCAAAGCGCCATCAACCATAGATACCAACTCCTGAGGATCACCTACAGGGTTCTCACGATCGGTGTAAAGACCGATAAGACCCTCAACGATCAAGGTGTTAGCGGGATACTTTGCCAAACCATCCATAAGGATAGTCTTTGCACGCTGCAAGTTAGCAACACGTACAGAAGAGTCCTTCTGGCCATAGTAAGCGTGGAAGAGGTAGTAGTAGATGTTACCGTTCTCATCAGAGTAGCCTGACTCCAAAGCCTTGGTCAAAGCCTCTGCACCCTTAGCGAAAGATGCGGGGTTCTTCTCGCCATCCATAACGTAGGTCAAACCTGCATTGTAGATGAAATCACCGCTCTTCTGACCAGTGTAACCGGGCATATTCTGAACCTTATCAGCAGCCATATAAGCCTCGGCAGCCTTGCCACCCTCGCCAGCCTGGAACGATACGGTACCAACGGTGCTGTAGTAGTTCTTAACCTTCTCAAGACCCTCATTTACCTTAGCAGCCTGCTTTGCGTCCAGCTGACCAGCCTTAACGAATGAGTTAGCAGCCTCCATAGCCAAGTCACCCTCCTTAACGGGAGAAGTAACAACCCAAGAGTGAATCTTACCACCAGCAACATAAACCTTCAACATAGGATAGGTGTACTCAGTGCAAGCAACACCACCTACATTTACATTGTCGGTCTGAGACATAGCACGACCCAATGCAGCAGTTGCCAAAGAGTAGTCCATATCAGGGAAGATGTCCTTTGAAGGAGCCTCGGCAGCCTCCAAATAAGCATTACCACGAGCCAACCAAGTAGCAGCCTTCGAAGCCTTCTTGGCGTCCTGTGAATCAGCATCAACCTTAGCCAACTTAGCTACAAGAGCCTCCTTATTGGCCTTCTGAGCATTTGCGATTGGTGCTGCCATAACTATTATGGCCATCACCGCGAAAATTAATTTCTTCATAATTAATTAATTTCTGTTTTTAAAGAAACGTTTTACTGTTGTTGTTTATTGTTTTCGTTTTGGTCTTTTTATTCCTGCTGGGGTTGCGATGCTGCGTTCTCATCTGCAACAGGGGCCTCAACAGCACCCTCCGCCTGAGCCTCTACAACACCCTCTGCGGCCTCCTCCTCATCACTTACGGGCACGGCCATCACCGAAGCAATCACATCGCCCTCGCGCAAGTTGATAATCTTCACGCCCTGCGTAGCACGACCTGCAAGACGAATCTGCTCAACCTTGGTACGGATCGTTACGCCCGAGCGGTTGATAATCATCAGATCGTTCTCGTCCGTTACGGCCTGGATAGAGATCAGATCGCCCGTCTTCTCGGTGATGTTGATGGTCTTGACACCCTTACCGCCACGGTTGGTTACACGATACTCGTCCAGATCGGTACGCTTACCGTAACCATTCTCCGACAGTACAAGCACATCCTGCTTTGAATCGGGCTCGATGCAGATCATACCGATCACCTCGTCGCCCTCGTCGAGTGTAATACCGCGAACACCCTGACCCACACGGCCGATAGGACGCACCGCACTCTCGTTAAAGCGGATTGCCTTACCACCACGTGCTGCAATCATAATCTCGGCATCACCGCTGGTGATCTTCGCCTCGATCAAACGGTCGCCCTCGCGGATAACGATAGCATTGACACCCGTCTGACGGGGACGTGAGTACTCCTTGAGCTTAGTCTTCTTCACAACACCCTCACGAGTACACATCACGATGTGGTTAGAGTTGATATACTCCTCATCGTTGAGATTCTTGGTGTTGATATATGCACGAACCTTATCGTCGGGCTCAATCTGGATAATATTCTGGATGGCACGGCCCTTAGACGCACGTGTACCCTCGGGGATGTCATATACCTTGAGCCAATAGCAACGACCCTTCTCGGTAAAGAAGATCATCGTATTGTGCATCGAAGCAACATATATATGCTCGATGAAATCCTCGTCGCGTGTTGCGCTACCCTTCATGCCTACACCACCACGATTCTGGATGCGGTACTCGGCCAACGGGGTACGCTTGATGTAACCCATATGAGAGATGGTGATAACCATATCCTCATCAGCATAGAAATCCTCGGGATTGAACTCCTCCGAAGAGTAAACGATCTCGGTGCGGCGCTCGTCGCCATACTTGGCCTTGATCTCCAGCAACTCGTCCTTGATGATCTGCATCTGCATATCGACGCTTGCCAATACATCCTGGAAATAGTTGATCTGGCGCTCCAGCTCGGCGTGCTCGGCCTCCAGCTTCTCGCGCTCCAGGCCAGTAAGCTGACGCAGACGCATCTCCACGATAGCAGCTGCCTGCACATCACTCAAACCGAAACGCTCCTGCAAAGCCTGCTTGGCTGCATCGGTAGAGCGTGACGAGCGGATGATATGCACCACCTCGTCGATGTTATCCTGAGCGATGAGCAAGCCCTGGACGATGTGCATACGCTCCTGCGCCTTCTTCAAATCGAAGCGTGTGCGGCGTACCACCACGTCGTGACGATGCTCAACGAAATGCTTAACCATATCGTGCAGGTTGAGCAGCATAGGACGGCCATTAACCAATGCGATATTATTCACTGCAAACGAAGTCTGCAACTCGGTGTTCTTGAACAGGGTGTTCAGCACTACGTTTGCCGAAGCATCCTTCTTCACAAAGATGACGATACGCAGACCCTTGCGGTCACTCTCGTCATTAATGTATGAGATACCCTCCAGTTTCTTCTCATTGACCATAGCGCCGATCTTCTTGATCATCTCGGCCTTATTGACCATGTAGGGGATCTCCTTGATTACGATACACTCACGACCCGACTCCGTAGTCTCGATCTCGGTGCGGGCACGCATAATCACGCGGCCACGACCCGTAAGCATAGCCTCCTTGGCACCTTCGTAACCATAAATCAAGGCACCCGTAGGGAAGTCGGGGCCCTTGACATACTTGAGTAGTTCCTCGCACTCACACTCGGGGTTGTCGATGTATGCACAGCACGCATCAACCACCTCGCCCAAGTTGTGGGGAGCCATATTGGTAGCCATACCTACGGCGATACCGCTTGCACCATTTACCAGCAACAAAGGAATCCTTGTGGGCAATACGGTGGGCTCCTTGATAGTATCGTCGAAGTTGGTTGTCCAGTCGATTGTCTCCTTCTCGATGTCGGCCATCACCTCGTCGGTAATCTTCTGCATACGCGCCTCGGTATATCGCATCGCCGCAGCCTTATCGCCATCCATCGAACCAAAGTTACCCTGACCCTCTACCAGGGGATAACGCATAGCCCACTCCTGAGCCATACGGACCATAGCCTCGTAAACCGAGCTATCGCCGTGGGGGTGGAACTTACCCAATACATCACCGACAATACGGGCAGATTTACGTGTCGGCTTGTCAGAATAGAGGTTCAACTCGGCACTCATATCATAGAGGATACGACGATGTACGGGTTTCAAGCCGTCACGCACGTCTGGCAAGGCGCGCGAAACGATTACCGACATCGAGTAATCGATATATGCCGACTTCATCTGCTCCTCGATATTGATGGGTATGATTCTACCCGTCAACTCAGGGCTCTTATCTTCTTCAGTCATCATATTCTTAAGGTTGAAAAATTAGCACCCGCTGGTGCATCTTTTAATTGAGCAAAAGTACTCATTTTTTCGAAAACACACAATTTTAGGCTCGGTTTTTACATATATTTATAGTAATTATTTTCAAAACACCCCGTTTTTGCCCATTTTCGGGCGATTTGAGGGCAAAAAAAATTTCCCTCGGCACCCTGCCGAGAGAAATTAAGATTGCAATTACTTTTTAAATGTAAAATAACGGCCCGATAAATAACTATACGCCACACACACCGCCGTGGTCAGTGCCTTTGCCGGCGTAGGCCAAATGCCTGCCACCTCGACGAACAACTTTATGCAGACATAATTGAGCAGCAGCGAACCCACAACCGTGAGTGCATATTTGAACAGCTGGCGCCCCTGCCCCACCTCAACGGAGCGAAAAGCAACGTTGCGGTTAAGCCAAAAACCCGTAAAAAAAGTTATCGGAAAGACCACCACGAGCGAGGCTACGTGAGGCGAGATGACCACCACTCCGAGGTCGATGTAGCGCAGTGCAATAATGTAATGATATATAAGGTAATACCAAACTACATCCAACACCATATTCACACCGCCGCACACAGCGTAGCGAAACATCGTCGGCGACACATAGCGCTGCAACCCCTGCACATAGCACCGATCAATAAACGACCCTATCTTCTCGGCTACCCGCATTACTTCTTATTATAGACCCACAGGTCGGGATATATGTCACGATATGAGCGAACAAAAGTATTACACTCCTCGCGAGAGTTGCTGCCAAAAGCAGTCACCATATGTTTACTTCCCAGAGGAAGCACCTCTGCGTTCACATCCTTAATATTCGAACGCAACTGCTCCACGGCACGTGCCGCATTCTCCTCGGTAGAGAAGACACCCATAACCACATAATAGGCATACGTACTCGGCTTAGGTGCAGCCTGCGGCTCGGGTGTTACGACCGTAGCGTTTGCAGGCGCTGCAGCCGTCGTCTGATCATCGGCTTTAGTCTCCGCAAGCGCCTGAGCCTCGGGCTCCTGATCGGCAAGAATTACAGCCACAGTCTCCGGCTTCACATCAGCATTCACACCCCAGCTATCGCCCCACTGCAAGTAGGCGAACAGGGCCAGCGCCACAACCACCGCCACGGCACACACTACATATATCCAGGCATGCGAACTCTTCTTCTTGATGATGAGTGTCTTTACTCCCTTGGGATTGATTGTCGAAGCAAACACCTTATCGGCGACAAAACTCTTTCCACGCAATACTCCAACGCCACCGATGGTCAGTTCCCCGTCCGTGCGGGTCTTGGCGATCCAGCGCTCGTAGATATCCTGCGCCTGCTCACGCTGACACGAGGCAATAGCAACGATCTCGTCCACAAGCGAGGGAGCCTGCTCCTGCGACGAGAAGGCCACAACATTGCGCGGGCTCATAAGCCTATTCTTGTCGATGCGACGAGCCCCCTGGCGCTCAATAAAGAGAGTACCCACCTCGGGCAGAAAGACTCCGCGACCGCTGATGAGCATATTGTAGATTATTTTGTTTACCTCGTCAATCATTATCTCTTCTTTTTTGCATTTGCGTTCTTGGGCATATTCTCCACCGAGTCGGGACGTCCACTGGGTAACTTACCCTTAACGCCCAGGTAGATGACACTCAACGCCAGAATAATAAACGGCACACTGAGCAACTGACCCATATTGAAAAGCATATCCGCCTCGAAAGCCTCCTGATTAACCTTCACCAACTCTATGAAAGGTCGTGTAGCAAAGACTCCCAGCACACCCACGCCGAACATAATACCGGGCTTGCGGCGTGCAAAGTCAAACTTATAGTACATCACACACAGGATGGCAAAGGTGATAAAGTAACACAGCGCCTCATACAACTGCGCAGGATGCTGTGCGGGGATAGACTCAATAGGCATATTGGGATAGAGTCGCACAAACTGGAAAGCCCAAGGCACATCGGTAACCTTGCCCACAATCTCCGAGTTAATAAGGTTGCCGATACGCACCAAACCGCCACCGATGGTCACGGGGATCATAATACGATCCAGCCACCACACATAGGGCATACGGTGCTTGCGGCACGTAATCCACATACCGAGCAACATACCGATAGCCGAGCCGTGGCTGGCCATACCGCCATTGCGGAACTCCGTGAGGATTGCCCACGGCTTGGTTATGTAGTAGTCGAACTCATAAAACAGACAATGACCCACACGGGCACCCAGCACGGCACCCAGCACGATCCAGACAAAACCCGTTTCGACCACCTGCTCGCCGAAGCCCTCGCGACGTATGTAGTTGGTAAAGAAGCGCTCGCCAATAAGGAACGTGAGCGCCCACATCAGTCCGTAGTAACGCAACTCAAAGCCTCCGATGGAGAACATCACCGGATCGGCATCCCAAACTATATAGAGTAAATCGTTCAGCATTGCTATCTATGACTATTTCTTCTTCAACGGGAATGCGAATGTTGTACCCGAGCCCAGCTCGCTACGAACCGAGATGCGCTCGCCGTGAGCCTCAACGATATGCTTGACGATAGCCAAACCGAGACCCGTGCCACCCTGACCACGAGAGCGACCCTTATCTACACGGTAGAAACGCTCGAAGATACGGGGCATATCCTCCTTCGGGATACCGATACCTGAATCCTCAACCTCAACCAGAACCTTATCGGCCATATCGCGGAAACGGATACGTGTCGAACCTCCATCCTTACCGTAGTGGATAGAGTTGGTAATGAGGTTCACCAGCACCTGCCCCACAAAATGTTTGTCGGCCGTCACACGGAACGGCGAGGGCAACGCATCGGCACCCTTTACCGAAAGTGTGATATTGCGCTTCGAAGCCTCGATCTCCAACTGCTCGGCGATCTCCTTCGTCAGAGCCACGATATCAAACTCCTCCATCTTCAGGCGGTTCATATCGTTCTCCAGTTTAGAGATGGTATCCAGATCATTGACAATATTAATCAGACGGTCGATGCTCTTCTCGGCACGCTCCAGGTACTTGCGGTTGATAAGATCATCCTCCAAGCCACCATCCAACAGCGTAGAGATATAGCCCTGGATATTGAAGATCGGAGTCTTCAACTCATGAGCCACATTGCCCAGGTACTGCTTACGGAAGGTCTCATTCTGCTTCAGACGGGTAATCTCCTTATCGTTGTCGTCAGCCCAGGCGGTAAGCTCCTCCGAGATATTCTCCACGTGCTTATCCTTCATCTCATCCACGATTTCGGTGGTATGCACATCACGAGAGAGCACCATCGAGTAGATTGGCTTGAGCTTATAGGCAACATACTGCTTCATCATGAAGAGCGAGAACAGAGCCATCAGCGCAAAAACGCCAACCGCCACACACGCTACGATCCACCACTCGACGCCACACACGACAAGTGCTGCCACTACCAATATAGTTGCCACCAGGGCCATCAATAAAGATGCATTCTCTTTTGTTTTTACCGTCATAATAGTATGTTTACAGGTTCTCAGTTATGTTAATTCTAATAAAGTCTAAGGTTTCCCTTTACGCGATATATGGCCTCCACCTGCTGGCTGAAGACCTCGATCACATCGTAGTCCTTATTGGCGGGCTCCAAGCGTAAGCACTCATCCGCCACACGCACCCTACGCAAAAGTACATAATTCGGACAAACAATAACGTATAATCCTCCCGAAATAATTGCCTCGGGGTCTATTTTTTTCAAAAATAGTATCGATCCGACCACTACCTCGCCCGCCATAGCGTCGTCGCAACTGCGAATGGCTATATCGCAATCCACCACAGTAGGCACTACAAACACCGAGTCGGGTTCACCCTCGCGACGCTGAACAAGACAACTACTCAAGTCGCCATCGTAGAAGGGCACCGAACGCACATCCTCCCGTCGGCCGAACATATCGCCCTCGCCCGAGAGCAGCCACCCCAGACTAATCTCGGGGAAGTGCTCCACGATGCGGCTACCCAGCGCACGCGAGATACCATTCTTGCCGGCCTTGATCTGGTAAAGATTCTCGGCTCGTGGCAGACCGATGTGCACACCAAAACCGTTAATGGTCATCTGTGCCCACCGTATCACGCTCTCAAGACGTTCCCAGTCGCTGTTATTATTTGTCTTATTCATTTTTTTTTACAATCTTTGCAGTCGCGGCCTCGTAGTTCAATGGATAGAATATAAGATTCCGGTTCTTACGATGAAGGTTCGAATCCTTTCGAGGTCACACGTTGCAAGAGAGCATTACGGCTCTCTTTTTTGTTGAGTGAATGTAAGTCTTAACACGAATCATCGTCATCCACTTGCGGCATAGCCGCATATACAAATCTGACCCACCCCTAAATCCCCGCCTCAGGCAGGGACTTTGGTCGCTTCGCTCCGCACACACCCCAAATCTGACCCAACGCCGCCATTAAGGCGAGAGCAGAGAGTGCTCACACTCTATGCCGAGCCGTGGCGGTGAAAAGCCGCGTATGCGGATTACCCCTAATTCCCCGCCTCAGGCAGGGACTTTGGTCGCTCCGCTCCAATTTTGCGAAAGAGCATTACGGCATTTTTTTACCCTGTGAACAAAAAACTCTCACTCCCACATTGCTCCCCTGCAAACAATCGCATGGCGCATCAAATTGCCACCTGTTTTAATTTTCAAAGATAACATTTTTATTTTTATTTACAATAAAAAAAGGCATAATAAATCCAAAAAACTCACTATCTGATAACAATTCTCTCTCCCTTAGAATAAAAACGCTCTTCACTCCTATCTCAACAGCCAATTCCGCTTCTACTTTTGGGTAATTTTTGCTACATTTGTGCATAACAATCTGGCAAAATATGAAAAACATCGTATGTAAATTTTTCTTACTCGCTTTACTCGCACTACCCTACCTGGGTGCCGCCCAGCATCGCGTGATTTTCGACACCGACATAGACTCCGACGTGGATGACGTAGGCGCATTGGCTATGCTACTCAATATGCACAAGTGTAACGAGATAGACCTCGCCGCCATAATCGTCACAAGCGATGATCCCTATGCTCCGCTATGTGTCAGCGCAATCTGCAACTTCTACGGACAAAGCGACATCCCCATTGGTTTTCTAAAAGGGCAGGCCAAGCTCAAAAACCACTCCCGCTACACCCGTCAGATAAGTGAGCAATTTTCACCCTCAATCTATAACCACTCGCAAGCCGAGGATGGCACATCGCTCTACCGACGCATACTCGCAAAGAGCAAGAATAACTCCGTCACAATCATCACCGTAGGACACCTCTCCTCGTTGATGCGATTGTTGCAATCAGCGCCCGACGGGCATAGTCCTTTGACGGGGCAACAACTTGCCGAGAAGAGGGTAAAACAGTGGTACTGTATGGGCGGGCAATACCCCTCGGGCAAGGAGGCAAACTTCTATCGTCCCGACCCGCTTTCGACCTATTTCACACTGCAAAATTGGCATAAGCCCGTCGTGTTCTGCGGCTGGGAGATTGGCAATAAAATCCTTACGGGTGGCAAGCGGGTAAAAGAGGCTCTTACGGAAAATCATCCTGTATATCAGGCATATCTACACTACAACAATTTCGCCTCACGCCCCAGCTGGGATCAGTTGGCAGTATATCTTCTGAGCAATGATTCCGCCTCCTACATCGAACGTGTAAGCAACGGCTATTGTGAGGTAAACGAGGCAGGCGAAAACCGCTGGGTTGAGGGCAAGAAAAAGGGGCTTAAGCATAGTTACATCCGCCTCAAAAATGAGTCCGATGCCGAGAAATTGGCCGAAGAGATAGATGCTTTGATGATAGGCCACGGAAAATAATCTGCCCGCATTGCGCGCAAATTTCATTTTATGTCGTATATTTGTATGACAATAGATTTATATGGCTATAGAGAGAAATATGAGAAATATCGAGAGTGATCTCGAATATGAAAACCGCATACGCCCGCAGGAGTTAAGCACCTTTGCGGGTCAGGATAAGATTGTCGATAATCTGAAAATCTTCATCAAGGCGGCACTTATGCGTGGCGACTCACTCGACCACGTACTTCTGCACGGCCCTCCTGGCTTGGGCAAGACCACACTTGCAAATATCATCGCTCACGAGATGGGCGCACAGTTAAAGGTCACCTCGGGTCCCGTATTGGACAAGCCGGGCGACCTGGCAGGTCTGCTGACAAACCTCGATGCAGGCGACGTGCTCTTCATTGATGAGATTCACCGCCTCAGCCCAATCGTCGAGGAGTACCTCTACTCGGCTATGGAGGACTACAAGATCGATATCGTGCTGGACAAGGGTCCCTCGGCTCGCTCCATACAGATCGAACTTGCCCCCTTCACGCTGGTGGGTGCTACAACACGTAGCGGTCTATTGACTTCACCCCTGCGTGCCCGCTTTGGTATCAACTGCCACCTGGAGTATTACGACACTTCTGTCTTGGCCGGCATCGTGAAGCGTTCGGCTCGCATTATTGACATCTCGATTGACGACGATGCCGCTCACGAAGTGGCACTCCGCTCACGCGGTACGCCACGTATTGCAAATGCTCTGCTGCGTCGTGTAAGAGACTTTGCAATGGTCAAGGGCGAGGGACATATCGACCTCGAAATCACTCGCATAGCCTTGCAGGCGCTCAACATCGACTCACGAGGTCTCGATCAGATGGATAACAAGATTCTGAGCACCATCATCGAGAAGTTCAAAGGTGGCCCCGTAGGACTGAACACCATCGCTACGGCCGTAGGCGAGGAGTCGGGAACGATTGAGGATGTCTACGAGCCATTCCTTATCAAGGAGGGCTTTATCAAACGCACTCCGCGTGGTCGCGAGGCTACCGAATTGGCGTATCGTCACCTGGGATTTACTCCCACGCCAGACGAAGGTATGTTATTTTAGAAAACAACTTAAAAACGAAAAATATGAAGAAGATTTCTACACTGCTTTGCGCGTTGTGTTTTGCGTGCGTTGCTATGGCTCAAGGCCCGAAAGGTGAGCCGCAGATCCCTGTTTATCCCACTCTGCAAGATGAGGGGTCTTTCAGTATGATCATGGTTCCCGACCCACAGAGTTACACAAAGTTTGCAGCCAACCAGCCACTGTTTGATTTACAAACGGCTTGGATTGCACAGAATATCGATCGCCTCAACATCAAGGCCGCTCTGTTTACGGGCGATATGGTTGAGCAGACCGGCAAGCAGATATATGCCCCAATGCCCAACGACTACAACGGCGACCAGACTGGCCGTCAGCAGTGGGAAGCTGTATCACGTGCGCTCTCTCGTCTGGATCACCGTGTACCCTACGTTGTAGCACAGGGCAACCACGACATCGGTGAGATTACCGCTACCGACCGCCACACGATTATGCACGAATACATCACTCCCGAGCGTAGCATCTGCTTCGAGAAGACTTTGGTATCAACTTGCGCCAACTGGCAGGGTGTGCACACGATGGAGAACTCGGCTTACGAGTTCCACGACAAAGCGTGGGGTGATCTGCTCGTTATCACAATGGAGTTTGCACCTCGTGACGAGGCTATCGCTTGGGCAAAGACTTTGACCGAGGAGGAGAAGTACAAGAACCACAAGGTTATCATTCTCGTTCACTCTTGGCTCGACACTGCCGGCAACCGCATCAAGAATGAGGGTTACACCCTGCGCCCCTGCAACTGGGCAGAGGCCGTATGGGAAAAATTGGTTTACCCCTCGAAGAATATCGTTATGGTATTGTGTGGCCACACGGGTGCCACTCCGAAGATTGAGGGCGATGTAGCATCGACAAACTTCAAGCCTACATCATCTTACCGTGTAGATAAGGCTGCCGATGGTCGTGACATCCCGCAGATGATGTTCAACTCACAGCAGGGTGATGGCGACTGGAACGGCAATGGTGGCGACTGCTGGTTGCGTATCCTGGAGTTCAAGCCCGACGGCAAGACCATCAGCGTTCGTACATTCTCGCCGATGTTTGCCATCTCTCGCCTTACACAGCACCTGGCTTGGCGTACGGCAGAGTACGATCAGTTCGATATAGTGATTAAGTAATCACTTGACCAACAAGAGAAAAGCCATCCTTTCGAGGATGGCTTTTTATTTTATTAAAACATCTTCTTAAAATCTGCGACGGGCATTTTCTCAACCGTACAAGACCCAATGTTTTTGGGTAGGACAATATAAATATCATCACCCTCGGCCTTCTTATCCTTCTTCACAGCTTTCAGCAATTGTGACATCGCTACGGGAGGCTCCAACACAAAGCCCGCCCTCGCAAGCAAAGCGGTTATCCTATCGCACGCATCCTTTGCGAGCACCCCTTTGCGGCAAGCAGCCTCGGCTATCAGATGCAGACCACACGCCACAGCCTCGCCGTGGTTAAACTTCGATGAGCACTTTTCGATCGCGTGCGCCAGCGTGTGACCCAAATTTAACAATCGCCTGTCACCCGACTCGCGCTCATCGCGCTCTACAATCGAAGCCTTGACACTTATAGCACGATAGACCAACTCCTGCAACAGCTCAGCATCACTCTGCAAGGTCGCGAAATCGGCCTTTTCAAGCATCGAGAAGAGCTCCTCGTCGGCAATAATGGCCGACTTGATCATCTCGGCAAGTCCCGTGCGGAACTCCCTCTCGGAGAGGGTGCGCAGCAGTGATACATCACATATCACAAAACGCGGCTGGGTAAATGTGCCGACCATATTCTTATACCCCTCGACATTCACGCCATTCTTGCCACCAACGCTGGCATCGACCTGACCGAGCAACGACGTAGAGACAAAACCGAACTCCAGGCCTCGCATAAAGGTCGAGGCAGCAAAGCCCGCTACATCGGTCACGATACCGCCACCAATGGCAAGGATAAAGGTCGAACGATCGACACCCAACTCAATGAATCGGCGATAGATAGCATCAAGCGTATGCAATGTCTTGCTCGTCTCCCCCAAGCCTATGAGCACGTGGTCAAACTCCCCCACAAGCGTATGATAATGGCGGTCGATATTGGTATCCGACACCACCACTACACGACGTGCAGGCAGCAGGCGTGGCAACCACTCGGCCACACTACCTACGACGACCTGACTACGATCCTTAATATTTATAGTGTAATTCATACCCACTAATGCTTGAATAGTGGAACAAAAGTAACACATTTTGCCGAAGATTTATTAACTTTGCACGATTAATTTCAATTACTATGCAAAAACTTCGCAACATTGCAATCATTGCCCACGTCGATCACGGAAAGACTACGCTGGTCGATAAGATGATTGTTGCGGGCCACCTGCTGCGTGGCGACAACAACACGGGCGACCTGATTATGGACAATAACGATCTGGAGCGTGAGCGCGGTATCACCATCCTCTCGAAGAACGTTTCGGTAAGATATAAAGATTACAAGATCAACATCATCGACACCCCGGGTCACGCCGACTTTGGTGGCGAGGTGGAGCGAGTGCTGAATATGTGTGACGGCGTATTGCTGCTGGTCGATGCCTTTGAGGGCACTATGCCGCAGACACGTTTCGTATTGCAGAAGGCTCTCGCGCTTGGCAAGAAACCCATCGTAGTGGTAAACAAGGTGGACAAACCCAACTGCCGCCCCGAAGTGGTGAATGAGCAGGTGTTCGATTTGATGTTCTCGCTCAACGCTACGGAGGAGCAGTTGGATTATAAGACCATCTACGGCTCGGCAAAGCAGGGTTGGATGTCACACGTATGGAACGAGCCTACGGACTCTATAGCGCCGCTGCTCGATGCTATCATTGACGAGATTCCCGCTCCCGAAATGGTTGAAGGAACACCGCAAATGCTTATCACATCGCTCGAATATTCGCCATACGTTGGTCGTATAGCCGTGGGTAAACTCACTCGTGGAGAGTTGCACGCCGGAGGTAACGTAACGCTTGCAAAGCGCGATGGCGAGACAAAGATCAAGACCAAGATCAAGGAGCTGATGGTGTTCGATGGTCTGGGCAAGTCGAAGGTTGAGAAGGTAGAGTGCGGTGAGATTTGCGCTATCGTAGGTATCGAGGGCTTCGAGATTGGCGACACGATCTGCGACTATGAGAATCCCGAGCCACTGCCCCCTATCGCTATTGATGAGCCTACGATGTCGATGCTCTTCACCATCAACAACTCACCCTTCTTTGGTCGTGACGGCAAGTTTGTAACCTCTCGCCACCTGAAGGAGCGTCTGGATCGTGAGTTGGAGCGCAATCTCGCTCTGCGTGTGGAGCCGGGTCAGAATGCTGACTCATTTATAGTGTATGGCCGTGGTGTGCTGCACCTCTCGGTATTGGTGGAGACGATGCGCCGCGAGGGATACGAGTTGCAGGTTGGTCAGCCCAAGGTTATCATCAAGGAGATCGACGGCGTAAAGTGCGAACCCGTGGAGGAGATGACCGTAGATTGCCCCGACGAGTGCGCGGGCACGGTAATCGAGATGGTTACCCGCCGCAAGGGTATGCTGACGAATATGTCATCTGATGGCGAGCGCACACGTCTGGAGTTCGACGTTCCTTCACGAGGCATTATCGGTCTGCGTTCAAATATGCTTACAGCTACGGCCGGCGAGGCTATTATGACCCACCGTCTGCGCGACTTCGAGCCGTGGATGGGCGATATCGAGATGCGTACCAACGGTTCGCTTATTGCATCCGAGACGGGTACAGCATACGCCTACTCTATCGACAAGTTGCAGGATCGTGGTCGCTTCTTCATCTCACCAATGGATGAGGTATATTGCGGTCAGGTTGTGGGCGAGAGCACCCGTCAGGGCGACATCACAATCAATGTCACGAAGGCCAAGCAGCTAACCAATATGCGTGCTTCGGGTGCTGACGACAAGGCTGTTATCGTGCCGCCCAAGGTATTCTCGTTAGAGGAGGCTCTGGAGTATATCAAGGCCGATGAATATGTAGAGGTGACACCCAAATCGATGCGTCTGAGAAAGATTCTCTTGAACGAGATTGACCGTAAACGCGCCGCAAAGCAGGAGTAATGTAACTCGCAGCATTAGCACTAACAAGGAGCCACTTGTGGCGACCAAAGTCCCTGCCTGAGGCGGGGATTTAGGGGTAATCCGCATACGCGGCTTTTCACCGCCACGGCTCGGCATAGAGTGTGAGCACTCTCTGCTCTCGCCTTAATGGCGGCGTTGGGTCAGATTTGCAAATGCGGACAAAGTCCGCAAGATATGCATTATTAAGCACGAGACTTGACCATTTATGTAATAAAATATATAAACATATAAGATTATGGAGAAAATTGGTATTGCCTGCGACCACGCAGGTTATCAGATGAAAGAGTTTTTGGTTGGTTACCTTTCGTCGAAGGGTTTTGACGTCGTAGATTTCGGCACTTACTCCGAGGAGAGCATCGACTACCCCGACTTCGGTCACGCCCTGTCTTCGGCTATCGAGGCTGGCGAGATGGTTCGCGGTATTGGTCTTTGTGGCTCGGGCGAGGGTATGGCTATGACGCTGAACAAGCACCAGGGCATACGTGCCGGTCTGTGCTGGAACACCGACGTTGCAGGCCTTATCCGCCAGCACAACAACGCCAACGTAGTGGTTCTGCCCGCACGTTTTATCTCTAACGACGAGGCTATGGCTATTGTGGAGAAGTTCCTCACGACCGACTTTGAGGGTGGCCGCCACATCGCTCGCGTAGAGAAGATTGCTTGCAAATAACAACAAAAAAAACGACTAACCAATGTATAAGGATTCGCAACTCTATGTGGCTCACTCTTCAGCGGGGCCCATTCACATCATAGGCAAGATGGCCAACCGCCACGGTCTGATTGCCGGCGCTACGGGTACGGGTAAGACCGTCACCTTGCAGGTGCTGGCCGAGACCTTCTCCGAGGCGGGTGTACCCTGCTTTATGGCCGATATGAAGGGTGATTTGTCGGGCATCTCGCAGACGGGTCGCCTGAGCGGTTTTATCGAGAAGCGCTGTGCAGAGTTTGGCATCGACCCTACGGCATTGCAGTTCAAGGGTTGTCCCGTGCGTCTGTTTGACGTTTATGGCAAGAAGGGTCATCCGATGCGCACAACAGTCGAGCAGATGGGCTCGATGTTGCTGGCGCGCCTGCTTGATCTGAACGACACACAGTCGGGCGTTCTGGCACTCACATTCCGCATTGCCGAGGATGAGCAGCTGCCGCTGGTCGACATGAAAGATTTGCGCCTTATGCTGGACTATGTAGCAAAGAATGCCGACCGCTACTCTACTACCTATGGCAACGTATCGACGGCCACTATCGGCGCCATACAGCGTTCTCTTCTGACACTTGCCGAGCAAGGCGGCGACAAGTTCTTCGGCGAGCCTGCGTTCGACATCTACGATCTGTTGCAGACCGAGGGCGGACGTGGTGTGATGAATATCCTGGCAGCTGACGAGTTGATGTTGCAGCCCAAGCTGTACTCTACATTCCTGATGTGGTTGCTCACCTCAATATATGAGAAGATGCCCGAGATTGGTGATATGGAGCTGCCGAAGATGGTATTCTTCTTCGATGAGGCGCATATGCTCTTCAAGGATACATCACGTGCGCTGACCGACAAGATCGAGCAGATCGTACGACTGATTCGTTCGAAGGGTATCGGCATCTACTTCATCTCGCAGTCGCCATCCGACCTGCCCGAGGCTATTCTGGGTCAGTGCGGTAACCGTGTGCAGCACGCCCTGCGTGCCTTCACGCCCAAGGATCAGGCTGCCGTGAAGGCTGCGGCGCAGACCTTCCGTCCCAACCCCGCCTTCTCTACCGAGCGAGAGATCCTGGAACTTGGCACAGGCGAGGCGTTGGTATCGTTCCTTGATGAGAAGGGAGCACCTTCGGTCGTAGAGCGTGCAAAGATTCTCTTCCCACTAAGTCAGATCGGAGCCATAACTGACGAGCAGCGAGCAGCGCTCATATCGTCATCTCGCATCGCAGGCAAATATGACGAGGCTGTAGATCGCGAGTCTGCCTTCGAGAAGATTCTCAAGCAGCGTGAGCAGGCCCAGGCAGAGGCGCAAGCCGCAGCTGAAGCCGAGGCAGAGCGCGAGCGTGAGGAGCAGTTGGCCAAGGAGCAGGAGAAGGCTGCGAAGAAGCGATCAGGCGGACTAAAGAAGAGTATTCTCGGTAGCATCATCGGTACTGCCGCCACCTACTTCGCCAAGACGTTGGCACAGCAGATGGCCCGCAAAATCACGGGTGGCACGATACGCACCACAACAAAAAAGAAGAAGACGACAACAAAGAAGAAGAGATAACAAAAAGACCGCCTCGCAGAGTTGCAAGGCGGTCTTTTTATTTTGCTAACGACTCTTTTACAATGTGAACTTTACACCCACCATACCCTCGGCTGTCGAGCGGTAGTAGTTGAGCCACTCATAGACCTTGCTGCCCATGAGATTGCGGCCCTCGGCATAGACGGCCCAGCGATCGTTGATACGCCACTCCACCTCAACACCGAGTGTAAAGGTTCCATCAGTCTTCGTATAGCCGAACTGCGGCTGACCATCCTCTGCTATAGCATCGCTCAAAGTCATCCACTTGATGGCACTTGCATAGTCGAGATTCACGCCTGCACGCACCTTGCGCGAGAGGTAGCGCAGTGACGCACCCACGTTGAAGTTGGGGCGATTGCTATAATAATCGTCATAATTCTCCCACGCATAAACGCCAGCACGCACCTCTGCCTCGAAGGCAGCAACGGGACGCAACAGAGCCTGCGCATCCAATCGCAGAGTATGCTGGTAGGCATCGGCAAAGTTGTAGTCGGCACCCGTGCTATACCAATAGAGGTGGTTATCGGCAAGCGATAACTCTGCCGAGAGGTTATAAGCAAACACTCCGCCTCCCACATTACCGCCAAAACCCACACGGCCATTATATGACGTCTCGTTGGGTTGAGCAGCCACAGCCTCCGCCACGCCGCTGGTGCCACGCAGATAGGGATTTGCAAACATCAGCGTCGCAAAATCGTTGCGGCGTAACTCACCATCCACCTCAACAAATGGAACAAAGCCCTCTGTGGTATTCTTCCACGACATTCTTAGGTAAGGGAATATGTGGTGCGGGCTATCTGACGAGCCCTTCACGTTATCGTAGTAATAATCGGCACCTATCAAGAACTCCATACGTTCACTCTCCAGACCATAGCGGGCACCGATGCTGAAGATATTGTTTCGATAATTCTTCAACGCCTTATAACCGAAGGCTCCGTCATAGCCTACATTAAGGCGCAGAACATGCTTACCAACCATCTTGGCCACAGATGCCGAAGCCGCCACAGTCGATTGATTGAAGTCGCCCACATCCACACCATCGAGGAAGTATGAACCGCGAGCCTCGACGTTGAAGTTCCAGCGGCTCAGATCGGTGAAATCGTCGCCGAAGCGAATCTTTCCTTCGGCACGACCGAACGAAATCTTCTCGCCCAAAGTAGGATAGCGGTGGCGCAGACGATGGTCCGCCGCAAGATCTACCTCCAGCAGGCGCTCGCCCACAAACAGACCTGCACGGCCGCCGATGCGGTTATCCATCTGCGAAGTGTTGCTCGAAACCTTATCGCCCAGCAGATTATATCGCGAGCGGAAGTCGCCCCAGTGGTTGGCGTAGGCCATAGCATAGCCACGATCCTTATTATAGGTCGATAGATACAGATCCGCCTCACTTGCCAGAGGCACGCCAATAGCGGCACGGGCGTAGAGCGGACGTGAACGGGAATAGTCCCAATAGGTGATTGTCGCAGGGCGGAAATTCTCGGTCATCAGCGAAGTTTCGAACGATCGCGGCGTAATGGTATAATCCACATCGGGACGCAGCATCACCGTATCGGTCATATCGGGAACTATCGATAGCTTCTGTGCCGTACTGACCGTCGGGGTGTAGTCCTTCGACACCTCAACCTGCTTCTGCACCTGCGCCTGCAAGGCATAGGGCGCAATGGCAAGCAACAATATGATGTAATATAATCTTCTCATCTCTACTCCATTTTAGCAATTTTCTCCTTTGCCTCGGCCACGATACCATCGTCGGCGGGCGAGTAACCATCCACAACACTCTGATATGTTGCACGAGCCTGGAAGGCATCACCTCGGCTCATATAAATATCGCCGAGCAAGATAAACGACTTGGCCAGCCAATAGTTCTGCGGCGTCTTGCTATCCGAGAAGGCATAGACCATCTCCTCGGCCTTGTCGTATCGCTTAGCAGCGTATTCCGCCTCAATCAAGCGATAGCGAGCCTCGGCACCCTCGGCACTCTTAAACTCCGAAGAGAGCGTCTTAAAGACCTCCAATGCCTCCGCCTGCTTACCCTCGCGCAACAGCACCGAAGCCTTGGCGTGGCGAGCCTTGCGGCGTGCCACCTCCGTCACACCACTCATTCGCTCCACATCGTCAGCCATAGCCACCAACGCGGCATCGTCAGCATATTTAAGCGTCGATGAAATGTAGCCCGAAGCGGCATTTGTCTTGGTCTTGGCAACCTGCGTCTCGTCGTAGAGCGAACGATATGCCTTGGCCGCCTCCTCATAACGTTCACGCTCGTAGCACATCGTAGCCAGACGCTCCAGCACACGCTCCGAGTACTGGGTATGGCCCTGCGCGGCAAGTTCCGAGAGCGAAGCGATAGCCTCCTCGTCACGACCATCACGCACGTGGCAGTCACTCAGGAAGAAGAGCGCATCGTTGCGGTAGTAACCCTTCGGGTAGTTATTCAGATAGTTACGAAGACTTACGGCAGCCTCCGTTGTCTTATTGTCGAGATATAGTTTCTGTGCGGCAGCATATGAGAGCGAGTCACGCGTCATATCGCTCACGTTGCTCTCCAGACCCGCACGCTCGGCATAGGCGAAATAGCCATCGGCATTGCCCTGCGCCATATAGATATCACGTATGCCCTGCAAAGCACTCTTCGACTGCGACGACTGGGGCGAGGACTTCACCACACGGTCATAGTACTCCAGAGCCTTATCGCGTTCGCCCAGATTCATATACGCTAGACCCAGATCCGACAATGCCTGCGTATGATATTGCGACGTAGGATATTGAACAACAAACTCCTCCAGCGTACGCACGCCATCGGCATAACGTTCCTGCATGATATAGGTTCGACCCAACTCGTATGTCGCCGCATCGATATAGTCGCCACGATCGGCTCGCACGATACTCTGCAATGCCGCAATCTTATCGGCTGTCTTATTCTGCACGCCAAGAGTTATGGCACGCTGATATTGAGCGTAGTAACGTCCTGCCTGATTTGAGGCTATGGCACGGTCGTAGTACTGCACCGCCTCGGCATACTGACGTGTGGCATAGCGCACATCGCCCATACGGTTATACGCATCGGCACGATATTCATCACTCTTTGTTCGCACCTTCAAAAACTCCTCAAAGGCCTTTGACGCCGAAGTCATATCGCCATCATTAAAGTAGCAATAACCCATATTATACTGCGCCATAGCATACTCCTCACCCGTTTTGGGAGCACGTGCAACGAAGTTGCGATAACGCTGCAACGCCGTGCGCACATCGCCCTTCGCATAGGCGATCTCGCCCAACCAGAACGAAGCCAATGCGCTATACTTTGCATTCGAAGAGCCCGTACCCAACGACTCCTTAAGCGAAGCCTCCGCCTCGGCCAGTTCACCTTCGGTGTAGGCCTCCAGGCCGTTGAAATAGGCTATCTTCTGCAATGCCAGCAGAGCATCGCCATCGGGGTTGGGCATACTCTTCAGCGCATCGTAAGCATCAGCATAGTTGTGAGAGTTATAGTATGCGGCAATGAGCAGTTTGCGGGCATCGGAGAATCGTGCAGACGAGGGATAGAGCGCCATATAACGATTCAGCACGTTGATAGCCTCATTGAAGTGACCACCACCCTGCTGCTCATAGAGCAATTTTCCATAGTTAAACAGAGCATCCTCTGCTATGGCCTTATCATATTCGGCACTCGACGCCATAGCAAACGAGTGCACGGCATTGGTCTTGTCGCCAGCACGCAGATAGCAATCGGCCAAGTGGTACGATGCATTCTGCGTAAGCATATCGTCCGCACCACACGCCTCACGCAGATGTGGCAACGCATCAGAATAGAGAGCCTGACGATAGAGCGAGTAGCCTATAATATAGTTCTCCAGGCGGCCCATCTCGCCACCTGCCGAGCGGTAGGCATTCATATACTTCACAGCCGCAGCATAGTCATCCAGCTGAAACCACGACTCGGCCATAATGCGACGTATCTGCTGTGCCTGCTCATCGGTTGTGCGCTCCATCAGGGCATCACCCTGCGCCACGACGGCACGGTAGTCGCCATCCTTAAAATCGATCTGCATCAGATAGAAGGGCATCAAATCACGATAAATGGGGCTCTGCGTCAGCGCCTGGAAACCCTGTCGCGAAGCTTCCAGATCACCCTCGGCATAGGCCATATATGATGTGTAGTATGTTGCGTGGTCGGCATAGTCGCTACCTGCCGCAATACGGGCAAAATATGGTTTGGCGTCAGCATAACGATCCTCCATAAATGCCATATAACCCATACGCAGGTCGTAACGGTCGCGCTGTTGTGGCGAGAGGAACTGATAATTCACCTTCGAGAGTTCCTGCTTGGCCAGCACAACATCATCCTCCATGCAGTAGTAGGCTCCGAGTGCATATTGCACATCATTCTTGTATGGCGATGAGTGATACTCGGCAAGGAATCGCTTAAGGCGAGCGGCCGAATCCACCATCTTGAGCTCCACATCGCACAGCGCAACGTAGTAGTCGATCTTCTCAATCAGGGCGCGATCTCTCACACTTGACAGTTGCCCACGAGCCGACAGCAGCTCCGTGCGAGACTCTATCCAATGGCCAAAATCGTAGAGAGCCACACCTCGCTCCACGGCTTTAAGCACAGACGCACGCTCGGCGTTGTTTTGCGCCGCCAACTGCGAAAGAGCACCCACGAGCAAGAGGGATAAAAGAAATATTTTTTTTCGCATAATTTCACGACATTTATATTTTACAAAGGTAACTATTTTAGAGTAATTCTCCCAACATTAGGAACGATTATTGTCACTCGAATATTGTACTCCAAGGGCGCACTGGCTCACTTTGCAACCAAAGAGACAATTTTCTATCAAAAGCGAGTAATTATGAACAACAAACAAAAAGTCACCGTTGAACTGCGCAACGGCAAATTCCGTCTGCCAAATGGCTCACGCCTCGAAGAGTTAAACCCCAAAGCGCTGCTGCTCTGCGCCACGGCGCAGTGTGCGGGCTACACAGTTATGGGCATCCTAAATCAAGACCACATCACACCAAAGCGGTTGGAGCTCACCATCGAGGGCACGCTCGACACACCCAAGCTGCAGGCCGACAGCCGCTTCATAGGCTTCAGCATCGCCTACAATGTCGAGTGCCGCTCAATGAGCGACCAACGTGCAGTCAGCGAAGCCATCCGTGACGCACAAGATCGCCTGTGTGGACTCGTGGCACTGCTGAAGTGCGCTGCTCCCGTCTCGCACGAGATCTCGATCGTCAGCACCGAAACAGTGAAGGTCTGAAAAGAAAAGCCCGACCTTCTTATGGTCGGGCAAATTCTTCTACTGATTCATTGCTTCACGCCAAGTCTTATTAATCACAACGGGCGGATGCGTAGGTTTGAAATCCGCTGTTGCAGTCGGGCGATATGGTATGCCTCGAGTTGACGATGAAGTAGAGCGGTTCTTGGCATCCCACTCGACAAACTCCTCATAGTCATACTCCCAATCGGCGCCATAAGCCAACTTGTGAATACGATAGTAGATAGCCTCACGCGACGGAGCATTGAAATAAGAATACACCGCATGATTGTTCATTATGCTTTGTTGCGTCGCTCGCCACACACCTGTTTCATACGTACCACCTTCATATGCGCCCAATTGTTCGGAGGCGTATCGGCTATCTTGAATAAATTTTGCCCATTTAATATTATTCAAGTTATTTGTATCATCAATATTTTTTAGCCAGCCATATTTCTCATTTACAAAGGCATTCGATGGTGCTTCACCCGAAGTTTCTATATATTCATCTGCTAACTTGGCAAATCCATGACCGACAACCTCGTGTTGTATAAGTGAATTATAGTTAACATCCCATGTATCACATAGAGCCATTGAGAAGCCGCACCCATAATCATTCTCAGCAACAGGATTTTCATTTACACAATTAGATCGTCCATAACCATTAACTGCAACAACCACAGCCGTATTTTCAAGTCTATCACTTGATACAGCTTTTTCGGCATACGATTTTATAGTTGCTGTTTGTGCTACATAAGCCCAATCTGGCGTCTCCATCTGCAGAACAGACTTACCAGAATTGATATAAGCCTTTTCTGACACTGCGGTTACGGCATACACATTAAACATATCTTTAAAAGATTTAAACGGCTCGTATGCAAATAAGGCATCTACAACCTTATTCATATGCTCGTCATATGTGCCATCGTTTACCATTGTGTCGTTAAACGCCTCTCCCATAATAACGATATCTATACCATTACCAACCGTGGCTCTTTGAATAACTCTAACTTGGCCATCTTTAGAAAAATCGGTTGATGTATGCAAATAATGCTCCTTCGGGACAATCGGGAAGTCTATATAAGACCCTCCATTAGCATTGCTGATTTGCAGATTAGATCTGTTGAAATTGTTTTCTCCATACATAGGAATATAAATAACATCCATTCCTCCGCTTGCATATAATCGCTTGAGGTTATAGCAATCACTCAAATCAACAACCTTAAGACTTGTACATGATACATCTAACACTTCCAATGAATTACAGCCAGCCAACTCCAGCGTGCTAAGTGTTTGGGGCATCTGAGCTTCATAAAATAAGTTCTGGATCACACGATAATCCAGGGAGTGTATCTCCTTCAACGAAGAGCAACCATTAGCCTTTAATGTCGTCATAATCGAAGACTTAACGTTGCTATTAGGATATTCAAATACACTACCGACGTTAGCACCAATCCACAACTCTTCCAACTGCGTCAGACCACTCACATCCAATGTAGCGATATTGGGAAGGCCAAATAGTTGCAAGCTCTTGAGTGCGAGATTCCTGCTCACATCAATTGATGTAATGGATGGATTTGCAGCCAAATTTAGCATCTCCAAATTGGTATTCTTGCTCACATCAATTGTCGTAAATTTGTTATATGAACCATTGAAACTCTTTAATGATAGTATCTTACTAAGATCAAAATTAGTCAACGAGTTCTTGCTCAATGTCAGGCTCTCCAACTTCGGACATTCTTCAATCGTGATTGCAGATAGCAACCCATTAGGTTTGTCATCGTAATGTGACATACTGGGGCGTAAATCCACGCTCTCCAACGTTGCACAATTAGTCACACTCGCTTTGGTCATATGTGGCGCATAGAGTGCAATTGATGTCAGACTATTACAATTGTTGATATCAATGGTCGAGAGCATACGGTCATCATAATACAAATTGGGGTCATCTCTGACATCCATCTGTATTCCCGTTATACCACAGTTTGAGAGCTCTAAATTCTCGGTAGATGCTGAGATACTAAACAATTCCAAATTTTCACAATTCTTCACAGACACATCCTGGACGGTTGTGCCATCAAGTAATAGAGCACGTAAACTCTCCACGCCATCAATATCTACTGCCGTAATATTATTTCCTGCAAGATCTATCCAATAGACACCATCAACAGCCTCTGTTGTTAATACACCAGAAATTCCCTGCAAGTCCCTTTCGATGTATATATTACCATTCTCGTCATATCGAGGTTGGCCATACCAATTCATCAGAGCTACATCTGTACACCAATTCTCATTATTGGGCCAATTATCACCGTCCATTTCTTCATAGAATCGAGCTAAAACTTTACGAGCATTTGTCTCAAATGGCGAATATTGACTTATTCTAAAAATACACCCTCCCGAGTTTTTTGCCGAAACATATACGGTTGCATAACGATTAGGTGTCTCGTTACTTGCATTGGGAGTGATATTAAATCGCAACTTATATTCCTCTAAGGCTCGCGTATTCTCTGTAGCAAGATTAATCCAATCAGGTTTTTCATCACCAATATTCATCCCATAGATTTTAACATCTAATTCGTTTAAATCCCAGTCTGTCAATATGGGACACTCAACTACTCCTCCTTCAGAATCGATATAGAACGTAGCATTATCCTCTCCAGATGTAACGGTTCCGCTATTTTTACCTTGCGAGAAAGTCACAGTCTGCTTAACCGCTCCATCTTTGCTGGTAAATGTAACATCTCCCTCTCTGCGTTCATTTCCTCCATTCCCCTCAATAAAGAACACAAGGGTCTTTTTCTCCATTGCTCGTGTTGATTGGAGCGATATCCAGCCGACATCAACACTTGTTTCGAAATCGATGTTGTGCAATACCTCTAATTCAAACTCGCCTCCCTCGGACGGCACCTCATATACACTTTGAGCCAAGACGATAGCATCACATTGCACCTGCACAATCTTTACCACTTCCGAAAGATTGTTTTCTTTATTAGTGAATTTGATTTCGGCTGAACGCTGGTCATAATCCACATTCTCGTCAATATCGAAATAATATGTATTTGTAGAGACTCCTCGCGTGGCGTTCTCCTTAATCCAGTTCGCATCCTGCGGAATCTCAATCGACACATCGACATTACTCTTTACCTCAACGGCAATAGTCTCACCTGCTGACGGCACAACATATTCATTCTGCGAGATAACAATCGAAGGTGCTGAGCCTGCTTGATAGATATTGACAATCTCTTTAAACTCACCACTCTTGATGATAATTTTACCCTCACGTTTCTCGGTATCGTCATTCGCCTTAATCTTGAATACAAGTGTAGATGTCTGTATCGCACGAGTACCCTCATACGAAATCCACTCTTTAGCGGCATCATCAACAACGTATTCGAAGTCAATATTAGCCTTAACCTCAACAACAACTTCGCCGCCCTCGGCTCCAACCTCAAACTTTGACGATGTAACTGTCAGCGCATCCTTCTGCTTCTGCGATACCTTGACGGTCTTTGATGCCGTGCCGGCCTTGATTATCACCGAAGCCGTGCGGTCATCGGGAGTATCATTCTCAGTCGTGGTTATCACAATACTTGCATTGCCCGCTGCTCCACTTGCAGGTTCGATAAAGCACCAATCGTCTGCACGATTATTTACAACCTGTGCTGTCCAAGCCTCCGACGAATTGAAAGTAACCTCCCGCGAGCCTCCATCTGTCGGGAAGTCAATAGTTGAGGCATTAAGAGTAATTTGAGGTTGTTTGGGAGGTGTCTGTCCACCGCCGCCATTTCCTCCGGGCTCTGTTCCACTATCGGAACATGCTACAACAGCCAGCAAGGCCATCATGCAAAATATTAGTTTCTTCATATTATTTGGTTTTGGACTTTATTACAAATTTAGCAAAGTTTTTCTATTCAAGCAACTTAGTCCCTCTTTTTTATTATTGGGCCGTTATGCGGTGATAGTCCGAGACGGCGACGGCGTAGTTGAAGCGGGCGGTGATGGCGTTGGTGTAGAGTTGCAGCCAGCTGATCTGCGCCTGCAACACATCCAGCACCGTTGCCTGCCCCTCTTGATATGAGTAGGTGCTAATCGAGAGGTTTTCGGCTGCAATAGCCAGATTATGCAGTGACGACTGTATCTGCGAATAACTGCTCGTCATCGCACTCCACCCGTCGGCCTCCTGCTCGGCTGCATCACGGCGCAGTTGTTCCATGCCGTTCTCCGCACGTCGCACATCGGAGCGTGCCACAGCCACCGCCGAACGCCTCTCGCCCCAATGAAACAGAGGCACACTCAACCCTACAACCAATGCACCATCGACATAGGTCTTCGCCGAGGCATTGGGCAAATAGGTCTGCCACGAACCACTCACACCCGCCGTGAGATGTGGATTATATTGCGCCCGCGTAGCCTTCACGCCATACTCTGCCGCAAGCGTTGAAAGCGCGGCCGCGCGCATATCAGGGCGTTGCTGAAGCATCTGCTCCACGGTAACACGTGCAGGCATAGCGACTGAATCGAGAATTGAGTTCGAGAGTGCAACATCCCCTCCGCCCGTCTCGCCCCGCAAGGCGTTGAAACGATGCAAAGCCACCTCATAGTCATTCTCCATCTCCAGCAAGGCGAACTCCGCCTCGCTAAGGCGTGTTTCCACCTGCAACAAATCGCCCTTGGCGACATAACCCTCACTAAAGCGCTCCTCCACGACACCATACAGCGAGCGGATGATGGCGACATACTCCCGTGTGGCAGCACGATAGAGTTGCATAGCAGAGAGCGAGTAGTAAGCCCTCTCGGCGGCATTTCGCACATCCAACTGCGTCATCCGCTGATTCTCCGTAGCCACGTCACTTTGTAACTCGGCTCGGCGAAAAGAGGCTCGCACACCACCTCCGGCATAGAGTATCTGTTCGATGCGAGGCTGCAGGGTAAAGCCCCACAGGTCGGCATCTCCCGAGCGACGGAAATCAGTGGTAAACGACCCCGAGGCTGTAAGCGAGGGGAGAAAATCGGTTTTGGCAATATGCACCTGGGCTGTGGCACGCTCTACCTCGACTGTGGCATTGCTTATATCCATACTATTTAGATAGACGCTATCACGATATGCCTGAAGAGTAAAGAGCGTCTGCGACTGCGCCGAGCAGGCCGCTACCACCGCCAACAAAAGAGATATGATTCGCATAACTAACTGTTTTGAACGGGTTTTACACGATAGAAAATAGCATACACCACGGGCAGGACCGCCATTGTCAGCACGGTTGCAACCAGCAAGCCGCCCATTATCGTGGCCGCCATACTTGCAAACAACGAGTCAAAGAGCAGAGGTATCAACGCCAAAATAGTTGTCACCGATGCCAGCACCACGGGTACAAGACGATCTGCTGCGGCCTGCACAATAGCATCATACGGGGAGCATCCCGCCTCACGTCGTTCGCGAATGGTGGAGACGAGGATAACGGCATTTTTTACATTCATACCGACCAAACCAAGTAGTCCCAACAAAGAGAAGAAGTCGAACTCATTACCCGTAAGCAGTAGCCCCAGCACCACGCCAATAAAGATAAGTGGTGTCATAAGCAGGATGATCACAGGCTCGCGGAAGTTATCGAACAAAAGCAACAGCACCACAAAAATCAGCACCAATGCCAACGGCATATTCTGCCCCAATGCGCGATTCGACTCCGCCTGCGACTCCTGCTCGCCAAAAATTTTCATCGTATAGTCCTCGGGCACCACGACCTGCTGCTCCACCTGCGCCATCAGCCGCTTAAGCAGAGCCTGCGTATTTACGCCCTCGCGGGGATCGCACTGCGCCTTGACAACTCGCTGGCGGTTATATTGTTTCACTACTCCCGTGCGATAATCGAAATCAAAGCGGGCTATAGCCTGCTCGAGCGAATAGACATAGCCGTCGCGCGAGAAGATAGGCATAGATTGCAGATTGGAGAGGTTGTAATCCTCTATATCCTCATCCTTGAGCAGTATGGGCATAAACTCATCGCCACGACGATACTCACCCAGTCGGTAGCCTTCGGTTGCTAGTGTTATCCACTGCGCCATACGACCACGGCTGACACCTATACGCTGACCCTTGATCTGCGAATATACAGGCATCCACGTAGCCACACGATTTCCCCAACTATTACGAACGTTCTCCGCCTCGGGCATAGAGTGCATAATACGTTCAACCCGTTCGGTCAAAGCGAGAAGCGTATCTACATCACGTCCCACAAATCCGATTTCGATGGTAGCATCGGGCACGGGCGACAGCTTGAAGAGTGACGAGCGCAACCACACGTCGGGGAACGTCGCCGCCACATACTCATCGAAGCGACGTTTCACCCGTTCGGTTTCGCGTTTCGACTTAACCTCAATCAACAGATTTCCGAAATTTGGCCTTCCTGCCACACTACCGCTGGCCAAATAGTATCGCAGAGGCGTAGAGCCTACGGTAGTGGACACACGCACAACCTCCTCCTGCTCATCCAGCCAGCGAGCCATCGAGTCGAGATGTTGCTCCGTAGAGCGTATATCATACCCCTCGGGCAGAATCACATCGGCACGGAAGAAGGGTTTGTCCAATTGCGGAAAGAAGTTCTGCGGCATAGCACCCATAGCTACCACCGACCCCACAAACAACAGCACCACAACCGCCACAACCGCCCAACGACGGGCAAGCATAACTCTTACCAGGCGTTCAAACCAACCCACGGAGAGTGATGCACTCGCTGCATCCGTAGCCCGCAACATACTCTCGCCAAAGAGTGGCACTTGCGTCAAGGCCAGCAACCAACTCAACACCAACGAGAAGGCAATGACGATAAACAGCGGTTTTACAATCTCCGCCACAGCCGAGGGTGCCAAATAGAGTGGCAGGAACGAGAAGACGGCAATAAGCGTAGCACCCAACAAGCCCCACATTGGGCGCGTAGCACCCTGCACCAGACTTTCTCGCAGGGCCACACCTCGACCAACGCCCTTCAAGGCATTATCCACCACCACGATAGCATTATCGACCAGCATACCCATAGCAATAATAAAGCCTGCCAGCGAGGTGCGGTTGATACCCTCACCCAAACCATACAGACCGAGCATCGTGCCGCCAATCGTAAAGAGCAGCGACAACCCTATAAGCGACCCGGCACGAAGACCCATTGCCAGCATAATGACTGCCACAACGATGGCCACCGAACATAGCAGATTGAGCATAAACGAGAGGTTGGCCTCACGGGCTATCTCATCCTCGGGGTAGAGCGTCACTACATCCATACCCACGGGCATCTGCGACGTAAGGCGTTGTAGCGCCTCATTAACACTGCGCCCCAACCGCACCACATCAGCCTCCGCATCCGACGAGACACCTATACCCACAGCACGACGGCCATCAACCTTCATCACAACCGCAGGTGGCGAGGCGTAGCCCTGCTCAATGCGAGCCACATCGCCCAAGCGGAACTGCCGCCCGTCGGGAGCGATAAGCAACTGATTGGCAATATCCTCAATCGAAGTGTATGTGCCCGTTTCCAATACTCGTACACGCACCTCGGAAGCATCTATTTCACCCGTATCGACAATATCGTTCTGCTGCGAGAGGATGGCAGCAATCATCTCAGGCGTAATAGAAAAATTAGCAAGAATAGATTTTGTAATGAATATGTTTACTACGGGTTGCTGCTCGCCCTGTAGCGCTATCTTCTGTACACCCTCGATGGTGACCACCTCGGTTTTGATGCGTTGAGCCCACTCTCGGATCTCATCCCACTCAAAGCCCTCATCTGCTACCAAAGCGTAGTACAAACCATAAACATCGCTGAAATCATCATTAACACTTAGCGGCCCCGCCGAGGCAGGTAGCGACGAGGAGATATTCGCCACCTTGCGGCGCAACTCATCCCATAGTTGTGGTATATCGTCAGCCCTTACGCCCGACTCCAACTCAACCATAATACGCGCCGAGCCGTAGTACGACTCCGAAGTAACCTTCTTCACACGACGCATCGACTGCAATTCGCGTGACACGGGTTCGGAGATAAGTTGTTCGACCTCAAAGGGTGTAGCACCGGCATAGTCACACGTCACGACAGCCGTTTTGAGGACAAATGTAGAGTCCTCCTTCTTGCCCATCTTCATAAATGACCACACGCCACCCGCGACAAAGAGTGCAAGTACAAAGCAGACTACAGATGACCGCCTTAAAGAAAATTCAGACAACGACATAGGCTAACGATTTAAGATTTTTACTCGCTCGCCCTCTGTAAGACGATACACTCCCGCGACAACAACCTCCTCGCCTACATTCAGTCCAGAGAGCACCACCACCCTGTCGCGGCCAAACACATCGCCCAGCCTAACCGCTCGGCGCTCGACTCTATCCTCCGACGATACGACCCATACATACTCTCCACCCTCGGCAGGGGCATATATGGCCGTAAGTGGCACGGCCACATCCTTAGTCCGCTCGTCAGCCGAGCGGATTGTAACCTGGCACGTCATACCCGGTGATATATTATAGGGTGCGATTGCCATCCTATCCAACTTGAGCGATACGGGGAATCCCGAAGCATCCGAGGCTGTCTTGGCATAGGTATCGAGGCGTGCCGAGAAACGCACATCGGGGTAATTGTCGAAGCGCACGGTAAAGCGCGTGAGCGAATCCGAGAGTAGCGATAGGCTGCGCTCGGGCATAGTAAACTCGACGGTTGTGCTGATGGGATTGACCAGTCGCAGGATAGTCTGCCCTGCGGTCACACGCTGATAGGTATCGACATAGGTTCGCTCAATAACGCCCGCAAAGGGAGCCCGCAGAGTGGTCTGCGATAGCAGATCCGACGCATTCTCAAAGGTCGAGCGAGCCTGCACAAGTGCCGTCTCGGCCGATTCGTACTCCTGGCGCGATACGGCCTCGTGCTCCATAAGTCGTGACACACGGTCGAACTGCGAGCGGGCGCGCTCATATTGCGCTCGATCGGCAGCCACCTGCAACTCCACATCGCGAGGATCTAACCGTGCGAGAGTCTCACCACGCGAGACATAATCACCCTTCGACACATCGACCGCAGCGACCTGTCCCGCAATCTTGAAGGCCATATTCACAGCATCGTCGGCCGTAGCCATACCTGCGAAGTCGCGATCGAGGAAATCAACAGCCTGCACCGTTGCCACCTTGACGGGACGCGGAGCGAGTGGCGGCGTGGAGTGGCGACGACAAGCCACACAGCACAACAGAATAGAAAACAACAAAAGATATCTACGCATAGCAAAAAAAAATTGACCTTTGCCCAAAGCAAAAGTCAATTTTTATACCAATCTTGCGCGCAGCCTACTCAATATCTATGTTGCGGCAATTATACTTGCCCTGAATCACTCCATCTCGCAGCCACACAACGCCATTCTCGGCACGCAGCATGGTCTTCATCACCGTAGCGTCTATGTTGTAGCAACGCACAGGCTCGCTATTGCCAAACGTGTGGTAGGTAACCTCGCGCAGCGGTTGTGGCGTAAGACATACTACGGCCGTACCCTCAGCCTCGGCACGCTCGACCAGCTCGCTGAAATTCTCCCGACAGCGTTCGCTCATTTTGTCGAAAGAGGTGATGCACAGCATATAGATATCTCCCGCGTGGGTCAATATCTCGCGTGTGGCGTTACCCTCAACATCGGTGATGGTAAACTCGCTCACGAGCGTCTGCACGGGCGAGGACTCATTATCCACGCGAGTCTCTACCCACTCCCACTTCGACTCATCCTGCCACTCGGTATCCTCGATAGTAAACTCACGCAACTTACCCGTTCGGCGATTACGATAGATGAGGACATACTCCTCCTCGGTCATCTCCTCCTGACCCGTATCGTGTTGCTCCTCAATCATCGCATAGATATTGGCGCCCACCTTGTAGGGCAGGAAATCAATCAGCGGCAGATTATAGTAGCAATAGGTTCCAAGGCCCATAGCAAAGGTACAGAACAGACACGTGAGAGCGACCTCCAGACGACTGAAATCAAGGATACGCTGATGGCGGTGACGAAGCCACACCACAACGACCATAGGCAGGATTACCAGATTTTTGAGGAAGGTCTCCCACGGGGTGAGTTTCAGCGCATCGCCAAAACATCCGCAATCCTCCACAGGGATCCACGTAGCACTGAGGAACGTGAGCACCGTGAAGAAGATCATCGACAGCAGAGCGAAGATCGAGATCAGGCGCGTACGCACACGGAACGTAAGCATAAGACCCATCATAAGCTCGGCACCGCACAACCATATAGAGAAGATCATCGATGCGGGCTGCAACTCCTCGAAACCATATATTGAGAGGTATTCATTAACCTTCAAGGCCGTACCCCACGGATCGACAGCCTTCACGAAACCCGAGAAGGCGAAGAAGACACCGACAATAATACGGCATACAGCGGCAAATATCTGAAAACGGCGTGACTGCATTACTCTCCCACTTTAATATACTTCTCCACTACAGCCTTGATACGGCCGAAAATCTCCTCGGGCGAAGCCATCTCGCCCTCGTGGCTGCAATCCACCACGTGCATAGCCTCGTCATACTGCGCAGCATCGATATATACCTGGCGCACCTGGCGCTGCAGATCCATCGACTGCTCGTGAATATCCTTCTTGCCGTGCAGGTAGGCACGGTCGTCGCCCTCGCGCTGCTCCTGCAGGAGTTTACGCTCTGTAAAGGCAAAGGGCACATCCAGGAAGAGAGATACATCGGGACGAGGAATCTTGAAGTAGTCATACTCCAGCGAGAGAATCCACTCTCTAAGGCGCTCGCGCTCCTCCTTTTCAGCTACCTTTGCACATTGATAGCCGATATTGGAATATACATAGCGGTCGCAGATAACAACCCTGCCCTCGGCGATCCAGCCACGAATCATCTCGGCGGCATCGCGTCTGTCGCCGGCGTACAACATCGCCACGATATAGGGATCAACCTGCTCAACGCTACCCAACTCGCCTCGCAGGAAGCGGGCAATCAGGTCGCCAAAGTAGGGGGCGTCGAAACGCGGAAAGTGCAAGTATTCGGTAGGGATACCCTGCTCGGCAAACAGGCGCTGCAGATTGGCTATCTGCGTCGATTTACCCGAACCATCGACCCCTTCAAGTACTATGAACATATCTCTTCTTTTAAGTTTGGTTTTTATATTGCTGCTCTATCTTAACATTCTCACGGCACGCTCTACGCCTCGCACCAGCGCATCCATCTCCTCGCGCGTGTTATACATCGCTATCGAGGCACGGCACATACCCGTCACACCGTAGTGCGTCATCACAGGCTCGGCACAATGCTGACCCGTGCGGATAGCTATGCCCAACTTATCGAGTATCATACCCAGGTCGTAGTGATGCACACCCTCGACGTTGAACGAGATGATCGAACATTTATCTTCCGTCGAACCATATATCCTTAGGCCATCAATGCGTCGCAACTGCTCCTCGGCATAGCGAGTAAGATCTCTTTCGTACTCCTCAACCTTATGCAGATCAAAGCCCCGCAGATACTCAATCGCCTCGCCTAAACCTATCGCTCCGATAAAGTTGGCCGTACCCGCCTCATACTTAAGTGGCAGGGGCGCATATGTCGTTCGCTCGAACGATACACGATCAACCATATCGCCACCACAAAGGAACGGCGGCATCTGCTCCAGCAAATCTCGTTTGCCATACAGCACGCCTATACCCGTAGGGCCGTAGAGTTTATGACCCGAAAAGGCGTAAAAGTCACAATCCAGAGCCTCGACATCCACACCTCCGTGCACTACGCCCTGACAACCATCAACCATAACGTGAGCGCCCACGGCGTGAGCCTTCTCTATGATGGGGCGCAAATCGGGACGTGTACCCAACGTATTCGATGCCTGCGTAACGGCAACCATACGGGTACGCTCATCCAAAAGCGTATCCAACCGCTCCGTCATCAGGCGACCCTCCTCGTCAAATGGCAGAACACGTATCTCGGCACCTCGTCGCTCGGCCACGACCTGCCACGGCACGATATTGGAGTGGTGCTCCATCTCGCTGATGATGATATTATCGCCCGCGTGCAGGAATTTCTCGCTCCACGCATAGGCAACGGTATTGATCGAAGCGGTAGCACCAGCGGTAAAGATTACCTCCTCACGCGCTGCAGCACCGATGAATGAACGCACACGCTCACGAGCCTGTTCGTAGAGCTCGGTAGCCTCGGCAGAGAGCAGGTGTACGCCACGATGTATGTTGGCATTCTGCTCGCGGTGCATACGGTTCACTGCCTCGATAACTCGCTCGGGCTTCTGCGCCGTTGCTCCGCTATCGAGATATGTGAGCGGCTTGCCATTTACGCTCCGCTGCAGGAGTGGGAAATCTCTGCGTATGCTCTCTACGTTCATTCTACAATATTTCAAGTTTTGTGGTTAGCTCCTCTGCCAATACCTCGCCCACCTCGCCGGCGTGCAAGACAATATCGCTCACGAAGCCCTCGATTTGCAGACGGCGTGCCTGCTCCTCGCTCAGTCCTCGCTGACGCATATACAACACCGCATCGCCATCCAACTGCCCCACCGTAGCTCCGTGTGAACACTTCACATCGTCGGCATAGATCTCCAGCTGCGGCTTGGTTATAATCTTGGCATCGGCACCAATCTCTATATTACTGTTGGTCTGACGGGCGTCGGTGCGCTGTGCATCCTGTGCCACATACACCAGACCGTAGAACTCGCCCGTGGACTTACCACCAGCAACACCCTTAACCAACGAATCGCTCGTACAATCGGGCACATTGTGATTCACACGCAGTGCCACCTTTGTGTGCTCCTCGCCACCTGCGATATATGCCGAGCGAAGATGGTTGGCAGCATGCTCGCCATCGAGGTTGATTGTATAGTCGGCCACCGAGCCAGCCACGCTTACACTCACGATGCGGCAATCACTCTCGGCCTGCTGGTTGATATTGCACTCCGAGAACGAATCGGCAGTGAAGAGCTCAATCATATTGAGCGAAGCCCCCTCACACAAATCGAAGTGCATCTTGGCTGCATCATCTGCCGTGTGCACAACAATGAGCGAGAGTCGTCCACGCACGGTGCGCTCCACGGTCGAGGGATTGATGATAATCTCCCACGCCTGACCGTCACCCAGCGTACACATTCCCGTAGAGGCACGCAAACCTCGGCTCTGTAGATAATCGAGTAATCTCATCGCTACTCCTCCTTACTTATGAGCCAATCGTAACCCTCCTTCTCCAACTTCAGCGCAAGCGTCTTGTCACCCGAGTAGATAATCTGACCCTTGTACAGCACGTGCACATAGTCGGGAACGATGTAATCCAACAGACGCTGATAGTGGGTAATCACAACGGTGGCGTTCTCCTCGGTGTGAAGTTTCGTTACACCCGTAGCCACTACACGCAGAGCGTCAATATCCAGTCCCGAGTCGGTCTCGTCCAAAACGGCGAGCTTGGGATCGAGCATAGCCATCTGGAATATCTCGTTTTTCTTCTTCTCGCCACCCGAAAAACCCTCATTCACGGCACGCGAAGTGAGTTTGGAGTCCAGCTCCACAATGGCACTCTTCTCGCGCATCAGGCGCAGGAACTCGCCTGCCGTGAGGGGATCCTCGCCACGGAACTTGCGCTGCTCGTTCACAGCCATCTTCATAAAGTTAGCCATCGTAACGCCGGGAATCTCCACAGGATACTGGAAGCCGAGGAACAGACCCATGCGGGCACGATCCTCAATCGAGAGATCCAACAGGTTCTGACCCATAAACTCCACCGAGCCCTCCGTTACGGTAAACTTCTCATTGCCGGCCAACACCGACGCCAGAGTACTCTTACCCGAACCGTTGGGTCCCATAATAGCGTGCACCTCGCCTGCGCGAACTTCGAGGTTGATACCACGAAGGATCTCCTTATCGCCTATCGAGGCGTGCAAATTCTTAACACTTAACATATCTTTTGCTTTTTATTTTCTTACTTTTCTAACCTACCGAACCCTCCAAACTCAAGGCCAGCAGTTTCTGCGCCTCAACAGCAAACTCCATAGGCAACTTGGCAATAACCTCACGGGCATAGCCATTCACGATCAGACCCACAGCATCCTCGGTCGAGAGGCCACGCTGATTGCAGTAGAAGAGCTGCTCCTCCGAGATCTTCGACGTAGTAGCCTCATGCTCCAATACGGCCGTAGGGTTATGTGAATCTATCTCAGGGAAGGTGTGCGCTCCGCACTTATCGCCAATCAGAAGAGAGTCACACTGCGAGTAGTTGCGGGCATTATCCGCTCCCTTCGCCACACGCACCAATCCACGATAGGCATTCTGGCTCTTGCCGGCCGAGATACCCTTCGAAACGATGCGGCTACGGGTATTGCGACCGATGTGAATCATCTTTGTACCCGTATCGGCCTGCTGATAATTATTAGTCATCGCCACAGAGTAAAACTCGCCCACCGAGTTATCACCCAGCAGTACACAGCTCGGATACTTCCACGTGATAGCCGAGCCAGTCTCCACCTGTGTCCACGACAGATGTCCGCCCTCACGGCAGAGGCCGCGCTTGGTGACAAAATTATAGATTCCACCTCGACCCTCCTTATCGCCCGGGTACCAGTTCTGGACGGTAGAATACTTCACCTCGGCATCCTTCTCTACAACGATCTCCACAACGGCGGCGTGCAACTGATTCTCGTCACGACGCGGTGCGGTACAACCCTCCAGATAACTTACGTATGCGCCCTCGTCGGCTACGAGCAACGTGCGCTCAAACTGACCCGTGCCCTCGGCATTGATGCGGAAGTAGGTCGAGAGCTCCATCGGGCAACGCACACCCTTGGGGATGTAGCAGAACGAGCCATCAGAGAAGACGGCGGCGTTAAGTGCGGCGTAGAAGTTATCGGTATGGGGAACAACCGAACCCAAATATTTCTTAACCAGATCGGGATACTCGCGGATAGCCTCCGAGATTGAACAGAAGATAATATCCTTCTCGGCCAATGTCTCACGGAACGTGGTCTTGACCGACACGGAGTCCATCACGGCATCGACGGCAACACCTGCCAACGCCATCTGCTCCTCCAGCGGAATACCCAACTTATCGAACGTGCGCTTTAACTCGGGATCTACCTCATCCATCGAGCCCAGCTTCTTGCGCTGCTTGGGGGCGGCGTAGTAGATTATATCCTGAAAATCTATCTCGGGGATGTCGAGGTGTGCCCACGTGGGCAAGGTCATCGTCTGCCAATGGCGGAACGCCTTCAAGCGACGCTCCAGCATCCACTCAGGCTCCTCCTTCTTGGCAGAGATAAGGCGTATTACATCCTCATTAAGACCGCGAGCAATGGTCTCGGTCTCGATGTCGGTCGTAAAGCCATACTTATACTCGCCATCAATATTATCTAACAAATCTTTATCTTTTTCTGCCATAATATTCTTTATAATTGGCAAAAATACAAAAAAAATGCAAATGCGCCACCTTTTTTGCTTAAAGGTGACGCATTCGAGAGCATTAAACTTTCAAAAATATCTTTTGTCGGTAGAGGAAGTAGAGGAACAACCAACAGACAAGCACAAAACTTGCATCGGTCACGACCTCTGCCCACGGCTCGGAGCAGAGCCCCGCAACACCTCCGAAGAAGAAGCGCGCAATGCCTCCAAAGCCAATGATACTCTGCGCCAGATATATCGTAATAGAGTTCATTCCCACCACTCGGAACGGCAGGGTCCAACCTGTCCAGCCACGTACATCGATGATGTAGTAGAACAGAGCCATCATAGCCAGCGAATATGAGCCTACGGCACATACGAAGGTACTCGACCACAACATCTTATTGATGGGAACAAAGTAGTTTCCTGCCCACGCCACCACGGCCAGCACCACGGCACCGATGATCATCCATACAGTCTTACGCTCACCCGTCATTTGCTCCTTGGGAAGGCGAATCAACTCACCAGTAAACATACCGAGCATAGCCGTCACCACAGCAGGCACGGCCGAAAGCAGGCCCTCGGGATCGAAATTATTATCAACATACAAACGTCCCGGGAGTAACAATCGATCAACGTATCCCACCAGCGAGCCCTCCATCGACAAAGGATCGGCTCCCGGTACATCGGGCGCACCGACAAACTTACTCAACAATGCATACACAACAAGTATTGCACCTGCAATCCAGGCACGGGTCTTGACGCTGAAGTTGATGTAGAGCAGCGCTGCGCCCATCCACGCCAGACCGATACGAGCCAAGACGCTTGCAACACGTAGATTTTCAAAGTTAAGGCGGAACAATCCGTTATAGACCATACCCAAAAGTATCAGCACCGCTGCACGGCGGAATATCTTCCAATAGATAGCCTTACGCGACGCACCAGCAGCCTGCTGCTTGGCATACGAGAAGGGAAACGACACTCCCGCAAGGAAGAGGAACAGAGGGAAGATGGTGTCGTGATGACGCAAACCGTTCCACTCTACGTGGCTCATCTGCTCGGCAATGGCATTGGTTACAGGGTTGGGCCATAGGGCACAAATGGAGACGATAAGTCCCGAAAGGCCCATAATAAAGAACATATCGAACCCTCGCAGGGTATCGAGCGATGTTAGGCGTTCGTTTTTCATTGTATTTATGTTTTTGGTTAGTTCCTATTATTTTACTACATTACGTTTTTCGGGCGCAAATCTACCACCTGCGCTTGATGCGGCACACCGCACAATAATTCATCTTTGCAAAGATAACACTCAATTTTTATTATTAACTCTTTATCCACAATTTTCTCACTTCACTGCTGTGGATTGTGGCACTTTTGAGGATGGTTCTCTTTTTCTTTATTCTTTTCTATTATTTCCATTACCTCATAAGATTCTTTTGTCGCTTCAGGTAGATGTGGATCATTTATGAAAGCTGCATCAAACCAATATACGGCTTTTTCGTACGATTGCTCTACCCCATCACCATAACGATATAAATAACCTAATAGCAACTGAGCCTCTCCGTGTCCTTGCTCAGCAGCCTTCGTACACCAATAAACTTTTATTTGCGGCGTTTCTCCCTTAGGGTAATCTCGCCCCACGATAAAAGCCAACATATATTGGGCATCTGCAAGCCCCGCTTCTGCTGCAGACTCGATTAATTTAGTCGCTTTTTCACGAACTTGTTTGATTTTTATTTCATTGAGGTCTCTATACTCAACACTCCAATATAACTTTGATCCTATTTCAAATTGAGCCTCTGGCAACCCGAAATCAGCAGCACGCTGATACCATATATCTTCACACTTCTCATTCCAAGACTCTTGTGCATTCCAATAACAATATTGCCCCAAGTATGGCGCATCGGGACGATTTGCCAAATCCTTACCTGTTTTCCAAATCTCTAAAACTTTTTGTTCCTCTGCATCAATAATATCAGGCAAGCTACGATCAATTTTCGAATAATAATTCCTTTTCTCTTTCAAAAAATCCGATCGATATTTAATATAGATGCGCCAATTTAGACAATGACAATAGTTAAAAATAGTGTGTCGGCCATAATCCTGAGATAATTCCTTGTATTTGGTTATATCCGAGGGGTTTGTATCATCTCGAAAATTATATATTATCGTTGTTTTTACATTTGCCTCTCGATATCTTGTTTCACTTCGAGCATACCTTACAAGTCGCTTTTCAAGATCAGGTTGCTTAGAGTTTTCAGTATAAAAATACCAAAATTCCACTTCGCGCTCATAATTGTACTCTTGGAAGAGTGGTTCTGAGGCATATTCATCATCACAAAGTGCTGTTTGCAAACTACATATCTGTTCTCCGCAATGTGCATTAATATATTCGACCAACTCTTTCACCGCAGAATAATCCTCCCGCGAATATATTATTCTTAATTCGTATGCCATAACTATTTTTTTTATAAAGATACCTTATTTTTTGTATTATCATGCATTCTGCGCGCACTATTTACACGTGCCCGAGGATATTTCCTCTAACTACCCACAGCACGGAGTCATTTCGACAGCATAATAGAGGGATTTTTGCAGTTTTTAAGAAAATTTTCAGCCGATATTTTGCACAATTGTTTTTTTTGCCTACATTTGCACCACTCTTTTGGAGAAGTACTTCAAAAGTTGTTCGGTCAGGAAGGATGGGTGAGTGGCTGAAACCACCAGTTTGCTAAACTGACGTACTCGATTAGGGTACCGGGGGTTCGAATCCCCCTCCTTCCGCAAAAGAGAAAAGAATATGTAACTCCTGCGTTTTACGCAGGAGTTTTTTTGTATAAAGGCATACTCAAATTGATTTGTAAGGGTGCCTTTATTGCAAAAACTTTTTTTAAGGAAATATTCTTTTCTTTTGAAGCCTCCCACACCGAGGAAAGGGCACGCATTGCAAAGCGGATAGCGAGCATAGCGTGGCCAATCACAAACAAATAGCTCAGCCTACAAAAAAAATAAGCGACAGTGCCCTGTCGCTTACTCAAGTTATTTCCATCTCACCTCAAACGTATGCTCTCCCGAGCCTATCTCACCGCACTCTATACGGCGATCCTCGGTGAGAATCAGGGGCGCACTTACGCCATCAATCAACAACTCTTCGGCATCGGCCAATAGCGGTAGATACACCTCGGCTACGGTATTAGCGGGAATCGTTACACGCATATCATACTTCTCTGCAGTGGAGTCTATATCCACCACTACGCTACCGCGAATGGTCGGCACCACGGCCTTCACGCTCTTAAGCGACGATGTTTGTGGTGATATCAGCATACGCGCAAAACCCGGTTCAAGCGGCTGCACACCAACCACATAGCGAGGAATAACATTTGCTGGTGCCGCGCCCCACGCGTGATTCCAGTCCTGATTATTCTTAAACTTATCGTCCCACGCCTCGTAGGTCATCGTGGCACCGTGACGCACCATATTATACCAGCTACGCTCATCCTCTTTCGTGAGCAGATGCAGACCATAATCGCCATCGCCAGCACCATACACGGCATCCATCAGGAACTGCGCAGCATAGACACTGCACACCAGACCTCGACTGCGGATATAATCCATCACCCGATCCTCATTCTCCTCAGCCACAAGTCCCAACGCCATAGGGAACAAGTTGGAGTGCAAGGTCACGTGATCACTATCCACGCCATCACGATAGACTCCCTTCTCGTCATCGAACAACAATTCATTAAACGCCTTGCGCAGTGCCTGGCACTCCTGTCGAAGAGACGCTGCTTCGTCGGTGCGATTGGTCAGTTCGGCCATCTGTTGCAGAATCACCAGCGCACGATAGTGAAAGGCATTTACAACGGTATTATAGTCGGTCAGGTGGTAGTGGTCATCCTCGCCGTGAGGCCAGTCGCCACAGCGTGGCCAATCGACAATATCACGCATCAGGCCATCGAAACGTATCGAACGACGGAACTCCTCAGAGCGAACCTTATCGTCGGTAGTGGATATTAGGCCATTCTCGCGACGCAGCGATTGCAGAGTGCGAGCCTTCAAAATATCATAATTGGCCTCGATGGAGCGTTTATCGCCCGTGTACATGTAGTCGTTCCACGCAATGATAAGCGCCTGCAAGATCCACTCCGTGGGCCACGTAGGATGCTCCAGCAGATACTCCGACGAGCGACGACCCATAGCATACTCGCGGTCGGTCGTGTAGTGACTCAACTGATTGATTATGGCATCAGCCTCGTAGGGAATACGCTCACGATCGCCGTCGATATATATACCCAACGCCGAGGTAGCCTTGATAGTATATCGGCACAAATCCCACACGGCATTAAGCGTCGCATTATCACTTGCAAAGTGCGCCGCCCCCATATCGAAGGGATAGATGGTCGTGTGGCGTACTATATCCTCGGCCTTAACCTCGCCCTCATACTCCTCAATCTGGCAATAGCGCATAGGAGCTATCTCATCCAGATAATTGGGTACCAGCACCGCCTGCGGGCCTGTATTGCGTTTATCTTTTTCGGGAATTATGGGATATGTATGACGGCCCTTACGAAGCGTCAGCGGATAACGATAGTAACGCACCGTGCCGTGCGGCTTGGTGTTGATGCGGCCATCCTTGGCATCCTCGCCTATGGCTACGTATATTGTCTTGCCATCCACGTCGCTATCGAGCGTAAGTTCCAGCGACGCAAACGAAGCTCGGCCAAAATCAATGAAAGTGGTACGCTCATCCGTACGGCGCACCTCTACTGGCAGATCACGTTCGCGCACCTGCGGGCGATAGGATACAGCATAGGGTTGCAGTTCATCAGCCGTGCGGAACACCTGCACCGTTGACCATGCAGAACGGCCGTGAGAAGTCTCCACACGCACACTCCAATAGTAGAGTTTTGAAGGTTGCAAATCCTCGCCGCCATACTCCACCGCCACGGAACTCGCACTCTGCACCTCGCCACTATTCCACACCTTGCCTCGACGCGATGAGGCGTCAGTACGATTATCGTCCACAACGATATGATAAGAGGTCTGCATCGTGCCGGCACCCATATCGGGGACTATCCAACCAAACGTAGGACGAGATGAACGAATGGCGGCATATTGATAGACATCAAAATCTCTGTGTGAAACGTTATGCATCTTGGCATCCACACGATAACCCTCGGAGTAGAGCGTCGAAGTGTCACTCACGAGGTCGATCATCAATGACGTAGGCTGTGGCTTGCAAGAGATAAAGCAAAATGCAGTAGCGACAAGAAATAATAGGGCTCTTATTGTCATATTCGAGTGTTTTATTTGTCCAAATTTAACAAAAAAAGTTCGCTTAGCCAAATATCAAAAATCGGCCTTGCATTCAACCTTTATACGCTCTCCCGTTACGGGGTGGTCAAACTCAAGCAGACAGGCGTGCAGACACAGATGATGCCCCGCCGTGCAATCGGCATTAAGACCTCGGCCATAGATATCATCGCCTACAATCGGGGCATTCAGGCCGTCACGATGTGCCGCGTGTAGTCGCAGCTGATGTGTACGCCCCGTGATCGGACGGAACAGAATACGCGTACGGCCATCCTTAATGCCAAGAACCTCATACTCTGTGGTGGCCTGCTTGCCATCCGAAGAGATCATCTGACGAGGACGGTTATCATAATCAAGGCGCATCGGCAGATCTATCGTGCCACTCTTATGCGCCACCTCTCCCTCCAGGAGTGCCACATAACGTTTCTCGACCGTGCGATGAATAAACTGCGACTGCAAGGCATAATGTGCCGCTTTGCTCTTTGCCAAGATGAGTATTCCCGACGTGGATTGATCCAGGCGATGCACAATCATTGGAAAATCTTTCTCGCCATAGCGTTCGCGTGCCCACGCCTGAACAGAACGCACGCCCGATTTGCCGTCAACGGACAACATCCCGCAAGGTTTGTTAATTACCACAACCGATTCATCCTCCAACAATACTTGAGGTTCGGGCGGACAAATCTCCATCAGGGGGTTAGGCTCTACATCCAAACCCTGCATCATGTGCATAAGGATAGGCTTGCACTTGCTATTGCACGAGGGGTAGAAATGTCCATCGTGGCGCACCTCACCGCGGGGCGATGCGCCCTGCCAAAACTCCGCCATAGCGAGTGGACGCAGGTCGTGCAAATAGGCATATTGCAGAAGTTTCGGTGCTGCACACTCTCCCGCTCCAGCAGGTGGAATACGTTGCGCCGTGGGGGCAAACAAGTCACAGAGGTCCCGCACCTCGCCACGGGCATTGAGCATACGGAACTCACGGAACAGAGCCATCTGCAACTCTGCCGAGCGGTGACTACGCTCTGTACGCAGAGCATCTATCTCGGCTTTATGCAATGCAAAGCGTTCCTCCGCCTGGGCAACCATCGCTCTGCAATGGCGTTTAAGGCGTTGTAGATTGGCATTATCTCGCTGACTTTCAAGAATGAGTTGCGCTTCATCCTCGCCTTCGGCACGGCGTTGGGCTCGCTCGGCCTTACGCTGCGCCAGACTCTTTTTAAGCGTTGCTATCTCCTGCTCGGCCTGCAACTTACTCTTTTGCACAGTTTGTTTGGCATTACAATACTCCTCGCTCTGCTCAACATCCGCAATTCTGCGATTAATGGCCGAAATCTCCGCCTCCTCACAACGAAAGAAGTCGTCGGGCTGCAACATATCATAGACCGCCGGCACGAAGTATTCGTGGTCGTTTCTACCTGCTAAATTACCCGAAAAAGCAGCCAGGAAACCTACATCCCCACTACGCTGCTGCACAACCAGCACGCCAAACATCTTACCTGCCGCAATCTCATCTTGCCACTCCTCGCGTGAGCGCAGATAAGCCTGCACCTCATCGGCTGCCACACGGCACAGCGGATGAGGTGTATAATGAAAAGGCCATGTAAATTGTGCAGGCAGTACTATGGCCGAGATATCGCAACAGAAACGGTGCAGCATAACTATCTATGGCGCAGAGCGAGTTCGCGCTCCATATCCTCTATCGAGCAACCCATCTGCTCCATCAGTACAAGCAGGTGGTAAATCATATCCGAAGCCTCGTAGATAAAGCGGTCACGGTTGCCATCCACAGCCTCCACAACGCTCTCTACGGCCTCCTCGCCCACCTTTTGGGCAATCTTCTTCACGCCCTTGATAAAGAGTTTAGTGGTATAGGAGCCTTCGGGCATCTCGCGATGACGCTGCTGCACTACACTTTGCAGATGACGCACAAAACCCTCGCTCTCGGGGGTATCGAAGCAACTTGTTGTTCCTCGGTGGCACGTCGGGCCTATAGGCGTAGCCTTAATGAGTAGAGTATCACCATCACAATCGGCGTACATATCTTTAACAAGCAGATAGTTTCCGCTCGTCTCACCCTTGGTCCAGAGCGCCTGACGTGTGCGTGAATAGAATGTCACACGGCCCTCAGCCTGCGTGCGCTCAAATGCCTCACGATTCATATAGCCGAGCATTAACACACGTAGCGTAACATCGTCCTGCACGATAACTGGCAGAAGGCCATCGGCACACTTATCCAAATTAAAGTCATCGAATATCATAATCTCACATCTATATTCATCTGTTTCAACTCTTGTTTCAACTCCTGCACCGTAATCTCACCAAAGTGGAAGATACTTGCTGCCAGAGCCGCATCGGCACGTCCCAGGGTCAAGACATCGGCAATATCCTTTACCGAGCCGGCACCTCCAGAAGCAATGATAGGGATAGTAATTTCCTCTGACAGACGCGCAAACGTATCGCACGGATAGCCCGCACGTGTACCATCGTGATTCATCGAGGTGAAGAGAATCTCACCCGCGCCACGCTCTTGTGCCTCATGTGCCCACGAGAAGAGCTCTTTATCCGTAGGTCGGCTGCCGCCGTGTGTCGTAGCACGCCAAACGCCATCCTCCATACACTTGGCATCGATAGCCACCACGACGAATTGACTGCCGTAGCGAGCTGCAATGGAGTCAATAAGCGAGGGCGAAGCAATAGCCGCCGAGTTAATCGAAATCTTGTCCGCTCCTGCATCCAGCAGTCGTGCGGCATCGTCCAGCGACGAAATGCCACCGCCAACCGTGAAGGGGATATTTATTCCGTCGGCAATACGCTCCACCAAACGGGTGAAGGTGTTGCGACCCTCGCGTGTGGCGCTGATGTCGAGATATACCAACTCGTCAGCACCCGCACGGGCGTAGTGTTGTCCCAACTCTACGGCATCGCCCACGTCGCGCAGATCAACAAAATTCACACCCTTAACCGTACGCCCCTCCTTAACATCGAGGCAGGGAATTATACGTTTAGCGACCATTGTTCTATATCTTTTAATGTTATGCGATTTTCATATATAGCCTTGCCCACAATCACCTTACGCAAGCCTTTTTCATTTAGCCTTTCTATGTCAGCCATAGAGCCAATACCACCCGAAACGGTAAAATCAACCATCGGGTAGCGCTCCTGCAACTGCACGTACAGTTCATCCGTAGGGCCCTGCAACATGCCATCACGTGTGATGTCGGTACAGACTACCTGACTCAGGCCCATCGGCAGGAAGCCATCTATAAGCTCCTCGATCGTTACAGCTAAATCCTCCTGCCAGCCATTGACCGAGATTTTTCCATCTCTTACATCTGCTCCCAGCACCATACGCTCGCCACCAAATGTTGCCAACCACTGGGCAAAGAGCATAGGCTCACGTGCCGCCACACTACCAACGATGGCATACGTTGCACCATAGTCGAATAGGGCTCGCAACGACTCCTCGCTCTTAATGCCTCCGCCCCACTCTATCTCTACACCCGCGCCCACGGCCATCTGCTCCAACGTGCGTAGATTCTTCGGCGAAGAGGACTTTGCCCCATCCAGATCGACCACGTGGATGCGCTTAACACCGCAGTCGGCATAACGCTTGGCCATATCCACGGGGCTGGCATCATAGACCTTGCGGCGGTCATAATCGCCCTGCTGCAGGCGCACACAGCGACCTTCGATAATATCAATGGCGGGAATAATCTCTATCTTACTCATAGTTGCAGAAAATTTGCAATTATACGCTCACCCACATCGCCGCTCTTTTCGGGATGGAACTGCGTACCGTAGAAGTTTTCGTATTTAAGTGCAGCGCTGAACATCACGCCGTGCGTTGCAGTGGCAATGGTATCGGGGCACAACTCAGGATAGTAAGAGTGTACGAAATAGACATAACTACCACCCTCCAAATCCTTGAATAGTTTCGTTTCGAGATTACCAATCTTATTCCAACCCATGTGAGGCACCTTAACTTCGGGTAATGGCAAAAACCGTTTCACTCGCGCATCGAAGATACCTAGGCAATCTACATCGCCCTCCTCGCTATGACGGCACATAACCTGCATACCGACACATATTCCCAGCACGGGCTGACGCAGCGAACGGATAACCTCCACCAAACCGGCCGCACGCAGGTTCTCCATAGCCTCGGCAGCATTGCCCACGCCGGGCAGTAGCACCTTATCTGCTCGACGTATAACATCGGCATCGGCCGTAACGGTAAAATCAGCACCCAATCGGCGCAAAGCGTTCTCCACCGAACGCAGGTTGCCCATCTTATAATCTACTATCGCAATCATAACACTCCCTTACTTGATGGTAATTCATACTTAAACACATCTCTGCGGATAGCCATCTTCAACGCACGTGCAAAGGCCTTGAAGACTCCCTCGATGAGGTGGTGATTATTCTCGCCTCGTGCCTCGATGTGCAGGTTGCAACGCATAGCCACACACAGCGACTTGAAGAAGTGCTTGAACATCTCCGTAGGCACATCGCCCACCCTTTCGCGTGTAAATGGCACGTCCCACACAAAGTCGGCACGACCACCAAAGTCAATCAGTACCATAGCACGACACTCATCCATCGGTAGCACAAAACCATAGCGGTCGATACCTCGCTTCGAGCCCAATGCCTGCTGTATGGCCTCGCCCAGAGCGATAGCCACATCCTCGATGGTGTGATGCTCATCCACCTCCAGATCGCCACGGCACACCGCCTCAAGCGATATGCCTGCGTGATGAGGCAACTGCCACAACATGTGGTCAAAGAATTTGAGTCCCGTGTCCACCTGCGACTCTGCACCGCCATCCAAATCGACGGCTATGCGAATATCTGTCTCCGAGGTCTTACGCTCCACAACGGCCACCCTGTCAGTGCGACGCAGATACTCCGCAACCTCACGCCACACGGGAGTAATCAGCACACAAGCCTCGGCAAACACCTTGCCTTCGAGCATTGCCTCGCCCTCTGCCTTCGGGCGCAGAAGGATAGCCTTTGCACCGAGGTTATATGCCAACTCAACATCCGTAGCACGGTCGCCCACAACATACGACGCCGCCATATCATAATCGCCCGAAAGATACTTGCCAAACATGCCCACTTGGGGTTTGCGTGTAGGTGAGTTCTCCTCCGGAAGCGTGGGATCGATCAACTGATCATCGAAAAATATGCCCTCGCCCGCAAGTGTGCGGAGCATCTTGGTGTGTGCAGGCCAGAAGGTCTCCTCGGGAAAAGAGTCCGTACCCAAACCATCCTGATTGGAGGCCATAACCAACTCATAATCCAACTCTGCAACAGATTTAAGTCCCGAAATAGCACCCGCCACAAACTCCAACTTCGCCAACGAATCGACCTGATAATCTACGGGCGGCTCGGTGATGATTGTACCGTCACGATCAACGAATATTACACGTTTCATATCTCTCTAACGATTTTATCAGTTTCTCATTCTCCTCCTTAAGACCAATGGTTATACGCAAGCAGCCCTCGCAACCCTTCACTCGTGTGCGATTACGCACAATGATACCGTCTGCAATCAGGTGTTCATACAACGCATCGGCATCCGTCACCCTCACAAGCAGGAAGTTGGCTTCGCTCGGATAGATACGCTCCACAAACTTAAACTCAGCCAGTGCCTCGGCGACCACCGTACGCTGCTGCTTGATCTGCTCGACCTGGTCGCTTACGCCCTTTGTCAGAAGACCACTTACGATACTCATCGTGGCAACATTTATATTGTAAGGATACTTCACCTGCGACATAAGCCCAACGACACGGCTATCAGCCAATGCCAAGCCCACGCGCAAACCCGCCATACCCCACGCCTTCGACATAGTTTGCAAAACGACAAGGTTGGGATGCGAGGCAATCTCACTCACAAGGCTTTCGGCATCGGCAAAGTCAATATAGGCCTCATCCACCACAACCATACAATCCGCCTGCTCAACCAGTCGCAGCAACTCCTCGCGTGGGAACGAATTGGCCGTAGGGTTATTGGGCGAGCAGAGGAACAATGCCTTGGTATTCTCATCCACAGCCGCCAGCAGAGCATCTGTGGGCAGAGAAAACTCCTCACCCAAGGCCACCTCACGAATCTCAACATCGTTGATCGCCGCTGCCACCTTATACATTCCATAACTCGGTGCTATGGCT
>JAFUOK010000029.1 GCA_017481925.1 Alistipes sp.
ACTACTACCGCGAGAAGGTCTATTCGCACGTCGATGCCATCAACCTGCTATATGTAGCCCTCACGCGTGCTGCCGAGGAGCTGTATGTCTGCATCCCCCACGGCCCCCGTATGCGCAAGCAGAATGTGGGTTACCTGCTTTGGGAGGCTATCGGCGGCGACAGACGAGAGAATACCTACATAGTGGAGTATGGCGAGCTGGCGCCGCCCGCCTACGCGAAGGAGGAGGCCAGCACTACACGCAACATTCTTCTCGGACACTACCCCACATCTACCGGGGCGATGAACCTGCGCCTTGGCGAGCAGCGTTACTTCGAGGAGGGGGGCGAGCGTCATCTCTCGGCACGCAACATAGGCATCGTTATGCACTCCATTCTGAGCCAGGCCACAACACGCGAGGATGTATTGCAGGGTATCGAACGCCTGCTCAAAAAAGGACGTATCAGCCCCACGCAGGCTGCGGAGTTGAGCGCCACCATCGAAAGGGAGTTCGAACGCGATGAGGTCAAGGAGTGGTTTGGCGAGTGGGACGATGTGCGCACCGAGAACGACATACTCCGTGCAGACGGGCAACCCACCTATCGCCCCGACCGTGTGATGATTCGTGGCGAGCGGGCCGTAGTGGTGGATTATAAGTTTGGCGAAGAGCACTCGAAGCAATACTCCAAGCAGGTGGAGCGATATATGGTTCTGCTGCAGGAGATGGGCTACACCCACACGGAAGGATATTTATGGTATCTGAGCGCGGGCAAGATTGTAAAAATTGAGAATTAATGAGTATCTTTGCCCCAACAAGAGAGTAAATATGAAAGTAGGACAAATACAAACGCTCAAAGTAGCACGCATATCAGACTACGGTCTATATCTGGCGGATGATCAGGGTCAGGAGGTATTGCTTCCCAACCGCTTCGTGTCGCTAACGAACGCCATAGGCGACGAGATCGAGGTCTTCGTATATCACGACTCGGAGGATCGTCTGGTGGCCACCACCGACCGACCACTTATCACCGAGGGTCAGGTCGCCTCGCTCAAGGTTGTCGATAAGAACATCCACGGTGCATTCCTCGACTGGGGCATCACGGGCAAGGATCTATTTCTACCCAACCGCAACCAGCAGGGTGGCGTAGTGGCAGGTCGCAGTTATGTGGTGTGGCTCTACGTAGATAACATCACAGGTCGCTGCGTAGCCACCATGAAACTAAAACCCTTTGTCGATAACGACATCATCACCGTAAAACCTCGTCAGAAGGTCGATATACTCATCGCATCGGAGAGCCCCATCGGCTACCGTGCCATCATCAACTCACGCCATTGGGGTATGATCTACAAGAATCAGACGTTCCGCCCCATCCGCATCGGCGACCGTATGGAGGGCTGGGTGCGCCGCATCACGGATGACAACCGCATCGACCTCACCCTTCAACAGGTGGGCTACGACGGCGTGGCCACTTCGGCAGAGGATTTGCTCTCACTCATTAAGGAGCATGGCGGAGTGCTGCCCGTAGGTGATGACTCATCGCCCGAGCAGATTCACTCCCTTACGCAGATGAGCAAGAAGGTATTCAAACGTGCCGTGGGCATACTCCTAAAGCGTGGAGAGATCACGGCCGAGGGCACACAAATAAAACTCAAGTAATGGCAACGATGCACACCGCCGAACGAGTGTCGGCACGTGACCGATCAGACAACTACGTCTTTCAGCGTTCGATCCTCGCCTACCACGAGGCGGCGAAACGTGTGCAGGGACGAGTGCTGGAGATAGGCACGGGTATGGGCTACGGCATAGAGGTCGTGGCACCGCACACTACACACTTCACAACGGTGGACAAGAGCCGTGCCTACGACACAACGCTGCCCGCCAATGCCGAGTTCCGACAGATGGAGGTACCACCCCTGCGCTTTGAGGATGAGTCGTTCGACTGCGTCATATCGTTCCAGGTCATTGAGCATATAAAGCGTGACAGGGAGTTTGTGCGTGAGGTGCATCGCGTACTTCGCAAGGGAGGTGTATTCATCGTCTCAACACCCAACGCCCCGATGTCTCTGACGCGCAACCCGTGGCACGTAAGGGAGTATCGTGCCGAGGAGTTGAAGTCGCTGCTTGGGGAGTGCTTTGCGGAGGTAGAGTGCTTGGGCGTAGAGGGCAACGAGAAGGTGATGGAGTATTACGAGAAAAACCGTCAGGGCGTGGAGCGCATCACACGTTTCGACGTGCTGGACCTTCAGCACCGCCTGCCCCGCTGGATGTTGCAGATACCGTACGATGTGCTGAACCGCCTGAACCGCCGCCGTCTGCTCAATGAAAACACTTCGCTCACCGAATCCATCACGATGCAGGATTACAGAATAGCACCCATCAGTGAGCGATGTTTTGATTTATATTTCATCGCACGAAAATAGGGCACAAAACGGACAACACAAAGACATCTGTTTGCATTAACTTTGCGAACAGATGTCTTTATTTAAAATCAGTCTGTTATGGCACACTCATTATTATACGCCCTACGCAGTGGCAAGCCCAACAAATTTCTATACTTCCTTTCACGCTTTGCCTCTCTTTTGATTCCCAAAGCATATTACCTGCATCGTCGTGCACACCTGCTTGCTCAAGCAAAGCAGCGTCCCGACTACGAATATATGCTCGATCGCTGCAACTATTACTGCCGCATCTCCGCCCCGTGGCAGGTAAGCCCACACAATAGAGCCGACGCCACCACCACCCACATTAAATACACTGGCACCATAGGCAATTACACTCGCAAAATGTTCCATACAGCCTACTATTTTGACCAACGTGACATCACACGATACTTTGACCAGGATATGCGGTGGAACTATTGCCCGGGCGACGTGTACTTCACGCCACCGCATCCCACCATCGTCAAGAGCCGCTTGTTGCAAGGCGACAATTTAGAGAACTCCGTACTTCTCAAATTGGACAAGTTGCGTCATTTTATGTTTGTCAAGGACAAAAAGAGTTTCCAGCAAAAGGAAAACCGTGCTATTTTCCGCGGAAAGATACGTCATAGCCGACTACGTACAACATTTTTGGAACGCTATATGGATCATCCGATGTTCGACTGTGGTACAACAGGCAACGAGGATGGCTATCCCGCCGAGTGGGTACGCCCGATGAAGACCATAGGCGAACATCTCGACTATAAATTCATTATGGCTATCGAGGGCAACGACGTAGCCTCCAACCTCAAATGGGTAATGTCATCCAACTCCATAGCTGTTATGCCACGCCCAACGTGCGAAACGTGGTTTATGGAGGGGCGTCTTATTCCCGACTACCACTACATCGAGGTAACCGACGACTTCTCCGACGTTGAGCAGAAGTTACGCTACTACATCGCCAACCCCGATAAAGCCGAGGCTATCATCGAAAATGCACATCGCTATGTCGAGCAATTCTTTGACCAGCAACGCGAGAAATTAATCCAAATAATGGTTCTGCAACGCTATTTCGAAAGCAGCGGACAACTCAATCGATAGAGAACACTAAAAAATCTTTGTTGTTTCACGTTTTTTTTGTACCTTTACGAATTGGGAAAACAACCCCTTTAAGGCTATGAGTGAAACAATGATTATCGCCATGCTGGTGCTCTCGGGCATTGTTGTGGGTGTGATTAACACACTCGCAGGTGGTGGTGCGTTCATCTCGATGACGCTCTTCACGGTTATAGGTCTGCCGATTAACGTATCGAACGGAACAAATCGTATCGCCGTCGTATTGCAGAATCTCACCTCGTCGATTACATTCCTGCGCAAGCGCATGCTCGACATCCGCAGCGGCATAAAACTCTCCATTCCGGCCGTCATAGGAAATATAGCGGGTTCACTTGTGGCCAGCCAAATCAGCGATTCGATTTTCAAGATCTGTATGACCATCGTGCTTACGGTTGTGCTACTATATATGATCTTCGATAAGAGCCACAAACATCCTAACATTCACGGCGGCCATCCGCTGGTGGTGCGCTGGTGGCACTATATACTATTCCTATTTATGGGATTCTACGGTGGTTATATCTATGTAGGTCTGGGCTATGTGCTTCTGGCTGCTACGATTTGGCTGATGGATTTGGATATTGTCACGGCCAACGTCGTAAAGTGTTTCATTATCTTTGTCGCTACGCCCTTCTCGCTTATCATCTTTATGATCAACGGACAGGTCGATTACTCTTACGGTCTATGGCACGGTTTGGGTAATGTCGTAGGAGCGTTCTTGGCGTCGCACTATGTCATATCGTGGGGCGTGACGTTCGTGCGATGGGCGACACTTGTGATTATTCTGATCTGCTTTGCCGACCTGGTGGGTCTGATCTCAATGCAGGATATGTTGTACGCGATGTTGGCGTAGGAGTTTGTAGGAGGAGATGTAGATGAAATTCAATAAGAATGACAAGATAGTAGTCACCGGCGCCAGGGTTCACAACCTCAAAAACGTGGATGTAGAGATTCCACGCTATGCGCTCGTTGTCATCACGGGTCTTTCGGGATCGGGCAAGTCCTCGCTCGCTTTCGATACGATATATGCCGAGGGGCAACGCCGCTATATGGAGACCCTCTCGACCTATGCACGTCAGTTTGTGGGTACGATGGAGCGCCCCGACGTAGATAAGATTACGGGCCTGAGCCCCGTGGTAGCCATCGAGCAGAAGACCACAAACAAGAATCCCCGCTCAACGGTCGGAACCGTCACCGAGATAAACGACTTCCTGCGTCTATTGTATGCCCGCGCCTCACGTGCTTACTCTCCCATCACGGGCGAGGAGATGGTGCACTACACCGACGAGCAGATCTGCGACCTTATCATCAAGGGCTTCGACGGCCGCAAGGTAGCCTTTATGGCACCCATAGTCAAGGGTCGCAAGGGTCACTACCGCGAGCTGTTCGAGTCGCTTGCCAAGCGAGGCTATATCTATGCTCGTATCGACGGTGAGATACGCGAGATCACGGCGGGTATGAAGCTCGACCGCTATAAGATACACACCATCGACCTTGTGGTGGATCGTATGCGCATCAGCGAGGATCTGATAGAGCGCGTGATGACTTCGCTCAAAGAGTCTATGCGTCAGGGCAAGGGCACGATGGCACTATATGATTATGAGGCGGATGGACTGCGTTACTTCTCGCGTCACTTGATGTGCCCCTCTACGGGCGTGGCCTTCGAGGACCCCGCTCCCCACACCTTCTCATTCAACTCACCGCAGGGCGCTTGTCCACGATGCAGTGGCTTGGGCACGGAGGCTGTTTTCGATCGCGAGAAGATTATCCCCGACGAGCAGAAGTCGCTGCACGACGGAGCCATCGAACCAATAGGCAAATTCAAGAACAACAAGATATTCACGCTGCTAACCCTCCTGGGCAAGCGTTACGACTTCACGCTGGACGACCCCGTGTCAACTATCTCGGAGGAGGGCATGAACGCCATCCTCTATGGCGACCCCAAGCCCCTTACGGTCGATCTGTCGGAGTTCACCTCGCTATCGGGTCGCAGAATGATTCATTGGGAGGGCGTGGCCGAATATGTGCAGGCTACGGACGACGAAGAGTCGAAGAAGGGACAGAAGTGGCGTGAGCAGTTTATGGCCTACCGTGAGTGCAGTGTCTGCGGAGGTTCGCGTCTGAAGAAGGAGGCTTTGCAGTTCCGCATCGGCGGCAAGAACATAGCCGAGGTGTCGGCACTCTCGATTGCCGACTTCTCCGAGTGGATGGCAACCATCGAGGATCACTTCAACGACAAGGAGCGCAAGATAGCGCAGGAGATCGTCAAGGAGATTCGCGAGCGTCTGCACTTTTTGATGCAGGTGGGCTTGGGCTATCTATCGCTAAGCCGTGCTGCCCGCTCGCTGTCGGGAGGCGAGAGCCAGCGCATACGCCTCGCTACGCAGATCGGATCGAAACTTGTGAACGTACTCTATATTCTCGATGAGCCGAGCATCGGTCTGCATCAGCGTGACAACCGCCGCCTTATAAAGACCCTGCAAGAGTTGCGCGATGCGGGCAACTCCGTATTGGTCGTGGAGCACGACGAGGATATGATGCGTGAGGCCGACTTCATCGTAGATGTAGGCCCCAAAGCGGGACGTCGTGGCGGTCAGATTGTGGCCACGGGTACGATTGAGGATATTATGCGCTCGTCGTCTATCACGGCCGACTATCTCTGCGGTCGTCGCAGGATAGAGATCCCCGAACGTCTGCGTGAGGGCGCGGGCGAAAAGATTACGCTGCGAGGCGCGAGGGGCAACAACCTAAAGGGTGTCGATGTGGAGTTTCCGCTCGGCAAGTTTATCTGCGTGACGGGTGTCAGCGGCTCGGGAAAATCGACGCTTATCAACGAGACTCTGCGTCCGATATTGAGCAGACATCTATACCGTTCGTTCGACCAGCCCCTGCCCTACGACTCTATCGAGGGCATCGAGCATATTGACAAGCTGGTGGTTGTGGATCAGTCGCCCATCGGCCGCACGCCACGCAGCAACCCTGCCACTTACTCAAACGTATTCTCCGACATTAGAAAACTCTTCGAGGCTACACCCGACGCACAGGTGCGTGGTTTCAAGGCTGGTCGCTTCTCGTTCAACGTCAAGGGTGGTCGCTGCGAGGAGTGCCGAGGTGCAGGTGTGCAGACCATCGAGATGAACTTCCTGCCCGACGTATATGTACGTTGCAAGGCGTGTGGAGGTCATCGCTACAACCGCGAGACGCTGGAGGTGAAATATAAGGGCAAGAATATCGACGAGGTGCTCAATATGACCGTGAATATTGCTGTCGATTTCTTCGCCAACATACCCTCCATATATCAGAAACTCAAAGCCATACAGGACGTAGGCTTGGGCTACCTTACGCTGGGTCAGCCCTGCACGACACTCTCTGGCGGAGAGAGCCAGCGCATCAAGTTGGCCGCCGAATTATCCAAAACCGACACGGGTCGCACGCTCTACATCTTGGATGAGCCTACGACGGGACTCCACTTCGAGGATATACGCCAACTGTTGTCCGTAATAAACAAGCTGGTCGATCGTGGCAATACGGCCATTGTCATCGAGCATAATCTGGACGTAATAAAGGTTGCCGACCACCTCATAGACATAGGTCCCGAGGGAGGTGCCGGTGGCGGTGAGATCATTGCCGAGGGCACACCCCACGACGTTGCGCAGTGTGAGCGCAGTGCCACGGGAGAATTTTTACGTCGCATGGGTATTTAGGCAAGAATTTTGAAGTCGTTTCAAGCAAAAACCTTTTATGCTATGAAACGACTTCTTTACACTATCGCCTGCACCCTTGTGTGCACATTCTGTGGCCCGTATGTTCACGATGCGGCGGCTCAGTCACCAGAGGCCGAGCAGCATCACCTCTCGCACGAGGAGCGCATTGCACGCCGTGCCGAACGATTGGCAGCCCTCTCGGCCGAGATAGATTCGCTCGTACTCTCTCACAACTTCGAATTCAATCCGCAGTCCGTGCAGGTACAGCCTGCAGGGCAGATGCGCATGTTTGCCAACGCCAACTTCGTCACCACGCTCTGGCGCGGCACGCTCGATGTCTGCCTGCCCTACTATGCAGGTATGATGCCACCCTACCGCTATGTGGTCATCAATCAGGTGGTGCCCTACCTCCGCGACTACCTCACCGTGCAGACTCACGACGGATGGAACGTCTCGTTCAAGGCCACGCTCAACGACGGCAACGACTACACCTTCCTCTACAACATCTACTCACACGGTGGCGCTACGCTCACCATATCGAACACCTGGTACAGCCCCGTGCAATATACGGGCACAATCACTAAAGTTTATTAGCCATGCGACGACTTCTCCTACTCCTTGCTACGGTGGTTGTCACCTCGGCCACGGCACAAAACGCCACCCTGCAACTCACCGCCCGACGTGACTCCGTGCCCGTCACTACCGTTGTCCCCGTGCAGCAGGCGGCCGTGACTGCCACCGACACTCTCACAGCCCCCACACCTGCGCCCACGGCGGAGCAATACCTCTCACACCGCGAACGGCGTGCCGAGCGGGCACGACAGTACGCCTTCTCGATCGACTCGCTCGTAGCCACTCGTTCCTTTGCTTTCTACCCCACGGCTATGCAGGCCGTGCCCGACGGGGAGATACGCTTGGTCTATGCCGATTACTTCTACGCCTACATATCGCCTGCCGACCTGGAGGTACACCTTCCGATGGAGCGGGGCACGATGCATCAGGTGTCGATAATAAACTTCGATGCCGACGGCGTGGAAAACTACGTCTCGGCAAAGTTTCAGACGCAGTGGAACATCTCCTTCTCGGCCGACGATCGGGGTAAGAAGTATGACTTTGCGCTGGTAATCTCGACCGTCACGGGACAGACCGAACTCACCGTCGAGAGCACGGATGGTGCTATGCGCTACATCGGCTCCGTGGGGCAACGCATCCGCGAGAGGTAGTAAAGCAAAGCCTGCCACCCCACGGGGTAGCAGGCTAATTTTTCGTAACGTCGAAATCACCTTTTATTCGCGCTTTACAAGCAGTGCCACGGCGTGCGTCGAAACGCCCTCTTCGCGGCCCTCGAAGCCCATATGCTCGGTGGTTGTGGCCTTGACCGACACACGATCCACATCAAGGCCCATCACCGAGGCCATCGTCTTACGCATAGTGTCGATATGGGGGCGCAATTTGGGGCGTTGCATAGCTATGGTGCAATCCACATTCGAAATCGCATAGCCCCGCTCTGCCACCACATCGCACACACGACGCAGAAGTATCTTCGAGTCAATACCCTTGTACGCCATATCGGTGTCGGGAAAGAGTTTGCCTATATCGCCCAGCGCCAACGCACCAAGCAGAGCATCACACAGCGCGTGGATAACCACATCGCCATCCGAGTGCGCCACGCAACCCTTCGCGTGCTCAATCTTCACGCCTCCCAGCCATAAGGGCAACCCTTCGGCCAATGCGTGCACATCGTATCCATGTCCAATTCGAATATCCATAGTTCCTTTTATATTTTTATTCTTCTTTTTACTCCTAAAATCACTCGGCGCAGCAGCATCGGCAGAGCCATCCACAGCCGCGAGTAACGTTGCCACTCTCTGTCCGTGCACTCCACCCTACGACCATCCTTACAGTATGCCACCATACGTGCCACGATGTCCTTACACAGAGCCTGCTCATAGAGTTTATAATTTCCGTCGCCGGCAAATGTTATCCGTTCACCTTCAACACTCACCACACGATGCAGGACGTGTCCGCCACGATAGCGAAACAGCATCACATCGCCACGCTGCACCTCGCCGCCATCGTAGCGTCGAAGCACCACCTTATCGTGGCCGTCGCACAACACGGGTTGCATGCTATTGCCACGGATAGTGATCGTCACCTCGCCACCCTCACCGAGCAGTCGCTCCACCTCGGCAAAGAATATATCGTTACTTATCTGCATCGCCAAAAACCGTTTCGCACGACAACTGTGCCGCCTCGCCATTGGGTAGACACTCCAAATGATATGCCTTCACACTACGCAACACGGCCGACAACGTAGCCAGCGTATGCTCCTCCAACTCCCGATCAAAGGCAAAGGCCGGGGGCAACGACGGCAACAGAGCACCTATGGCCTGCACTCCTCTCAAGGGGCGTATCCTATTATGTGGGGCTTGCGACAGACGTACAACAGCAAGCAAGGGATAACACTCCGCCTTATAGCAGGGTGTCTTACCGCTCCACGGCGAGCCATAGACCACCGTCCGACCATCCTCCACCCCGACAAAGGGGCTATCGTCGTTGAGCAGCGTGGCGCCCTCTACGCTCTCACGCCACAGACGTGTATGGGTGCTCTTGCCCGTGCCCGACTCGCCCAGGAACATCACCGCACGGCCATCCTTGACGATAACGGACGAATGTACGGCGGCAGCAAGATGTTGCACGGTAGCGATATTAAAGACAAACCACAGACCAAAACGCAGAAACGAGGGATTACACCCCACCACTCCGGCATTTGTACGCACGCTCTTCGCGCGTCTATCATAGAGGAAGATATGCGCAGGCTGCTCAGCCGACGCGATGCGCAGCACCCAACTATCAGCGTTGCGACCGAACGAGCAGCGAGCCTGACCCTCCTCGAAGTCAAATTCGTTGAGGATGTCATACTCGCACTCCTCGGGCATCGCCTCGCAAGCGGTATCCACCGTCAGCAGGGCATCGCCCTTAGGTTCCACCTCAAAGGGAGCGAAGCCACGCAGCCCCATAGCCACCACATCGGAGGCCGCGCCACGAAGACGCAAACGCGTAGAGGCGATTATATAGTCGTGTATCTGTTCCATTTTGCAGTCAAATATACTCATCAACCATTACAAAGATAGAAAATATTTTTATCTTGCGCCGAAAGATTTTGAGATAGGCAAACATTTTCCTATTTTTGCAGTCAGAATTAAGGTTCATATTTTATGATTAGCAGAAGAATGCTCAGAATTAAGGTCATCAAGGCCTTATATGCCCATCTGAAGTCGGATGCCGACTCGCTGATGGCCTCGGAAAATACGCTCGTAGCCTCAATCGATAAGACCTACGACCTCTATTTCCTTATGATGTCGCTCATCGTCGAGCTCGCCCACTATGCCGAGCAGCGTCAGGAGCTGGCACGCAAGAAACAACTCCCCACATACGAAGATCTCAACCCCAACCGCAAGTTTGTCGAGAATGCTGTCGTACGTCTTATCGCATCGAGCGATGCGGTGAACGACTACCTCGCAGCACGCAAGCTCTCGTGGGCTAAATATCCCGAACTCATCAAGACTCTCTACTCACAGCTTGAGCAGAGCGACTACTACAAGTCATATATGGCTCACGCCGAGCGTTCATGGAAGGAGGATCTGGCTCTTGTGACCGACTTCTACACTCGCGAACTGGAGGAGTGCGAGATGTTGGAGGATGTGTTGGATGAGATCTCTATCCTGTGGAACGACGACCTGGGCTTCGCCCTTATTATGGTTACCCGCACACTCTCGAATATGCGCGCCTCACACACCGACGTGAAGGTTCTGCCCAAGTTCAAGAGCGAGGAGGATCTCGACTTCGCAATGCAGCTCTTCGAGAAGGCCGCATTGGGTTACGACAGCAACCTGCTGCAAATAGAAAAGTTCACCCGCAACTGGGATGTTGAGCGCATAGCATTTATGGACAACCTCATCATGGCCACAGCCGTAGCCGAGCTTACGACGTTCCCCTCAATTCCCGTGAAGGTTACCCTCGACGAGTATATCGAGATTGCGAAATACTACTCCACTACGGGCAGTAGCACCTTCATCAACGGTGTGCTGGATAAGGTTGTAGCATCACTTACCGAAGAGGGCAAGATCAACAAGAGCGGTCGCGGACTGATTTAATTATGTTACTGAGGTCAATACTCCTATTTGCCACTACGCTGCTCTGCATTGCTTGTGGAGGGGGCAAGGTGCAGCACGCCGAAGTGAGTGCGCCCGTGGATGTGCGTACGCTTCGCATCGAGAACTCATCATTGGAGCGTGGTGCAACCGACACCCTGCGACTGGGTCGTCTGCGCTCGGGAGAGATTATCGCCAAGACCATACGTGTGGTAAACGAGAGCGACCAGCCGTTGGTCTTCACCCGCCACCACGTCTCGTGCGGATGCCTCGGCGTCAAGTACGACCGCAAGCCCATAGCAAAGGGGGCATCGAGCGACATCGAGCTGGAGTTTGATTCTCGCACGATGATGGGCCTGCAATTGAAAACATTGGTCCTATATTATGCCGAAAACGCCCGTCCGATGCGAATATTTGTCGAGGCAGAGGTGGAATAGTTGCTGAGTTGCAAAATATTTGTATCTTTGCAGATATACTTGAGCGGCACGGTTGCATAGCCTCCGCCATGGTTTAGTATATAAACTAAAAAACTATTTAAATTATGATTTCTTTGCTTCAAGATGATGCTGCC
>JAFUOK010000030.1 GCA_017481925.1 Alistipes sp.
AGAACACCAAAAGCAGATACAGGAGGTTAAGCAATCATACGAAGCGGAACATCGTAAACAATCGGAGTATATCGACAAGATTTTGCGTTACTTCCCGTATGTGGAGAAGCTGATGCCGATGATTAAATACCTCAGCGAGAAAATGGGATTCAACGACAACCTTATCAAAGCATTGTGCACTTTCAAGGAAATCCCCGTCAAAGGCAAACTCTATTCAACGATGTTTAATCAATCGTTTTCAACCGATGGTGCAGTATGTTCTCTCAATGAGGACAAGGAGGGACGATTTGACCTTAGAATCGATGGTGTATCGCATCACTCTTGGTTCAGACGCAAAAAGGATGAGTTTATGGAAGCATTAGGATTACCTACAAGCAGACGACAAAATCGAGGGTTGAAACTATAAAATAATAGGCTGTGTCAATTAAATGCACAGCCTATTACTCTATAAATAAGTTCCAATTTACTTGCTCATCTGAGGTGTGTTGAACTTACCTAAACCTGTATTGTCTTTACTTGATTCGTTGAGAATCTTAGAATCGTGTCTCCTTGATTTACCGATAGAGAAAGTATATGTTGCTGTTAGGCGTACCATATGTTGAAGCGGTTTCCAATCCTTGTTTTCATAATACCTAAAAATCGGCAACTCAGCAAGCGTATAGTTGTTGTGCCCTGAATAGTTATATTTTGCACCTACTGACCAATTCCCAATTTTATATTGCACAGTTCCAGCATATTGAAGACTACCACGTGACAACAGGTCGCCGTCATATACTTTCGTTGGAGAATTGATATTGAAAATCAAGGACAAATTTTCAAATGATGCAGTAACGTTTCCTCCTACACGCCAATAATTAAAATCAACACTCTGCGATGGAGTATCAAATCGTGAAATATGATACTCGACATAGGGAGATAATTCCAACCACTTGAAGGGATACCAACTACCGTATAAATCAAACCTACACTCAAAATCGCTACCTATATTTTGAGGTTTGAGATAGAAATTTCCATCATCTTCTATTATTGTAGTCGCCATTTTGTCATGGGCATATGATGGTTGAATCATAAATACTATTCTATTCTTGTTGTTTGGAGAAAAATATGCAAACGACAACTTCCCCGATGAAATCCAATAATTCTTTAAATTCGGATTACCTACAGAAATAAACCAAGGGTCAAGATATGTTTCGCTTTCGGTAATTTCATTTAATGAAGGAGAAATATTCCGCATAGACAATGTTAATTGCACAGTCGCACCTTTCATTTTTCCCTTTCCCCACCAATCTGAATAAAGTCTTATATAAGGGAGAACAGAGGTTTGCGAGACATCCGAAGAAACCTGTTTCAGAATATTCAAGCCAACTGCTGGAACAAACGATATTGAGTTCCATCTCCAAGAACCACCCGCATTTAGAAATTCATTATGGGAATAGGGCTTATACTTGTTGTCAAATGAAGTCTGATTCAGTTGCTTATATTCATATCTTGAGCCAACACTTAATGACCCCCCCCATAGCGGAGTTGCATAAACGGCATTCGTAATAAATGAATAAGAATCATTATCCACCCTTGAACGGATATTGTAATCATATTCATTGCTCCCCTCATCATTCGAAAGCATAGATTGCTCAGAATCCGAATAGCTGTTCCCGAAAGTGTTAACTACATTGATAGCAAACAATCGTCCTCCTTTGAGGATATAACGATAATACAAATCCAACGCCACAGAGTTTGTTCGACTCTTTAATAAGTTCATACCGTTACCTTGATAATGTTTATCTTCGGCAGAAATTACCCCCACTCTATCCTCTTTTTCCTGTAAAGGCTCTATTATGGAGTACAATTTTGCATTGAACAGATGATTTCCTTGATACCGTTGGTACGATGCACTTATATTGTGATATTGACCTTTATACTGACTTATACCTTCGTATCGAGAGCCTAACTTTGGGTTGTATGTGAGTTCCGTGAAATTACCGATTTTATCAATATTCCTATAGTCAATCAAATAGCCTAATTTCACCTGATTCAAGGAATCGGCATATGTCAAATCAACCTGATTTGTTCCATATCCAGTGTTTACGGCATTGGATGTATTAAAATAACCTGTATATGACCTATCGTGCCGCTTTTTTACGACAACGTTGACAACGGGACCTTTGGTCAAGCTCATATATTGCGGAGGTGCAACAGAATAATACTCAACATTTTTTATATCATCTCCTTTATATCCTCGTAACTCATATGCCGTTGATGGTACACCATTTATAAGAATATATACATTCTGTCTATCCCAAGAAATAAGTTTCGTCTCGTTTATAGATGTTTGAAACAACTCTAATGAAGATACAGCATCTAACGCATTTGTACCAAAAGCCCTATTATCTTTGGATAAATATAAAACATCATGGTCGGCTTTATGAATTATTCTTTCGGCTTTTACAACAACTTCATCCAAAGTGACAACTTTGGTAGTATCTATAACTTCCTGAGATAAAGCACTAAGACTATTACTCAATGTAACCAATAAAACTGCAACTTTCCACTTCATAATTTTCCAATTAACAATTTCAGTGTAAAGATACGGATAATTTATAAACAAAAGTCTGTAAAAGCACTTAATTTATTGGCTTACAAAACTTTTGTTGAAAATATTTTGATATTTCAATATATATATATTAACGCGCGAATGTAAAGAGGATTATGTAATGTTGAAGCACAGTGGAGTATAAAAAATTGTATGTATTCTTTCGCTGTTGTTATTTTTTGTACCTTTGTAGCATCAGAGTTATCACATTGAAGCATAACAATGAGGAACTCAGAAATACGAACGGTTGCTATCTCGTTACCTAATTTTCAAGCAATCCGACCAACCGATTTATTCTAAGCGAGTTATCTTTTCTTGCAAAAGTTACAGAAAAAAAGTGCAATTTTCAAGAAAAAATGATATTTTTTTCTCTATGGGCAAAAAAACACCCAACCTTTGCGGGGTCGGGTGCTTAAGTCGTTACCATCTGCGGCGGCGTTGGCGGCGTTGTTTTAGTTTGCGGACAATACCCGCAACGAGCAGCGCTCCAAAGGCTATCAGGATGACAATAACCATCCAATTATTCAGATTGTCGCCCTTGACTCTCGACCACATAGCCAGCAGAGCCTCCGTGCGCGAGCCGCTGTCGTGCATCATCGCGCATCGCTCGATAACCTCTCGGTCGGGGTACATCACGGGGTCGATGATGACGCTATCAGCCCCCTCGCCAAAGAAGTAGGTCAGATCCTGCGCCTGCTCCAAGCCATCCTCCACGGCCGACTCGGACATATACTCCATAACCTCGGGCGTGCCGATGACGCTCACGTAGCCAATCTCCTCCATATTGCGGATGGCATTCTCGCTCTTGCACATAAAGTTGATGAAGTATGCCGCTGCCTTGGTGTTCTTGGCGTACTTGGGGATAACCCAGCCGTCGAACCATACGATACTACCCTCCTCGGGCACGGTGTAATCCAACTCCACATCCACGGCTGCAGCCTCCTCGATAGCCCACGCAGCATCACCGCTCCACGAGAGGTTCAGCCACGCCTTCTCCTTGGTCATAATCTCCTTGCCGAAGTCAGCCTCCCAGCCCGCAACGTAGGGCTTCGCCTTCTTTAGCAGAGCCTCCACCGTAGCGATAGACTCGTCCGACGAGTCGTACATCAACTCCTGCAGCGTAACCTCGCCCGCACGCAGACGATCCTGATTGGCGTAGATCAACAGCGGACTATATACATCGCGGAAGGCATCCTTGATAAGGAGTTTCTTGTCGAACTTCGGATTCCACAGCGCACTCCACGTGCTGACCTCCTCGTCGGTGACGTACTTGGGGTTATAGAGGAAGCCCGTAGTGCCCCACATATAACCTACGGCGTAGTCGTTGGGGTCTTTGCCACTGCCGTCGATTTGGCTGAATACATTCTGTATATAGGGCGCTACGTTGCCCAGATAGTTGGGCGTAGAGCCGAAATCCTTATTGATGGGCAGCAGCAGGTCGTTCTTGAGCATACGCTCGATGATATACTCCGAGGGGCACGCCACGTCGAAATCCTCCTTGCCGCGCTCAATCTTGGCGAGCATAATCTCGTTGATGTCGAAGAGCTGATAGACAACCTCCACCTCCTCGCCCGTCTGTTCGAAGTACCACTCCTCGAACTCCGAGAGCAACGACTCGTCGATATAGTCGGCCCAGTTATAGACCTTGAGAATCTTCTGGCGCGAATCATCGCCCGAGCAGGCCGAGAGCACCAATGCTGCCGCAAAAAATATTATGTATGCAATACGTTTCATCCCTTATGCCTTGTTCTGTTTGTTGGCACGCTGTGAGCGCACGTTGATTACGATAAGCAATATGAGTACCGTTACGAAAATGATAGTCGAGAGCGGACGCAACTCGGGCGTAAGACCTCCCTTGCGGGCATCGGCGTAGATGTAGGTCGAGAGGGTCTCCAAGCCCTCGGTGCCGATGGTGAAGATCGTCACGGCAAAGTCGTCGATCGAGAGCGTGAAGGCGAGGATAAAGCCCGAAATCATACCCGGCTTAATCTCCGGTATGATGACCTTGCGCAGTGCCTGCCACGGCGTAGCACCCAGGTCGAGGGCTGCCTCGTAGATGTTGGGGTTCATCTGCTGAAGGCGTGGCATGACGCACAGCACGACGTATGGCGTACAGAAGGTGACGTGTGCCAAGATGACGGTCGTGTAGCCCTGCGTGATGCCGAGGCTCACGAATAGGAGGAACAATGAGATACCCGTGATAATGTCGGGGTTCAACATCGGCACGTTGTTCAGCGTGTTGATGATGGCCTTCTTGCGACCGTAGAGGTTGTGAATGCCGATGGCGGCGATACTTCCCAAAATGGTTGAGATGGCGGCCGCTACGATGGCGATAATGAGCGTGTTCTCGATAGCACTCAACAGGGAGTGATGCACGCCGCCCGAGAAGAGCGAGGTGTATAGTTTAGTCGAGAAACCGGTCCAGTTACCCAGCACCTTCGCCTCGGTAAAGGAGAAGATGGCGATGATGAGTATGGGTGCATAGAGCATCGCCAGCAGGAACCACAGATAGGCTTGTGCAAAAAACTTCTTCATCAGATGATTCCTCCTTCGTTAGAGGCGCGATCCTCGTCGCCATCACTGAACAGCTCGGTCGCAAAGATGATGACCAGCATAATCAGCGACAAGGCGGCGCCATAGTTCCACATTCCGTTATTGATATTTTCCTGGATGGTTGTTCCGAAGAGCTTAATGTTGTTCATCGTGAGCAACTCCGAGATTGCAAAGGTGGAGATCGTAGGCATGAAGACCATCATCACACCACTCATAACGCCCGGCATTGACAGCGGCACCACAACCTTGCGGAAGACAGTCATGGGGCTTGCACCCAAGTCCTGTGCCGCCTCGATGTAACTATGATCCATCTTCTGCATCACGTTGTAGATGGGATAGATCATAAAAGGCAGGAAGTTATAGACCATACCGAAGATCAGCGCACCCTCGCCCAGCGGCAGACGCAGGAAGTCGAACAGCGCGACCGTAGCCAGCGTACGCACCAGGATGTTGATCCACATCGGCAGGATGAAGAGCACGACCATAACCTTCGAACGGCATAGATCCGAATTGCTCAAAATGTAAGCCGCAGGATAGCCCAGCAGGATGCAGAGCACCGTGGTGACGATAGCCACGCCGATAGAATAGACAAACGTATTGGCAGCCTCGGGGCTTGAGATAAACTTCGAGAAGTTGGCAAGCGTGAAGTTGCCCTCGGCATCCTGAAAAGCGTAGAGGAAGATCAGGATGAGCGGCAAAACCACAAAGCCCACGAGGAATACCGCATAGGGGATACTCCACGTGCTGCGCTTGAGGAAGAATCTGAGTAGTTGTTTCATCGTGTGCAGAGACTCAAAGGTTTATACTCGCTTGATGCGTATGTCGTCGGGCATAATCTTTACACCCACAATGTCGCGGTCGTCCCATACGTCGTGCGTATCGACGTAGATGTTGTCGCCATCGAAGGTGCGAACGGTGAGGTGATAGTGGTCGCCCTTATAGAGTATGAATCGTACGTCGCCAACCAGCATCCCGTCCTCCTTGTTGTCCATAAGTTCGATCTTCTCGAAATCGACCTCCACCTCGACCTTCTCGCCGCCCGTGATACCAGCCTGCTCGTTGCAGACAAACTGCGTAGAGAGGAACTCCACGTGTGTAGAGTCGATCATCGTAGCCTCGAAGGTGTTGCACGTGCGCTCCTTCTGCATTACGTGGATGTCCGAAGGCTTGATGATCATACTCACATGTTGCCCTACCTCGAAGGCGTTATAGTCCTGAATCATAATCTCGTAGCCGTCGGGCGTGGTGACCGTCATCTCATAGTGCACACCCTTGAAGATGCACGACTGCACCGTGCCCTCCAGCATGCCCGAATCGGTCTTCGCCATAATATATATATCCTCGGGGCGGATAACAACATCGACGGGAACATTCTCGCCGAAGCCCTTGTCCACGCACTCGAACTCGCGGCCTAGGAACTGCACCTTGCAATCCTTGAGCATTATGCCATTGAGGATGTTGCTCTCGCCGATAAAGTCCGCAACGAACGAATTTGCAGGCTCGTTATATATATCGGTCGGGGTGCCGATCTGCTGCACCTTACCCTCGCTCATGACAACAATCGTATCGCTCAGTGTGAGGGCCTCCTCCTGGTCGTGTGTAACATATACAAATGTGATACCCAGCGTCTTGTGCATGTCCTTGAGCTCCATCTGCATATCCTTGCGCATCTTCAGATCGAGTGCCGCCAGCGGCTCGTCCAGCAACAATACCTGCGGGCGGTTTACGATAGCACGGGCGATGGCTACACGCTGCTGCTGACCTCCCGAGAGAGAATTCACGTCGCGCCACTCATAGTCGGTCATGCCCACCATCTTCAACGCCTTGCGTACGCGTAGTTCGATCTCATCCTCCTTGACCTTCTTGAGTTTAAGACCAAAGGCGATGTTGTCATAGACGTTAAGGTGCGGGAAGAGCGCATAACGCTGGAATACGGTATTCACGGGGCGCTCGTGCGGTGGTACGTTGGTAATATCCTTGCCGTCGATGCGTATCTCACCCTCGTCGGAGGTGCCGAAGCCTGCCAGAATACGCAGCAACGTGGTCTTTCCACAACCCGAAGGGCCGAGGATTGTGACGAACTCACCCTTCTTTACAAACAAACTAACATCATCCAAAACCTGCTTGTCGCCAAAACTTTTAGATATGTGGCTCAACTCGATGATGAAATTTGAATCTTTCATTTCCTTTAAAATAATTCGGGATTAATAAAAACGTAAACCTATTGATTATTTAACCCTGCGGGTAATGTACTTTACGGCATTTACAAGGTCGAACTTCCACGTAAGACCAATGTTCAATGCGTGACGCTTGGTGTAATTGTTTGAGGTCCAGGCGGCGTGCAGTCGTATGCTCTTGTTTTCCTTTAAGGGAAAATACTCCACTCCTGCGCCATAGAAGATGTAATCTTCACCCGGGACAATGTATGCGGGAAGCACGGCTGTATTCTCCTCGTTAGCCGCCATCTGATCCTCCACACTGAGGTACTCGCCCCAGATGTCGTAAGGGAGTTCTGTGCCCATGCGCTCCCATCCGAACTTGGCAAACAGACGTACCGATTCGCCAAAATTGACTGAGGGCATGATGTTGAGCGTAACGTCGTCGAACATATTTTTAACCTTGTCGCCACGCATAATGTAATCGACCATCAGCGAGAAGTCGCCCACGTAGAACATATTGCCCAGCGCCAGCATCTTAACGAATGAACCGGGAGCGTACTCCAGCATATTGAAAGTCCAGATAGACTCATAACTATCCCAAGCACCGTACCAGCCCAGGTTGTAGGCGTACATATTCTCCTCGCGCGGAGCATATACGAAGGGCGAGTTGGTCACCTGAAAGGCAAATGATGATGTCTCCGAAGGGTTGGTCCACATAGCCTTGGCGCCCCACTGGTAGCAGGCGAAGGAGTTGTAGAACATGGAGTTCATATCGAAGTAAGAGTCGATATCGTAGGCGTCATACTCGAAACTGCCCACCATCAACACATCCTTACCTGCGGTAAATGAGAAGCCTCCAACCTCGTAGGAGAGGTTGAGCCAGTCGGTATTATCGAAAACGGAGTCGTCCTCGCCGTGAGCCGCAAACAGACGATGGCTGAGCGAGTAAGAGAAGTGCTTGCTGATTTTACCGTCAATGTTGAGCCAGAAACCATCTCCGCCAAAGCCTGCGGAGTCACCGGAGACTATGCGGTCGTAACTAAAACGTGAATCCAATGAGATAGAGGGAACCCAATCCACACCATCAGTAACATCCTCCCCGGATGAAGACCCATAGGCTGTCGCACTACTATTCACTTCCTGCGCCCAAGCCGTAGAGCCAGCCATGATAAACATAGCCCCCAAAAAGGTTAATAGTCTCTTCATTAAGCAGTAAAAAGTTAAATTACATAAGAGTATTGTTTTATTATTGCACTTTAAGTTTTTTCTGTCGTGTTAAAAAAAATGCGGTTATCAGGGTGTGTAATTGTCGCCTTGTAACCACATTTCTGTACAAAAATAAGACAAAATATTGAATAAACAACCCTTCGGCCAAACTTTTTTTACTATTTTTTCTTGTAGTGTGGCTATGTCTAATGATTTTGTCCGTCAGCGAGACTTGTCGAGATGGTTTTGGGTGGCTCGGCAGGTGAGAAAAACTCTTTTAGGTGAATGGGAATTTATTGTCAAAAGTCGCTAAAATAGTACAGTTGGTGTATTGATATAATGAAAAATATATTATATCTTTGCCTAATGGCATTGTGCGCGCGTGCATAATTGCGTGTGCGTAAGTCTGAAAACCTAATTTTTCTGCCCAAACGTTGTCTTGTACAACGAGTGAAATTGATTGAATATGAAAGGAGTATTAAAACTCATACCCATAGCACTCTCTACCCTGCTGCTGTTGTGCGCCGCGGTCGATAGAGAGAATGTGTTGCCGATGTACACCTCTTCGATCGACCTTACCGAGGATGGTCGTGTGGTTCTGGCCAACAAGGGAACGCGCGAAGTTGTGCTTTTGGCCGAGGATGGCAAGGTGGCGCAGCGATGGACCTTTGAAGAACCTGCAACGGGTGTTGCGGTGGCTGGCGATAAGTTATTTGTCACAACTTCTCACGCCAAGGGATTTCTTTCGTGTATCGACCTTAAGGATGGCAAGATGCTCTATAGCACAGAGACAGCAATGGGAGCCTGTTCGCCCGTTGTGAGCCACGATGGTGAGCGGGTCTATGTGATGAACCGCTATCGTGGTACGGTGAGTGAGGTGAATGCCTCGACGGGCGAAGTGTTGCGCTCGGTGGCTGTTCAGCGTGAGCCGTGTGCGGCTGTGTTGTCGCCCGATGGTCGCTATCTCTATGTGAATAATCACTTCCCCGCACAGCGTGCCGATGTGGATTATGTGGCAGCGGATGTCTCGGTCGTTGATTGCCAGTCGTTCGAGCGTGTGAAGGATATTAAGTTGAGCAACGGTAGTAATGCCCTGCGAGGTATAGCCTGCTCGCCCGATGGTCGCTATGTGTTTGTGTCGCATAATCTCGGCCGTTTTCAGGTGCCTACGTCGCAGTTGCAGCAGGGCTGGATGAATACCAATGCCGTGAGCGTTATTGACACTTCGACGCAGAGTCTGGTGGGTTCTATTTCACTCGATGAGCCCGACCGTGGCGCCGGAGGCATCTGGGATGTGAAGTGTGACGGAGAGTGGTTAGTGACCTCGCAGTCGGGTACGCACGATGTGAGTATAGTGGATTACAAGGCAATGATCGAAAAACTCAATGCCTACGCCGATAAGTCGAAGTTGGATTACGACCTCTACTTTATGCGTGGCATACGTGTGCGCCTACCTATCGAGGGCAATGGCCCGCGTGCTATGGCGATGCGTGAGGGAAAGATATATCTGCCAACATACTTTTCAGATGTGCTTAATGTTGTCGATCTTGCAGAGCAGAGTGTGGAGGCTGTGGCCTACAATCCACAGCGTGTGGAGTCGCCGCGCGATCGAGGCGAGAGGGCGTTCAATGACGCTTCGCTTTGCTATCAGAATTGGCAGTCGTGCAATGGTTGCCACCCCGACGATGGTCGCACGGACGGCATGAATTGGGATTTGATGAACGACGGCATCGGCAACCCCAAGAACTGCAAGAGTATGTTGTTCAGTTTCCAGACTCCGAAGAATATGATCTCGGGCATCCGCGACCACGCGGGTATTGCCGTCAGAGCAGGATATAAGTTTATTCAGTTTTGCGATGTGGATGAGGCTACGGCCTCGGATGTGGATGAGTATATCCGCTCGTTGGAGCCTCTGCCCAGCCCCTATCTCGTCGATGGTGAACTCTCGGAGAAGGCTGTTCAGGGTCGCAAGGTGTATGAGAAGTATGGTTGTGCCGAGTGCCACTCGGGTCCCTACTACACCGATATGCAGATGCACCGCATAGGCGAGGATGTGGAGTTTGAGCAAGGTTGGGATACCCCCACACTGCGTGAGGTGTGGCGTACGGCTCCCTACCTATTCGATGGACGTGCCGCCACGATGGAGGAGGTCTTCACGGTGCATAAGCACGGCATTGAGGGTAAGATATCACGCAAGGATGCCGAGGCATTGACAGAGTATGTAAATTCGTTGTAAAAGATAGATGACAAGAAAGATTTATAATATTTACCGATCTGAGGCTGCCTCGTTTGACGAGGCACTCGATGAGTTGCTCGCAGCCACGATCGGGGCAGACGAACAGGTCGTGCGCATCGTCCTTTTCGGTGCCCCCAAAGATAACGAGGAGTATGCCACGCAGCGTGCCGCAATAGAGGAGCGTTGTAAAGAGCATTTTGGCTCACACTCTCCTATGGTAGCCTATGTAGCCCAAGCGCCCCTGCGTTGCACGTTGGCTGCCGAGGTGACGGCCGTGCCACGTGAGCAGGCCGAGAAGATACGGTGGCATGAGGATTATATCACGCTCGATGGCGAGGTACTCTCGGCTGGTATCTATGCTCCGCTGGATAAGAATATTGCCGAGCAGGCCGAGCAGATTTTCGCTCGTGTGGCCGAGATTTTGAAGGCCGAGGGTGTGACTACGGCCGACATAGTGCGTCAGTGGAACTACATAGAGCGTATCACCCACATGGCCTCGGAGGGTCAGCACTACCAACTCTTCAACGATGCACGTAGTCGTTTCTACGACGACTGCTCGTGGGCTAATGGCTACCCTGCCGCTACGGGTATCGGTACACAGGCTGGTGGTGTGACCGTACTCTTTGACGCCGTGCAAGGAAGTGAGGAGTGCTCTGTGGCGGTGGATAATCCATTGCAGGTGTCGGCACACGCCTACTCGCAGCAGGTGCTCATCAATAACACCGAGGCACATAAGACTACGCCCAAGTTCGAGCGTGCCCGCCACATGCAGGGCGAGGAGTCGTCGGTATATATCTCTGGTACGGCGGCTATCCGAGGTGAGGAGAGTTGTCGTGAGGATGCTGTGGGACAGACACGCCTCACGATGGAGAATATAGACTACCTGATAAGCGTCGAAAACCTTACGAAGAGCGGCGTTGAGAACCCTGCGAAGATGGGTTACGCTTCGCTGCGTGCTTACCTTAAGCATCAGAAGGATCTCACAGCTGTGGTCGAGTGGATGGAGCGTAACTACCCCACGGTCGATGTGTTGTACCTCTGGGCTGATATTTGCCGTGAGGAGTTGCTTATCGAGATTGAGGGCATAGCAAAACAGATAAACTAACAACTAAACTATACTGCCATGAAACTTCGAATTTTCACTTTGTTGGCACTCTTTTGCGCCACTACGGCGTGGGCTGACCCTACACCCAAGCAGGCCGCAATGATGCGTGCCGAGGCCGAGATGACTTACTTCAGCGTAGAGTCGGTGCGTAAGGCGTATAACGATTTCTGTAAGACGGCGGGCTACGACAAGGCTCGCTATGGCGCACTCGTTGCCGAGTTGGAGAAGGCATGTGCGGCAGGAAGCGGGGTGAGCGATGAGCGAAAGATTGAACTAAAACGTGAGATCCTGCTCTCTAACCCGCTGCTGGACAATGCGAAGATTATTGTAGGTCGTTACCGTATAGGCGATAAGGCTCGTGAGGTGATGGCTCCGGCATTGGGTACGCAGAATAACAACTGGTCGAACCAGTCGTCGGCTTCACGCAAGGGTTTCGATGCCGAGATTGCCGAGCTGTCGAACCTGCGTGGCGAGGTGGAGAGCCGCACAATCTATAAGCCCAAGCATAGCACCGCCGTGACGGATATGTTGCTGCATTGGGATGGCGAGCGCATCCTCTTTACCGCCGCTGACGAGAATGAGCGCTGGGGCGTATATGAGGTGAATCGAGATGGCTCGAACATGCACAAGGTGATTAAGTCCGAGGAGCCCGATCTGGAGTTCTTCGATGGAGCTTATATGCCCTCGGGACGCATCATAGCGATGAGTAACATCGGCTATCAGGGTGTGCCCTGCGTGAATGGTAGCGACCCCGTGGGTAATATGATTGCTTACGAGCCCACCACAGGCGAGATGCGTCGTATGACCTTCGACCAGGATGCCAACTGGCACCCCCGTGTGATGAATAACGGCCGACTGATGTATGTGCGTTGGGAATATACCGATCTGACGCACTACTACTCACGCTTTGTGATGCACGCCAACCCCGACGGCACGGAGACCAAGGCTCTGTATGGTAGTGGCGGCTGGTTCCCCAACTCTATCTTCGACGTGCAGCCCCTGCCCGGCGGAAACAATACCTTCGTGGGAATCATCTCGGGTCACCACGGTGTGGCACGTTCGGGTCGTTTGATTCTGTTCGATCCCTCGATGGGTCGTAAGGAGACCAAGGGTATGATTCAGGAGATGCCCTTCTCACAGCGTGAGATCGTGCCCATCATCAAGGATGAGTTGGTGGATGGCGTATGGCCGCAGTTTGTGAAGCCCTACCCCGTGAGCGATAAGTATTTCCTCGTATCGGCAAAGCTGACGCCCGAGTCGTTGTGGGGTATATATCTGGTTGATGTCTATGATAATATGACTCTCGTGGCAGAGTTTGAGGGTGAGGGTCTGATCAACCCCATCATCGTCAATAAACGTGAGACTCCTCCCGTGATCCCCGATCGTATCAAACCCGAGGAGAAGGAGGCTACGGTATTTATTCAGGATATTTATCAGGGCGAGGGCCTGCCCGGAGTGCCCGTGGGTACGGTCAAGAAGTTGCGTGTATTTGCTTACGAATATACCTACGTTACATCTGAGTCGGATCATATCGCACAAGGTATCCAGA
>JAFUOK010000031.1 GCA_017481925.1 Alistipes sp.
GTATGGTCGAAAAAGTGCATCAAAAAATTTTCAGCCTCCCATATACCTCTTTTACACTATTCGAGCCGATTACCCCTCGCACCCCTTTGTAAGTGTCTGCATATCCGATTGTTACGAGTATTTAAGGTGTATATCGTAGGTGTTACCTGCAACTAATTATCGGGAAAGACTTGCTCGGAATGGAAAATTCACCTATATTTGCACAAACATCGGTGTATAAAGCCGATTATATGATTGCAGAAAAAGCATCGGGAATATCGTAATTCTCGGTGCTTTTTTGATATAATGACAAAATATTGACAGATATAGATACGACAAAACGCTAACAACTTGATTATTAAGTTATTAGCGTTTTATCAAGTACCCCCTCAGGGGCTCGAACCCTGGACCCCAACATTAAGAGTGTCGTGCTCTACCAACTGAGCTAAAGAGGCATTTACAACCGTGTCACTTTCGTTCCTGATTGCGAGTGCAAATATAGGGCACTTTTTTATTCTGTGCAAATTTTTTTACAACTTTTTTCAAAAAAAATTATTTTCTATTAATCACTATTCCACTCTCCGGCGGCCTCGAGGTAGATTACGGGGCGTTTCTGCTCCAAAGCCTTCAAGCGCAAATAGCTCTCATACAAATTAATACCATTCGACGACTCCTCCGCCATAATGTAACCAATCACGCAAGCATTGCCTCGCGTCGTGCGATACGTCGTCTCCACGCGATCCAGGTATGCCTGCTTCCACTTCGGGTCATTTGACGGATTACCGCCCAGGCGACGCGACAGTCCACTCTTCGAGGTATTGATAGGAATCTGCGTAATCACATACATACCCAACGAGTCGCACATACGATACACCTCCTGCGGCACGGCACCAGCCTTGAAGCGCACGGCATTATACTTGAGCACGCGCGCAGCGATAATATCCTTATCCGTAATGGTCATAGCATCGAAATCACGATACGCCAGATCGGTCTTGATACCATTAATAAAGAAGTCACCCGCCTCATTGGTCTCGACTGTGCGGAAGCCGATCAAGTGCGACTGATACTCTGCATAGCGGCCCTCGATCTGCGTCTTCACATTCAGACGATAGCGCACGGGCATATCGGCACACCACGTGAGGACATAAGGTATCTGCGCCATAATCTTGATGGTATCCTCGGCACGCATACCGAGCTCTATATCGCGATGGCCATAGGTCACAACCGTAGTATCGGGCGCCAGCAGCTCGTAGTGAATACGGGCCTTCTTGGGATTGAGCGACTCGGTCTTAACGACCATACCGATCTCCACGGTAGCCTTATCGCTATTCAGATCCACACGTGTATTATGCACCACATCACGCACGCGGATTGTCGGCTGCGACATCACATACACCTCGCCGATGCGGGGCTCGCGCACCTCAACGAAATCCTCCATACGCTGGCTCCAATGCTCCTTCAGGACACGTATCTGGATAGTGTTCATATCCTCGCGCGAGGCTTTGGTAACGTTGAACTCCGACGGAGCAAAGGCATTGGCGGCATAGCCCACCTTCTTGCCATTGATGAGCACCTCGTAGGCACCCGACGCCTCATCCACGTAGAGCGTAGCCAGACGGCTCAGCCACGTGAAAGGAATCACGTATTGCGATGTGAATACCGTAGCGTCAGCCTCCTCCGTGCGGGTCCACTCGGTGATTGGACGCATATACTGCGAACGCACGGCACCAGCGCCACGCATTGCTGCCTCCTCGGCCGAGGGGTATGCAATAACCTTTGTACGTGCCGGCTCACGACCCGATGCGACATACTCGGGAGAGGCGTACTCCTGCGCCGCGAGGGGCGAAAGAGTGAGAAGCAAAAACGCTATGATTGACAAAAATGATTTCATATCTACTCTAATATTTGTATATTTGTGTCAAAGTTATAAAAAATTTCGTTTACGCGATGAATTCCCTGCCAAAACTAAATTTTCCGGCTATAAATTTACGAGCCTCCGAGGATGGTTCCCGCACGCTGGTCTTCGACCGTGTGCGAGGGATATACGTTGTGCTTACGCCCGAGGAGTGGGTTCGTCGCCACCTGGTAGAGTATCTCGTCGGCCATTGCTCGGCGCCACTGCACTCCATCGTTGAGGAGTATCCCGTAGAGATTAACTCCATGCCGCAACGTGCCGACGTGGTGGTTCTCAATGCCGAGGCACGACCATTACTGCTGGCCGAGTGCAAGTCCACGGAGGTGAATTTCGAGCGTCGCGAGGTCATCAGTGAAGTATTCCAGCAGGCCTCACGCTACAATGCCGTAGTAAAAGCCCGCTACCTGCTCATCACAAACGGGCTGAAGCACTTCTGCTACGAGGCTACCGACGAAGGCTACCGGGCACTCACGGCCTTCCCCCGCCTGGGTTAATTAACGCTGCGGATGGATACTCTCCACGTAATCGCGGAACGGATCACGATAATTGATACTGATAGGCACATACTCTCCATTGTCGAGATAGACCTGACCACGGGCATATCCCGTCACGTGACCCAGATTGACGATGTAGGAGCGGTGCACACGCATAAACTTATCCGACGGCAACGCCGACTCCATATTTTTCAGTCGTAGGAGCGTCATAATCTTCTGTCCTGACACCAGGTGCAGGCGCACATACTCACCCACGCTCTCCACGAAGATAATGTCGGCATATCGCACCAGCGACACCTTATAATCAGCCTTGATAGATATGCAGTCGTTCTTGGCACTATCCGCCACAGGCTCGGCCTCGGCCACAGTGTCACGCTCATCACGCAAGGTGTGCAGCTCCTTCAACGAACGCACCTTATCTACAGCACGCTGGAAATCGGCCAGCGAGAATGGCTTCAAGAGATAATCCACGGCATCGAGGCGAAAGCCGTCGATGGCATACTCCGAGTAGGCCGTGGTGAAGATTATCATCGGAGGGTTATCCAGCTCTCCCACAAACTCCACACCGCTCTTGTCGGGCATATTCACATCCACAAAGAGCAGATCCACCGCCTCCGTCTGCATCGTCTGCTCGGCCGCCGCAGCACTATGGCACAGGGCAACGAGTTGCAGGTCGGGCACACTATTTATATACTTTTCGATCTGACGCAACGCCAACGGTTCGTCATCTATGGCTATGCACTTTATCATAGGTCATCGGTATTGTCAATTTTACACTATACTCATCCTCGCGGCTATCATCCGTGAGCAGTTCGTAATCCTTACCAAAGAGCAGATCCAGACGCTTACGCACATTCTCCAATCCGACACCGCCCTTATCCACCTGCATATTCTTATGGCGCGAGTTGCGCACCTCGCAGACAGCCTTGCCATCCTCACAATGGAGCCTGATATGCACAAAAGAGGGGCGGTTGTAACTCACGCCGTGCTTAAAGGCATTCTCCACAAAGACTATGGGCAACAACGGCGGCACCTTCGCATCCACGGGCAATGGTCGCTGAACATCGAATCGCACATCCACATCCGACGGATAGCGCACACGCATCAACTCAACGTAATTCTCGGTAAACTGCACCTCCTGCTCAAGGTTGGTCTGCTGCTTCTCCGAATCGTAAAGCACGTAGCGCATCATCTTCGAGAGCTCGATTACAATCTCCTTTGCCGCCTCGGAATCTATGTCGATCATAGCGTGGATATTATTCAGCGTATTCATAAAGAAGTGGGGATTGATCTGATACTTCAGATAATCCATCTCAGCCTGCAGGGCGTGACGCTCCATAGCCATCATCTTCTGCTCGGCCTGCATCGAACGGAAGATAAACTTAATAGAGCAGTTGGTAGCCATCATAAACAGGCCCAAAAGTACATTCCAATACCACGCCAAATCGGTGAACGAGGCACGTCCGTGGATAAAGTAATTGGCACCATCGGGGTACTCCAGCAAACGCAACTCATCCTGATAATGTTCGATAGGATAGAATATAGCCGTCAGCATCACAAACGCAATAGCGACATATGCCAAGTAACGTTTCTGAAAGAAGAACTTCGGAGCAAGCAGGGCATTATTAATGACAAAGATGATGATATAGGGCAATAGCTTACTCCACACGAGCAGGATATTGCTCAGATAGACGTGCTCCTCGGACATCATCTTCGAGTTGAGGATAGGCACCAACAGCGCCATAGCCCACACCAGAAAGTAGAGCAGGTTCTCGCCAACAATGGGTTTATTTGCTTGCGGTCGCATACAACAAAGGTAGAAAAAATTCCCGTACAACGAAAAAAAAGAGTATATTTGTACCTATATTAACTACATCCCGAACTATGAAAAAACTATTTACAACCATTATTGCCTGCCTCGCCATACTCGCCGTCGAGGCGCAAATCAAACAATCGCCTACGTTATATGCCCACCGAGGATGCTGGACAATGAGCGATAGTGGCGAGTTTATCGTTCCCGAGAACTCACTGCCAGCCGTAGAGATGGCCAAAAAGATGGGTTACACGGGCATCGAGTGCGACGTACACTACACCAAGGATGGTCGTATGGTAATCCTGCACGACGCAACGCTCAACCGCACGATGCGCCGTGCGTCGGACTACTCACGTCTTACCGAGCCCGTACGTCTGGAGGACCTTACATTTGAAGAGTTGCGTCGTGACTACGTATTGGAATCGACCAACCCCGCCTGGCGCACACCCATCCCCACATTGGAAGAGCTGCTTACCGAGTGCAAGAAGCACGGCATAGTGCCTATGCTTCACTCGGCACTGATGCCTTCGTATCACGTAGCACAGCAGATGTTCGGCAACGAGTGGATATGCTTTACCGGTGGCGTGGAGCATATGCAGAAGGTGCGCGAGTTTTCTGATTGCATCATCCTGCTCTCCATTAATGACGGCACAGCCGAGGAGAATATCTCCCGTTTGGAGCAGATTGGCGGTCGTTGCGGTATCTCAACGATGAACTACGCCCTCTATACTCCTGAATTCTGCGAGGCTCTCACATCGCGTGGCTACATCGTGCAGGCTTCGATCTTCCCCGCCCCGCACGAGGCTATAGGCCAGCGCAACGGCATCACATATCAGCTAACCGATTTCTCTATTATGCCAAAGCATAAGCCCATCGAGAAGGGTGCAGGCAAACTCGTTGCCTTGACGCAGAATGTAACGTGGACGTGGTCTGGCGACGAGAAGCTGGAGCGTGGCGGCGTGACGCTGGAGCTCGATTTTGAGGGTGAGATTGAAATAATGCTCAACGACCGCAAATATACATTGAGTCGCGAGCAGCGTGGCAAGGACACAATAGGAGGTCGTTTCTTCGATCGTGCGGCAACGGTGACAGTGACGGCAAAGCAGGGCGCAACGATAAAGAAGGCCGTGGCCAAAGTATATCGCTACTAATTGTCTGCAGACAACAAAAACGTCCGTCGAACCGAATGGTTGGACGGACGTTTTCTATTATCTGTAGTTATATAACAAGAACTGTTTCGAGGCCAAGCCAGACGCCAGAAAAGAGTCTTGTTAGACAATTTCTATTTGTCTTGGTAGAGGAATCGCTTAATTGAACGTTTGGGGGTCTTCTCAAACTCGCTGTCGCGAATCTCAAACAGCGCTACCTTCTCATAGGCGGCAACCTGCGTGTTGAGCGTCTTAATATTATCCTCCATCATCTGCTTCAAAGCATCCTTGTCGATATTCTCCTGTGCTGCAGCGTCGTAATCGGGTACAATCAACGCCTTCAGCACGCCTCGGCTCTCGATGATCAACGACTCCAGCACCATAGGCATATTGTTGAGTTTATCCTCAATCTCCTCGGGATAGATGTTCTGACCCGTACCCGTAAGAATCATTGTCTTGCAACGACCCTTGATATATATGGTGCCATCGGCATCCATAATACCCATATCGCCCGTATGCAACCAACCATCCTCGTCAAGCACAGCCTTCGTTGCCTCCTCGTTCTTATAGTAGCCCATCATCACATTCTCGCCGTGAACCAAAATCTCACCTGCGATACGCTGGGGATCCTTCGAGTCGATCTTGGCATCCATAAAGCCGGGCAGATAGCGTCCGCAAGAGCCCTGCTTGAACTCGCAAGGAGCCGTAACACTGATCAGCGGAGCACACTCGGTCATACCGTAACCAATCGTCAGAGGGAAGTTAATCTTGCGCAGGAACGACTCGGTCTCCTGATTCATCGGAGCACCACCCACGATAAAGATCTTGGCCTCACCACCGAACGACTCCAGAAGTTTTGACTTGATGATAGCGTAGAGAGCCGTATTTACGAAGGGGATCTTCATTGCAATGCTCATCGGGCCCTTCTCAAGCATAGGCATAATCATCTTGCGATATACCTTCTCCAGCACCAGAGGCACGCAGCAGATCATCGTAGGCTTCACCGTCTTCATTGCCTCCACCAAGATAGTGGGCGACGGCATACGACCAAGGAGTGTGATGTGGCCACCGACAACCAACTGCGCCAGGAAGTCGAACGCAGCACCATAGGCGTGAGCCAAAGGCAGGAACGACAGCACGCGGCCACGCTTATAGAGGAACGGAGTACCAGTCTCGGGGTTGATAAAACCACGACCGAAGACCATATTGCCCGTAAGGTTATTCACCGACAGCATAACACCCTTCGACGAGCCCGTAGTACCAGAGGTGTAGTTCAGCAGGATCATCTCCTCGTTGGGGATGGCATTGAACTTGATATCCTCCACCTTGAAGCCATTGGGATACTTTGCCGCAAAGTCTGCATCCAGCGTCTTCACCGCATCGGCAGCAGCGCTACCCTCCTTCTCGTAAACCACATCAAAACGCTTGAGCGATAAGGCTGCCTCGAGCAGAGGCATACGATCCGTGTCAAGAGTCTGCCAGTGAGCGTCGCCAGCAAAGAGCAGGCGGCTCTCAGAGTGGGTTACGATGTTCTCGATATCGGCGGGATTGAAATCCTGAAGGATGGGGACGATAACCACACCATAGGTGATGGTTGCGATGTATGATACACACCAGTTGATGTCGTTACGACCTACCAGGGCGATCTTGTCGCCGTGCTTGATGCCCATCTTCTCGAAGAGCATATGCAGGCGAGCCATCTGCTCGGCCATCTCAAGGTAGGTGATAGTCTTCTTGCTGAAATAATCTGTCAGCACGGGCAAGGAGTGATTTTCGCGGAAACTCTCCTCGTAGATTTTAATCAAATTCTCTTGTAGCATATAGTATTTTGATTAGTTGTCTTTCTCGTCTTTGGGCTTACCCCAAATATAAATTTTGGATTCGGTACCCGCCTTCAGACGCTCTATATTTTTGCGGTGCGACCATATCAGCAGGCCCGCCACCGCAAAGGCAAAGAGGATGAAGGTAAACGAGATGTCGTGGTTTCGCGACCACTCACTCGACGAGTATATTATTACAAAGAGCGGGAAGCAGCAGCCTGCCGTCATCGAAGCGAGCGAGACGTAGTGCGAAATCATAAACACCAGCGCCCACACGCCAAAGCAGAGCAGGATAATCTGCGGATAGATGCCCGTCACGGCACCCACCAGCGTTGCTACACCCTTACCACCCTTGAAATCGGCAAAGATGGGAAAGATGTGTCCCAGCACAGCTGCAAATACAGCCAGAATCTTCAGGTTGATAAGCCACGCCGAGGTAATCTCGGGATCGTATCGCATCAGACTCAAGAGCGACACGGCGGCAAAGCCCTTGAAGAAGTCGAGAACAAAGACGGGTATCGCGGCACGCCGTCCCAGCACTCGAAGCATATTGGTTGTACCTGCATTCTTACTGCCGTGTTCGCGGATATCAACACCGTAATACTTCTTACCAATCCACACTGCGCTCGGAATAGAGCCCAACAGGTAGGCCAATACAAGCATCGAAAACACGCAATAATATGTAATAATACTCCAACTTGTCATAACAATTAAAATTTTAAGCACGACAAAAACAGCAAAAAACCTACTGATTTTTGCCATCTTTCACCCGTAAATTAATGAATATTTACCTACAAATATACACTAATTTATTTAAGAGCCCAATTTTTGGGCATAAAATCTGCTTATACCCCAGCGGTTGTGGCCTAAAATTCTGCACAAAAGTCACATTTTTTTTCTAATATTCAAAAATTATGTGACAGGCGGCTAACTGAGGGTGTGAACGGTGGCCAAAAGTGACATAAATTCCTATTTTGTGGCGAAAAATACCCAAATCCGAGGGTTTTTGGACGATTTTGCCTCACGATTATATCGCATAAGATTACTAAATATTCATCATTTTCGCAAAATATTATTACATTTGCGACAAGAAAAACTAGAACGTATTTATGGCAGGAAAAACATCTATAAAAGCTCAGCTGACCGACTGGGTCTGGTGGCGAGAGATGACGATGATCGTTGTCGGATGCGCTATGTGCGCCGTAGGATTTGTATTCTTCATTAACCCCTACAACATCGTACCGGGCGGCGTTTATGGTATGGGTATAGTATTGCACAATCTATTCCCCTCGATTCAGGTCGGAACATTCGGCTATATGATGGATATTCCGCTACTCACCATAGCAATCATTCTGTTTGGCAAAAAGTTTGGCGGTCGTACGCTCTTCGCGGCAATCATCACCCCTGGTCTTATGAATATTCTCTCGGCAGCGGTGTATCCCACCGAAGAGGCTCTGCAAGCATTGGACGCTTCGCAACTCATGGGCGGTGTGATTGATCTGTCGGATCACCTGATGCTCACCTGTATTTTGGGCGGAACCATCATCGGTGCCGGCTTGGGTCTGGTTGTTCGTAGCAACGCCACTACTGGCGGTACCGACATCGTGGCAATGATGCTGAACCGTTACCTGCAAATCCCCTTCTCGCGTAGCGTACTGATGGCCGACACGTGCGTCGTAATGGCAGGTCTGGTGGTTATCGGCTTCGGTATCGGACTTGATGGCGCAGATGCGGGAGGCTGGTTGTTGTCGCTCTACTCGCTCATCTGTATCTTTGTCTGCTCACGTGTAATTGACTATGTGATCGACGGTGCGTCGTATGACAAACTGCTCTTTATTATCGGCAACACCCACTCCGAGCCCCTGCGCCAATATATCATCGGCGATATGGAGCGAGGAGGTACATATATCAAGGCTTCGGGAATGTACTCAAAGGACGAGAAGGAGATGATCTTCCTTGTGGTCAGCCGTCGTGAGGTGGCGCAGGTACAGCGCAAGATTCGTGAGATCAACCCCACGGTGTTCCTCGTCGTTACCGATGCCTACGACACTTACGGCGAGGGCTTCAAACCCTTTCCCGAGAAAGATGCTATGCTTAATAATTAGGAACCTATGATTAACGTAAACACTTTGCGCCCCGCTGTTGGCGATGGTCGTCGCCTCTTTGTTGAGACCTACGGTTGCCAGATGAATGTCGGCGACACGGAGATCGTCGTATCGATTATGCAGAAAGAGGGCTACTTCTATACCGATAAGATCGATCAGGCCGATATTATCCTTATCAACACCTGTTCGATCCGCGACAATGCCGAGCAGCGCATCTGGGGTCGTCTTACGGAGATGCGACGTCTGAAAAAGCGCAAGCCATCATTGCTGATTGGCATTATCGGCTGTATGGCCGAGCGATTGAAGGAGCAGCTCACCGAGGGCGAATTGGCTGTAGATATTGTTGCAGGTCCTGACACATATCGCGATCTGCCTAACCTTGTACGTCAGGCCGAGTCGGGTGGCAAGGGTGTTAATACCCTACTCTCAACCGAGGAGACCTATGCCGAGATTGCACCCGTGCGTCTGGACAAGAATGGGGTAAGCGCCTACATAGCCATTATGCGTGGTTGCAACAACTTCTGCTCATACTGCGTTGTACCCTACACACGTGGTCGCGAGCGTAGCCGCGATGCCGCAACTATCATTGCCGAGGCACGTTCGCTGTTCGAGAATGGCTATCGCGAGGTTACCCTGCTGGGTCAGAACGTAAACTCATACCGCACGGGCGAATACGACTTCCCTGCTCTGGTGAAGGCCGTAGCGGAGATTTCGCCGCTACTGCGTGTACGCTTTGCCACATCGCACCCCAAGGATATGAGTGATCGTCTGTTGGAAGTTATGGCCTCGATGCCTAACATCTGCCGCGCGATCCACCTGCCTGCACAGTCGGGTTCGACGGTGATGCTGGAGCGTATGAACAGAAAATATACCCGCGAGTGGTACCTGGATCGTGTGGCGGCCATACGTCGTTATATGCCCGACTGCGCCATCACCACCGACCTTATCGCTGGCTTCACGGGCGAAACGGAAGAGGATCACAAGCAGACCCTCTCGCTGATGGAGGAGGTGGGTTACGAGTTTGCCTTTATGTTCAAGTATTCGGAGCGCCCCGGCACCTTCGCACAGCGAAACCTGGGCGACGACATCCCCGAGGATCTCAAAACGGCACGCCTCACGGAGATTATCAACCTGCAGAACCGTCTTTCGGCCGAGAGCAACCGCCGTGATGTGGGCAAGGAGTTTGAGGTACTCGTAGAGGGCACATCGAAGCGCAGCGAGGAGCAACTCTTCGGTCGCACATCGCAGAATAAGGTCGTAGTGTTCGATCGCGGCGACCATAAGGTTGGTGACTATGTTCGTTGCCGTATAGTCGATTGTTCGTCGGCAACACTCTTTGGCGAGGAGATTAAATAACGTCGTAGAGAAGCAAACAAAGACGAAATATTCGTTTTAAGAAATAAAATTTCTTTTTTATCGGAAATCCTACGGGGTTTCCGATATTTTTTTACAACTTTGTGAGATGATATACAAAACTAACTATTTTGGCATTAATATTGCTTAATGCCTACAAATTTTTCTTTTATGCGACACATCCTCTACACATTGGCGCTCTGCCTGTTTGCGCAAACCGCCGTAGCACAGAAACAGGACAGCCTGCAACAGACGCAGCGCACACTCTCGATTGATGAAGTGGTGGTTACGGGCAGCCGTATCGCTACGGATCGCCGTCTGCTGCCAATGACCATATCTGTTGTTGAACGTGAGCATATCGAACAGGATAATCATCCCTCGCTACTCCCCACGTTGGTTGAGCAGGTGCCCGGATTGTTTATCACCTCACGAGGTGTTATGGGCTACGGTGTGGCTTCGGGGGCCGCGGGAGGCATATCGGTGCGAGGCGTGGGAGGTTCGCCCACAACGGGTGTTATGGTGCTCATTGATGGCCATCCGCAATATATGGGACTTATGGGTCACCCTATTGCCGATGCTTATCAGTCGATGATAGCCGACCGCGTAGAGGTTGTGCGTGGCCCCGCATCGGTGCTATACGGCTCGAATGCCATGGGTGGCGTAATAAATATCATCACCCGCAAATCCAAAGAACCAGGCTCGCATACCGACATTCGCCTGGGCTATGGCTCATACAACACCCTTGATGCCGAGGCTGCCAACCGCACGCATGCGGGACGCTTCTCATCAACCGTCACGGCCTCTTACTCCCGTTCTGACGGCCACCGTGCCAATATGGATTACGAGCAGGCGGGCGGCTATGCACGTCTTGCTTACGACTTGGGGCGCGAGTGGGAGATCACGGGTGAGGTGAACCTCACCCACTTCAATGCCTCGAACCCTGGCTCAATATCATCGCCCATCATAGACAACGACTCGCGCATCACTCGAGGCACTTCGTCCATCGCTCTGCGCAACTCACGTGGCGCCGTGAGTGCGTTCTATAATTGGGGTGTACATCGCATAAACGACGGCTACTCGGCAGGCGACTCGCCTCTGGATTACCGTTTTCGTTCGCAGGATGCTATCGCTGGAGCGATGCTCTATCAAAGTTTTACGCTCTTGAAAGGCAACCGCACAATGGTAGGCGCAGACTATCGTCACTTTGGCGGCAAGGCTCTCAACCGTTATCTGGACGGCTCGGCGGATAAGATTATTGCCGACAAGGAGATGGACAATGTGGCGGCATACATTGACCTGCAACAACAGCTCACGCCGTGGCTGACGCTCGACGCTGGAGTGCGCATGGATTATAACTCCCACATCGGCACCGAGTGGGTTCCACAGGGAGGCCTCGCCGTACAACTGCCCCGCAATATGCAACTCAAGGCAATGGTAAGCAAGGGTTTTCGCTTCCCCACCATACGCGAGATGTATATGTTCCCACCGCAGAACCCCGACCTCAAAGCCGAACGCATGTGGAATTACGAAATCTCTCTGCGTCAGCAGGTAGGCAGCATAGCGTATGGCGTAAGTCTATTCTATATTGACGGCGAGAATATGATTCGCACACTCCCCGTGGATGGTCGCATGATGAATGTGAATACGGGTCGCACGGAAAACTTTGGCACAGAGATTGAAGCCACATGGAGCGTATCCAGCCATCTATCGCTCTCGGCCAACTACTCATATTTGCATATGAAGTACCCCGTAGTGGCTGCTCCCGAGCACAAACTCTACGCAGGGGCACGCTACACCGTAGGACGCTGGGCGCTGGCCACCGATGTGCAACTCCTCCGAGGCTTGATTACGCAGACCTCACCCCTTATGGAGGAGAACGTATTGCTCTGGAATTGCGACTTGGGCTTTACCCTTGCGCGTCAATGCCGTCTGTATCTACGTGCAGAGAACATCCTGGCGCAACGTTATGAGATTAATGCCGGATACCCGATGCCGCGCGCAACGCTGCACGGAGGTGTGAAACTTTCATTCTAAACCGTTAGCCTATGCAAGTATTAAAATCCTTTCCGCTACATCCCACGCTCTACGCCGACGATGTAGCGCAGATCATCACGCCCACAATCGAGCGCTATGGCTCTCGCGAATGGCAGCTCATCGTGCAGACCAACGAACTGCACGGCCACCTGGGCATTTATTCAACAATCGGCGCAAAGATGGGCCTATACGCCCGCGAGCTACTACCCTCACATCATCTGCACGTTACATCTTACGCTGGCGAGCAACCACCGCTGAGCTGTATGAACGACGGCTTGCAGGTAAGCACAGCCTCCACTCTTGGGCACGGACTAATCACAATAAACAAGGCCACGCCACGCCCCGAAGCAAGGTTCGAGACCGAGGGCACAGCTATCAGCCTACGACTAAAGGATCGTTATGCCCAGCAGATAGCGGACGACATAGCCAAAGGCGTTGCCTTATACGGCACACACTCGCCAGCGTATTGGGAGTATGTGCGGACGCTGGCACTCCGATACTGGCAGGAGATGGATCGCAGAGAGATTTTCGAGACAGTTTCGGACTGACAAATATACTATCAGGACATTTTGTCGCCCAACTGCAAATGTGGCACACGATTTGCAACTTGATACAACAACTGCAGCAATTAAGCACTGCTGCAGCGAGGTTTCTTCATTTATTTAAGTTTGGGTTAGTAGTTTATGGAACTTCTAATGTTCCGAGGGTAGGCGGCAATCGTGAGATTCCCGCCTATTTTTTTATGCGAAGTTCCATAAACTACTTTCTGCTATGGCGGTTCGGTAGTACCAATGCAATCGCCGTTTTATCCTAAAACTCAAAATAGAGAGCCCGACTTACGGCATAAATAAATTTTCCCGTTAGCAAGCCTCTCTATTTCCGACCTACGGTCGTGCGATTGCACGATTACTACTCTCACCTGCGGACGCAGTTAGTAGTTGGTATAGCAATTAGATGATGGTGATAGTAGAGATTTATTTTATTTCAAAATCAGATCCTCCACACGCACCTTGGGGACATAGTGAATGCCATCCTTGCGATAGTAGCGGTGATCCTCCTCCTCACCTATCTCCTTTAGGCGAA
>JAFUOK010000032.1 GCA_017481925.1 Alistipes sp.
CGACCTATACGCTGATTGCCATTGCTGTATTGATTTTGGTCATCTCGTTTATCAACTTTGTAAACTTCTTCTTTGCGTTGATACCAAGCCGAATCCGTGCGGTCAATAACTACAAGATTTTCGGTGCTCCGACTTGGAAACTGCGCCTTAACTTCCTCTTTGAGACCGTAGGCTTGATTCTCGTATCGTTATTTGTGGCTAATATTATTGTGATACTCTTTGCCGATACGCCACTTAAAGAGTATATCTCGACCTCGGTCGCTATCAACGATAATTGGTTGCTGGCAGGCGCTATCGCTTTGGGCGTGATTCTCTTTGGCGTGGTGGTATCGCTATATCCTGCGTGGTATATCACCAAGTTCTCGCCTGCGTTTGTGATTAAGGGTGATTTTGCCGCTTCACGAGCAGGTCGCATCTTGCGTTATACGCTTGTGGGTGTGCAGTACACAATCTCTATTGCTCTGATTATATGTTCGATATTTGTATATCGTCAGCATCAATATATGCTCTCGTGCAATATGGGCTTCGACCGTGAGAATCTCCTCTCGGTGGAGGTGCCTTGGGAAGCTGTCAACCCTGATGTCGAAGGCTATCAATTGGACTACACCAAACGCGACATTCTTCTTGACCGACTTACTCAAAATCCGCAAATCAAAGGCGTGGCATTTGGCGATATTCAGTTGGTGAGCAATGCCGAGGGTGCTTGGTCAAGACCATTGGATGGCGGCGACCCTGTTTCATTTATGATTCACGGCGTGTCGTGGAACTTTTTGAAGGTGATGGGTATTGAGATTGTCGAGGGTCGTGATTTTCTCCCATCAGACGAAGATACCGATACGGGGGCAATGATTTTCAATCAGACATCTGTCGAAAAATATGGGCTCACATTAGAGAGTAAAATCCCGGGACATGTTCAAGGCCTGTATGCCAACATAGTAGGCTTTTGCAAGGACTTCAATTTCAAGTCGGCCAACTGGAACATCGAGCCTTTTGCCTTTATCGTTCATGGTCACTATGGTTGGAGTATGCCACGCCACACCTATATCCGCACTGTAGCTGGAGCCGACATTGCTGAGGTGAGAAAATTTGTGTTCGACACACTGATGGAGATAGCCCCTAATGCCGATCCCGAAAAAATCAAGATACAGTTCTTCGAGCAGGAGTTGGAGTTACTCTATCAGGTAGAGGATAAACTCTCGACACTCGTTACCTTGTTCTCGTTCCTTTCGATTGTGATTTCGATTATCGGCGTGTTTGGCTTGGTGTTGTTCGAGACGCAGTATCGCCGCCGCGAGATAGGTATTCGCCGCGTACACGGTGCATCGGTTGGCGAGATACTCAGCCTCTTCAACCGCAAGTATCTCTACATTGTGGCCGCGTGCTCGGCAGTGGCTATCCCCGTAAGCTACTACATCATCGACCAATGGATGCAGCAGTATGTCTATCGCACACCGATGTCGTGGTGGGTATATGCCTTGGCGGTCGCCATTATCCTTGTTATCACGGTCGCAACAGTAACCCTACGCTCGTTTAAGGCTGCAACGGAGAATCCAACGGAGTCGATAATGAGATAGTTTTCGATTTATATGCGGCATCTTTCTCCTCTCCTTGTCCGTCGCGAATGAGAAATAGGCTACTATGTCCCATCCACGCCGAACTGCGGTCGAGAAGAAATATGCTCGCCTAAAATCAAAAACGGGAAATGAATTAGAAAATATAAAACAACAAAAGTATAAACAACTAAAAATTTACAGCTATGTTAAAAGTAGAAAATTTACAAAAGAGTTTTTTCACCGAGGAGATCGAGACCATTGCTCTTGCAGGTGTATCGTTTGAAGTTAAGGAGGGCGAGTTTGTCGCCGTGATGGGACCTTCGGGTTGCGGTAAGTCTACGCTCCTCAACATCTTGGGTCTTTTGGACAACCCTACGGGCGGCTCATACCGTTTGCTCGATCACGAGGTGGGCGGTCTGAAAGAGAAGGAGCGCACCGCCTTCCGCAAGGGCAATATCGGCTTCGTTTTCCAGTCGTTCAACCTTATCGACGAGTTGTCGGTGGCCGAAAATGTCGAGTTGCCGCTTATCTATATGGGCGTGAAACCCTCGGAGCGCAAGGAGCGCGTAAAGAAGATGCTCGACCGTATGAACATCTCGCACCGTGCCGGTCACTTCCCGCAGCAGCTCTCAGGTGGTCAGCAGCAGCGTGTGGCTATCGCCCGTGCCCTAGTGTCGAACCCAAAACTTATCCTTGCCGATGAACCTACGGGTAACCTCGACTCGAAGAATGGTCAGGAGGTGATGTTACTCCTGCAAGAACTCCACAAGGAGGGCACGACCATCATTATGGTTACCCACTCGCAGCACGATGCCTCGTATGCAAGCCGTACCATCTGTCTGTTCGACGGTAAGATTGTAACCGACGTAAAGAGCAGACTATAAAACGCTAAACTAACCATAAGCAGAGAAGCGTTTCAGGCTTGGGCGAGGGTGACACCTCCCCAAGTCACTAATAGAATTCAAAATGCAAAATTCAGAATTCAAAATTGAATAATTAATAAAACAATAAGAATAGAAACCTATGAAAATCGCGTTTAAGAATTTTTTAATGACATTACGTCGTTACAAGGTAGCCTCACTGCTTAACATTGTGGGGCTGACCCTCGCCTTTGTGGCATTCTACATCATCTTTTCGCAGGTATGGTTCACCATCACCTACAACGGGCAATTCCCTAATGCCGACCGCACCTATCTTATCTCGCCCGACTTCGGCGGAGGTAATGACGGCGAGACACAGTGGAGCACAAACTCCCCCGGCAATTTGGCTTATACCTCTGCCGAGCAGTTCCCCGATGCCGAGGAGGTCGCCTCAACTATGCCTTACCCACGCATTAGCCGCATCTGGATCAAGCGCAATGAGTACACTATGGAGCCGTTCAATGAGTATGTATATCAGGGAACGGCCAATGTGCCCTCGTTCTTTGGGTTTGAGTGCTTGGCGGGCGATTATTCACAACTCAAAGAGCCCAACACGGTGGCAATGGCTCGCTCCAAGGCCGAGAAATTGGGAGTCGGTGTGGGCGATGTAATCTACTTTGAGGGTGGAAAATACAACGACGACGGCAAGCCTACTGTTCAGCAGACCATCGTGGCCATCTACGAGGATATGCCCAAAAACTGTATGTTCAGCCACTGGGGTATTATGCAAAATGACGAGGGTGTATATACAGAGGGTAATAACAACTGGAACTACTCGAATTTTGTGCGTATGCGTGAGGGTGCAGACCTCGACACCTACATCGAGATCTTCAAGAAGGGTTATGCCGATTGGTTCCTCGGTATGGTGCAGGAGTGGATGGCCGAAGCAGAGGAGGCTGCGGATCCCGAAGAGATTGCGATGGCCAAGGAGGAACTGGATAGTGGTGCACAAGTTCTCGCCACTCGCTTGGTGCCTCTCGATGAACTCTACTACGCCGAGTTCTACGATTCGGGCAACTTCCAGACGGGCAAGAAACATACCCCGATTATTCTTGGTAGCATTGCATTTATCATCGTGCTGATTGCCTTTATTAACTTCGTAAACTTCTTCTTCGCCCTCGTCCCCGTTCGTATGCGTGCGGTGAATATTTGCAAGGTGTTCGGCGCAAGTCAGGGAACATTGCGTTGGAACTTCCTCTTCGAGGCTATCGGTTTGGTGCTACTCTCGATGGCTCTGACATTCTACCTGATGATTGCTATCCAAGAGAGCTTTATCACCAACTATTCTATCTGCTCGCTGGCTCTTGGCGATAATGTCGCCGTCATTATTATGATGGTTGCTCTGATGGTATTGTTGGCCGTTGTAGCGGCATTGTACCCTGCGTTCTACATCACTCGCTTCAATGCTTCGTTGGGCGTTAAGGGCGGCTTTGCACAATCGGCTACGGGTCGCAGATTGCGTTCGGTGATGGTGGGTGTGCAGTTCTCGGTTGCGATGATTCTCATCATCGTTACGGCTGTCTTTTGGCTGCAATATCGCTTTATGATTAACTACGATTTGGGCTTCGACCGCGAAAATGTCGTAACCTTCGCCTCGTGGGATTTGGGTACACGCTCCGAGACAGTCGTAGAGCGATTGCAGCAACACCCCGACGCAGTGGATGTAACTACCTCGGCAGTAAATCTGTTCCGCTGTAACCAGATGTGGGGACGAATGTACGAAGATAAGGAGTATAGGGTACGTGCCAATGCCGTGCGTTGGAATTTTCTCGATTTCTTTGGTTTTGAGGTTGTCGAGGGTCAAGGCTTTACCCAATCATCTGCAGAGCGTGATGAGATTGTGATGATGAGCCGTATGCACCGCGACGTGGGTATTCCGCTTGGATATAAAGAGGGTAATCAGTATACCTATGTAGGCATTATCAAAGATATACGCCTTACGTCGCTTGCACAGGAAGATGAGTATTACGCCTTCTACTGCGACAAATCGGATCTCCGAAAGAGCCACTTCTACATTCGTCTGCGTGCAGGGGCCGATGTTAAAGCGTTTGCCGAGTATGTAAAGAAACTCACAAAGGAACTCTCTCCCGCTTCCAATGAGCCTGAACTCTACTTCTTAGAGGAGTGGGTTGAGGGGCTCTACGCACAAACCAAAAAGGATATGGTGCTCATAGGATTGTTTGCGGGTCTGGCTATCATAATCGCTCTGATGGGTGTGTTCGGTATTGTGATGTTCGAAACGCAGCACCGCCGCTCGGAGATAGCTGTTCGCAAGGTCTATGGCGCAACGACACGACAGATTGTCGAGATGCTGAACCTGCGTTATGTGTGGATTGTCGGAGGTTGCTTTGTGGTGGCAGCACCTGTGGCGTGGCAGATCACCTCGCGCTGGTTGGAGTCGTTCGCTAACCGCATCGCCCAGCCTTGGTGGCTCTATATTGCCGCCCTTCTCGTTGTCCTCGCCGTAACGGTCGGCCTTGTAACCCTCCGCTCGTGGAAAGCTGCTACCAAAAACCCTGCTGATGTGGTGAAGAGTAACTAATTATTCACTATATCTATAAATAGAGGTCATCCCCAAAAGCCTATCCAACAATGCTCTTGTTAGATAG
>JAFUOK010000033.1 GCA_017481925.1 Alistipes sp.
ACCACAATAACCCAGCCAGCGCCAGGGTTTTGACAATGAGCGATAACCACCCACAGCATTCATCTTAGTACGGCGACCAACCGAGAACTCAGCCAGCATCACGGGAATACCCACCACAAATACGCACAACAGGTAAACCACCAAGAATGCTGCACCACCGTGCTCACCTGCCATATAGGGGAAACGCCAGATACTACCCAGACCGATTGCGCTACCTGCGGCAACCAGAATTGCACTCAATTTACCTCCGAAAGAGGCTCTTGTTTCATTGCTCATAACCAAAATTTTAACCTAATTAGTTGCAAATATAACAAAAAATATATGAATGTTACCCTCCGCCTAAACTTTTATGCATCTATGCGTTCTGCGCAATTGTTCTCGCTCGAAGTCCCCGACACAAATCTGTTCCAATTTGGATGTTTATGATAAGAACATATACATCCGCAGTAGATTTTGATATATAAAAATTTGCAAAATGACAAAATATGCATAACTTTGCATGGAAAATTGTTTGCTGAAGGCGAAAACAATACTTACTAACCAACCACACTTATGAACCTTCAACAAGTTAAGATTGTTGTTATTGGCGCGGGAAATCGCACCAACAAATACTTGGAGTATGCCGTCCGTCATCCTGAGCGTTTGAAATTGGTCGGCATTGTTGAGCCGGTGGAGATCCGCCGACGCCTGGTAGCCAACAAGTTTGGGGTACCAGAGGAGGCTTGTTTCTCTTCATTTGACGACTTCTTTGCAAATCCTATCGATGCAGATGCCGTTCTGATCGGCACACCCGAAGATAAGCACTACGAGCCGTGTATGCGCGCAATCGAGGCTGGATATCACATTCTTCTGGAGAAGCCTATCGCTCAGACTAAGCAGGAGTGTCTCGACATCCTGGAGGCATCCAAGCGCAAGGGAGTTGTCGTAGGTGTATGCCATGTACTGCGTTTCCATCCTTACTTTATGAAGATCAAGGAGTTGGTCGACTCTGGCGAGCTGGGCGAAATTATTTCAATCAACCACTACGCCGAGATCAACATCGACCGTATGACGCATAGTTACGTTCGTGGCTTGTGGAGCAAGGCAAAGAAGACAAACCCTATGCTGATTGCCAAGTGCTGTCACGACATCGACTTCCTGTTGTGGATCTGCGGATCGAAGTGCCGTAAGGTAAGTTCATTCGGTTCACTGCGCTGGTTCCGCAAGGAGAATGCACCCGAGGGTAGCGCAGAGCGTTGTATCGATTGCAAGGCTGAAGCATCGTGCCCATTCTCGGCAGTTCACCTCTATAAGGAGCGCAAGCAGTGGATTCGCAACTTCGACGTTCCCGAGGGACAGACCATCGACGACGTAATCGACAAAGAGCTTCGTAAGGGCGTATTTGGCCGTTGCGTATATCACTGCGACAACGATGTTGTCGACCACCAGATTGTAAATATGGAGTTGGAGGATGAGACAACCATTTCTTTCGTCGTGAACGCATTTACCTGCAATGACTTCCGTGGCACACACATCAAGATGACCAAGGGCGAGATTGACGGCAATGAGACTACTCTGCGCGTACGCAAATTCCGCGGCAACGAGGAGACTGTTTACGACTTCTCGGATCTCTCAAACCAGCCCTTCCACGCCGGTGCCGACCTCAACATCGTAGAGGAGTTTGTCAATAGCATCACACGCTCAAGCGAGGGTGTACTCAGCTCAACCATTGAGTCATCTATCGAGAGTCACGTCGTATGCTACGAGGCTGAGACCAGCCGTCTGACAAACCAGACAATTCTGATTGAATAAAGTTTATAGTAATATACCTTAAATAGGCTATGCCTATAAAGAATACCCCCGACAATTTCTTGTCGGGGGTATTTCATTTCTGCGCTTTAGGCACGAATTACTCAACGTTATAGCCCGTCACAACAACCTTCGGAGCATTACCGCGAGTATCAACATCCTTCAAGCGGAACGTAATCTGCTTCTGCTCGCCGCCAATGAGCGCAATGTAGTTATCCGAATAGAAGATAGGCAGAATCTGATCACCGTCCTTATCGCCCACCACGTTAACACGAATCATCAACGCAGGTGTTGCTGTGGGATTCTTTAGCGTTACGCTACCCGTCCACTCACCATTCTCACCCTTCTGGATGGCTACCGTCTGCTCAAGCGCAACCTTTGGCATCTGCTTAACGGCCTGGAAGTTACCCTCCTCCGTACCACGGATGTAGAAGTTATCCGACACTACCTTATCACCCTCCTTGAGCCACAACTTAACGAAGTGTGCTGACGAAAGTGACGACGGGAACTCCAACGCAAAGGCCTCCACGGTGGTATCCTCCTCGCTTGCGACCTGCACCTGCTTCTGCCACTGCACCGATCCATCCATATTTATAAGCTGAGCCTCAACCGAGAGCGCAGGGTGTGAGCCAGCACTATAATTCACAACCTCAACCTTATCCGTTGCGGCATTCCACTGCACGTGCAGAGGCTCATTGCCCTTCATCGAACCGAAGTATGCTGCCGTAGGCTCGAAGTAGTAGTCATAGGTCTGCCATACCATCGAAGGCCATGCAGGATGTGTCATCCACAACAGCAAGCCCTTACGGAATGCCGAGCGAGACTCGAACATAGCACGATAGCCGTCATAATTTACCCACTGCGCCAGTTCGGTAAACTCCTGTGCGCTCTGTGGCTCACCAAAGCCCTTAGCGATGATGGCGTTGAACGAAGAGCCGCCCTGTGCACCCTCCATAGTGTAATCGTGTTGACCCCACTTATCGCCCTGTGGCCAGAGATCCTCCTCCTTGAGCGTACGCTTCAGGCTCTCGTAGTTCATCACGTTGGGCATACCACGCTCGCTATGGAACTTATCGCGACCATTTTCAAGTGTGAAGTATGTCTTAACCGACTGTGCACGGTAAGGACCATGGCCCGTAACCACCTCATCAGCCGAACTTGAAATATAGTGCAGGCCAGGATGCTCTGCCTTAACAATCTCGCGCAAAGCCTTGTCGATCGTTGCGGGCGGGAATCCCTCGTTACGACCGCAATAGAGACCTATTGAGGCGTGGCTACGCATACGACGCACGAAGTCCTCGGCATTGGCAATAAACATAGCCTCATCGTAGGGGTTCGGACCATCCACGGGGTTAGCAAGCCAGAAGTCCTGCCAAATCATTATACCGTGCTTGTCGCAAGCCTCATAAAGCTCCTCATCGCCAATCTGACCTACCCAGTTACGCATCATCGTGAAATTCATATTGGCGTGGTGCTCAACGGCAATATCGTACTCGCGACCACGGTAGTTGAGGTTGTTCTCGCCAAAGCCCCAGTTACCACCACGACCGATGAAGCGACGACCATTGATGTAGAGCGACAGCGTACTGTTATCCTCATTGAAGGTCATCTCACGTACGCCCACTTTGAACGCATGCTTATCCGACGACTTGCCATCGACCGTAAAGTCAAACTCGGCATCGTAGAGATATGGATCGCCATAACCCTTAGGCCACCAAAGGTTCATCTTCTGCTCCTTGAGCTGGGCAAAGGTATTGGGATCGAATGTTACGGCACGTTTTTCGCCAGCTGCCAAAGTTACATCCTGCTCGAAGGTAATCGAGCCAATCTTTCCACTCAGCTTACCCGTCACGGGCTGTGAGGCGTGGTTTGCAACAAACACTTCGGGAGTGAGCGTTGCCAGCTTCTCCTCGCCCTTGAGGGTTGTCTGCACGAACGGATCGCTAAGGGTCACGTCGCCCGCCGTTGTGAGATATACATCGTTGTAGATACCGATGTTTCGGCCTCGGATAGTCGAGATCCAGTCCCAACCGATAGAGGCGTGGAACGTAGGATTATCAGCACCGAGGATACCGCCATTGAGGTCGGTATTATACTCATACTTCTCCTTGATAGCACCGATATGTGCATTCTTTACGATCTCTACGGCCACTACGTTTGTACCCTCCACTACGGCATCCGTAACATCGTACATTCCGCGCATAAAGGCTCCTTCGATGCGGCCCAGTTTCTTGCCGTTGAGATAGATATTAGCCTTCCAGTTTATGCCGTCAAAATTCAAGAACAGACGCTCACGCTTAAAGCCCTCGGGCAGCGTAAACTCGTTGCGATACCAGAAGTTAGAGTTAAAGAACGACTCCGAGATATGGAAAATATTATCAGCATAGTTGGGGTTGGGCACCGCACCGGCATTCTTATAGCTTGTAAGAACCGTACCCGGCACTGTTGCCACAATCCACTCCTTATCGTCATAGCCTGCTACAGCTATTGTTTCGCCCGTGGCACTAACCTCCGAGGCACGCTGTACGCGCCAAGCACCACCCGTCAATGTATAGCGCTTGCCCTCGGCTACTGGCTGCGCCTTAGGCTGAGGTACAAGACCTCCACGACCCATCACGGCAATCTCCGAGAGCATATAATCAGTACCATTGGCGGCCTGCTGCATCACGACACGCACATAGCGAGCCTTACCCTTGCAGGCGATCTCATCGGTAAGGTTATCACCATCCGACAGCGCAGCCACATCCTTCCACTGCTTACCATCGTCCGAAGTCTGAATTTTTCCAGCCTTGGCTTTGTGGATCCAATTAAGGATAATCTTATCGAATGAAGAGCGGCTACCTAAATCGACCATAATCCACTCCTCGCCAGCCGAAGCGCTCATCCACGCACTACCGAAGTGCTTCGATGCGAGCATCTCGATCTGCTCACCAGCGTTAAAGAAGTCAACAGCCGTAAATGACCACTCCACGGCTCCCTCCATCTTAAACTGCAAGCGGTAAGCCGAGTAATCGGCAACGTTGGCCACAGAGAGGCTCTCGTTGATATTGCGGGTGTTGTATGCTATACGCTCGGTCTGCTTATTGGGATCGGTCTGCACTACGTGACGACCCTCGCTACCGGGCAGGCCACGACCTTTGAGCGATGCCAGCTCCACCCACTGCTCGCCATCCTTCGAGCCCATAACGGCAATCTCATAGCCTTTGTTTGCCACCTTGTTGTCATAGGCTACCGTGCCCGAAAAGGCAATGCGGTCGGCTTTCTCCACCCAGTTATGGAGCGAATACTGCATATATACCTCCTCGCCCTTAAGGGTGTTCTTCGAGAAGGGGCCTCCGTCGATCGTCCACTCTCGCTCGCGCAGACGAGGCACGCCAGCATGCGTAGAGAATGTCATATAGGCAGGTTCGGCGGTAGTAACAATGCCGTCGGTTACGAGTTGTGCCGTAAGGTTGTAGTCATAACTCGATGAGTGATAAGCCACGCGACGCAAGGCGATGTTACGATACTCATCATCGGGAATAAGTTCAGGCGAAGGATCTTCGGCGGGTGAGCCTGGATAGATACCGATGCCACGAGTGTAATAGTCAGAGCGAACGTATGACTCCGCATCGCCCGTACCGCAACTTGCAACGAGCAACACCGCAAACGCACTCAGCAATGAAATAAGGTGTAATCTTTTCATATTGAATTAATATTTATTGTCTGCATTAATACAAATATACGAATATTATTCGCAATTTTATCCTTTGCGTCCCGAAATTCACATTTCACTATCGCTGGTGTTATTATCACATATTCTGGTCTGAGGGTAAAGGGCATTTGCAAAACCCAAAATAAAAGAGTAAATTTGCTTCTACGAAAACAAAAAATTGAATATTATGAAAATTGCAGTTCCCACACGCAACGGCAAGGTAGACGACCACTTTGGCCATTGCGACCACTACACGATTTATACCGTTGAGAACAAACAGATTATCTCACGCGAGGAGTTACCCTCACCGCAGGGTTGCGGTTGCAAGTCAGGCATTGCCGCCGATCTGCAGCAGATGGGGGTCGAGGTGATGCTGGCAGGAAGTATGGGAGCCGGCGCACTGAACAAACTGCAAGCGTGTGGTATTAAAGTTGTAAGAGGCTGTATGGGTGACATCGAGTCGGTAGTGAATGGCTACCTCCTGGGCTTTGTCCTCGACTCTGGAATAGGCTGTGCCGGCCACGGTGAGGATCACGAGTGCGGAAACCATTCACACGAGCACGAATGTGCCCATTAACCGAAGTATTCAATAGAAACAGTATTTATGGCAACAAAATTTTACAAGTGCCGTCATTGTGGCAATGTAATCGAAAAGGTCGTAGATTCGGGCGTCAAGGTTGTTTGCTGTGGCGAGGAGATGGAAGAGCTCATCCCCAACACGGTAGATGCCAGCGGCGAAAAGCACGTGCCCGTAGTCAAGGATCTGGGCAATGGGAAGATTAAAGTCGAGGTCGGCAGCGTAGCCCACCCTATGCTTCCGGAACACCACATCGTATTTATCTACATCGAGACCGAGCGTGGTGGCATCCGCATCAACCTGAAAGACAAGCCCGAAGCGGAGGTCTGCGTATGTAATGAGAAGATCGTAGCCGTGTATGAGTATTGCAACCTGCACGGGCTGTGGAAGGCGTCAGTGTAGCCGCAAGAGCGAATAAGGATTATGGGTTACAATAAAGGCAGTCAAAATTTCCGTTTGACTGCCTTTATTCTTTTTACTTTACAACGGTTGCAATCCACTCAAAGAGCTCTTCCAGATCATAATCGCCCTCGTGACCTCGATCCCACGCCAAAGCAAAATTAACATCATAACCACCGTTCTGCAACTTCGTGGCAAGGTTAACGGGCACCGAGAAAGCCGTATCACGATCGCGTGCTCCGTGGCGCACATACCAATGCTGCGCCTTGTCGCTCGTATTGGAGAGGTGGTACATCGGGTTCATCATATTAATGCGACTCTGCAACGCCTCATCCACCGCACCGCCATTCTTCTGGGCGCAATAGACCGTGAAATTGACGGTTGAGCCCTCGCTATTACCAAATAGCATATTCTCGGGCGAGGGGCGATTGCCCAGCATACCCTGCGAGTCGAACGATGGCGGAGTCTTCAAAGCACGCGTGCTGGCCACATAAGAGAGGTATTTAGGCATATCAATATCCGTGACCTTGCCACCCTGTATGCGGATTCCGATATTTGCCGGAATCTCCACCCCGCTATCCAGCGCACTCTGCGCCGAGGTCACGATATATTGTTTCACGTAGTCGGCGTACTTATCGGCCGTTATAGCCGAGCCATCCTTGGCCTTTAGATTAAGCGAATTAATATACTCGGGGAATGCCGCCGCCAACTCCTGCGAAACCACCCTCTGCTCGGCCGACAGCGCACGGATGCCGTCATTTGTGCAACCATAGAGCCACTCATAGGCCATATCGGCGTGTTCGAGATCCACAATCGGGCAGAAGCATACCGACGCAAATACAGCATCACTCTCATCGGCAGCACCCATACTCTTCAGGGGCTGCTCAAAGAGCGGAGAGTTACCACTCGAGCCCAGCAATGACGACATTGCACCTCCGGCACTTGTGCCATCGGTAATGATACGCTCGGCACTGCCCGCCATCACCTTATCGTTATGACGCAGATAGCGCACCGCAGCTTTCAGGTCCAAAATACCGGCTGGCGCACGTCCCGTAAAGAACTTTTTGCCATCCACCTCAACCGCTGAATTAGAGCCTCGCGAGCCCGCTATACAGAGTACATAACCCTGCTGCAAGGCATACCCCGAAGCATCCTTGGCTGATGGCTTGCGAGCCTCGGCTGCCATATATCCACCGACGTAAGTACGCAGAAAAATCGGAGTATTCTCATCCGCTGTTGCGGGGACATAAACGTTAAGCGTCTGATAGGTCGAATCCTCAACATTGGTCACATACTGCAAACCCTCGTACGCCCTGAAATGAATCGTCTGACCATCTGCCATCGCGAGCGTCTGCTCGGTGTATTTCGTTGAATCAAAACGCAATGGATCAATTGTTGCGTTGCCACTGCAAGCCATAAGAATACTCGATGCGAAAAGTAGGGAATAGCATATATTCTTCATCTCCAAATAATATTTTAGGGTTATTTTCACTCTCACAAAGCCACCCGCGAGCGCAAAGGTGTCATAGCAAAGATAATATTTTTATCCTTTTTCACGAAAAAAGCATTAAATTTGTGAACAAATGATTCTCAATCAAGTGGCAAAATCGGTGATACATATTACGGATAAATCGGGCCTTATACTCGAGGGTGGCGGAATGCGCGGTGTGTTTACGTGCGGCGTGCTGGATTACTTTATGGATCACGACATACGCTTCCCCTATACTATCGGGGTGAGCGCAGGCGCTTGTAATGGGCTTTCGTATATGTCGCGCCAACGCGGACGAGGTAAGTTCAGCAATATTGATCTGCTCGAGAAATATCGTTACATAGGTATCAAACAGTTGCTGCTGAAAGGGAATATTATGGATTTCGACCTACTTTTCCATACTTTTCCCGAGCAGATTATCCCCTACCATTACGATGTATATGCCCGCTGCGAGGAGCACTTCGAGATGGTCACCACATCGTGCCTTACTGGTCAGGCCTGTTACTATGAGGAGAAGAACGATCCCAAACGCATTATCGACATCGTAAAGGCATCGAGCAGTCTGCCCTTTGTCTGCCCAATATCTTACGTTGATGGGACTCCGATGCTTGATGGAGGTATTGCGGACTCTATTCCATTGGAGCGTGCCCGCACGTTGGGGTATGATCGCAATGTAGTGGTACTGACCCGCAACAAAGGCTATCGCAAACCCGATAAGCCAGGCACCATACCTCCCCTTTTCTATCATAAATACCCAGCTCTACGCAAAGCCATCCGTGATCGCAACGCACTGTATAACCAACAGATAGCCGAAGTAGAACGCCTGGAGGAACATGGCGAACTGATTGTCATCCGCCCTCAACAGCCGATTGTAGTCGATCGTATGGAACGTGACACCCGCAAACTTCTCGACCTGTATAATGAGGGCTACCGTTGCGCCGCAGCACTTGAATACAAGAAATAAAAAAAACGCCAACAGATTGATATATAATCTATTAGCGGTTTCTTTTGTGGTGCCACCAGAAAACGAGTTTCATTTCTAAATGGCTCTATATCTTTGTGTTAAAGAATCGCAACAAACGTAATCTCCCGCTATTGCTCCACCTAAATTCTGCACCATTTTGCAGTGTCTCGCAGAGTCGATTTCCTACTTTGATGCAAAGTTACTGCTTTATTTTGAAATACAAGCAAATGCCTTGAAATTTTGCTCCACCTCAGTTCGGAATCCCTACTTTATACCATGCTATATATATTCTCAACTAAGATTGTTATCTATAATCTCTACTTCTACATTTGTAAAATGTTTCTGTAGTAGTAATTTTTGAACCTTTTGTTTCGTATTCTCATTGGTGACATATATACGCTTCAGACTCTCTTCGGGTAAATATAATTCTCGATAATAAATCTTCTTTCCGTTTCTATAACGACATTTCTCATTTTTTATCGTGTTTGCAGTATTTTTAAAGTCAAGATCTGAATTAATCGCAGCGGATATTCGGTTTAAGACATCTATATTATCCATTATAAATTTAGAATACTCAGGAACCTGAGTTGATAATATGATTCTGGATTCTTCTTCGCCTTTGAACTTATTGCGTTTTATACGTGGCGCAAAGAACGCCAGTATATACATCGCAATAAATCGCACAAATAATTGCGGATAATCTTTTAACATACCCATAAAGAGTTCTTTATTAGTATTCAAAAAGGCATATCCGCCATCACTATAAGCTTGAAATATTTTGTCAACTAATTCATCATCGCTGTATGTGTCTTCGTAAATACATTGTTCTAACTTACACAATATGGCATAGTCATATCCTCCTCTCAAATAAGACAAGTCAAGTTCTAAAACAACTCCATTGTAATTATCAGCGTAATTTCTCCACATATAATCATTGTCATTTCGGGCTGTAACAGAAATTACATATGGTAATGGAAGACCTGCAGCAGATTCTATTTCTTTTACATCAAACATTTCTGCAATACATCTATCCTTTTGCATTTTCCGTTTTTCTTCCAAAATTGAAAGATACTTTTGGGCATAGTTGATACCAAGCCTATATTCATCCTGATCCTCAAAGCAGTCATACCTTGTAGCCCACAAACGAACATTGGGTACGTCATCAGAATCGCCATTTAAAATTCCAGCCAAAGCTGTTAAGCCAGTATAATGATAAAATGCCATACTTAAATTCCTTCGTAAAAACTATTTGCAATATGTTTCTATTTTGTCTAAATAAAATTCATATTGTTTTTTATAAGATGATGAATCGTCGTCCTTCAATCTTTTAGGATCAAATGAACATACTTCAACTCCAAGTCTCATTAAAAGAGTTTTTTTGTTCTCCTCAACATTTCCATAGAAGTAAATATTATTTGTAATGAGATTTTCTCGACTATACTGCTTTATGTAGCGTTGCCTTTTGTTGAGAATCCACCACAAATCAGTCTCCTCATATTGTAGTCCAAATCCGATTATGTGTATGTTGTGTGTAAAAAATAGGTCTATCCATGAAAATGGGATTTCACATTCATTATTTTCTATGCGCTCTATTATTCCTTTCAAAATATGAGGTTCACCATTCTTGTTATACTCATATTTCCCCTTTATATAATCATTGATTTTACCTATAGAACCACAGTAATGATCTAACCCGAGCATGATTGATTTTGGATGTTGGATCGTTCCATGTATCGGCCATATATATTTATATTTTCCTTCTTCGTTTTGCAGACCAAACTTTCGTCTTATGCTATACAGACTTTCCGTATTATTTGATTCTCCTTTTTTGTATCCGTTATCACATAGAAGATTGTATAACACCTTATCGTAATTGGTTGTAATATAATGTTCTATGTTTAGACTGCATAGTCGTTCGTATGCAAAATTACTACTAAACAATTCTAATTCATCTTTTATTTGATTTTTGATTTCTTCTTCTACTGGTTTGTCTCTAACATAAAGTTCCTGTCCATCGCTGGTGATAAGTCTGTCTCCATTTGCATCAAATAATTGCTCATATTGATAAAACTCATTAGCTAGAATAATCGTTTCGTATTGTAGTGTATTGGGGATATCTGAGATTAATGAATCCTTAGATATTCTATTCAATAGTTTATCCCAAGATAAGTTACTACTCAATCGATTGAACCCATTACCAAAAAGTATGGCGTTTTTCATTGTTAAAAACTTTATGTTATAAAATCCTATTATCAAATACTCCCTCAAACAAACTCATTTCTCGCTTAGCGATGCCTAATCTGTTTGCCAACACTCGCCAATCCTTAACTGCCACTACCACCTCGTTGATTATGGCCTTGGCAATCTCTGGGGTGAGCATATATTCCTCGCACGAGTTGAGTAAAATTGACAAATCAGACTCGTTAGTTTTGCTGTTAATTAGCAAGCTTTGATGGTCATTCAGTGTCGGATTCATATCGTATGCAGGCGAAAGGGTCCAACCTTTTGCTGTGAGCAGAAAACCATGATTGCGGAAATGGTCATCGCTGTTGCCAACACATATATTGAAAGCAA
>JAFUOK010000034.1 GCA_017481925.1 Alistipes sp.
ACCTTCTGCTTTTGAAGAATGAATCATATTAAAACAATATATTTACTTGATCTCGTCACTCTTTTTTGTTGTCAATATAATCTGCGATAAAATGTTTGTCAGTTCTCGACATTCGGGGAATAGACTCGAATACTCCTTATCTGAAATATAATCCGTCTTATGCAACAGTTCAATCCAATATTCTGTTTCATAGGCTTCTTTCAGAGCAATATTCATTTTTGAAATAAAATCTTTTCTTGATGAACTACGCTGTGCTTCACGAACATTTGCCCCAATACTTGTTCCGCTTTTGAGGATTTGCATAGACATTACACGTTCGTCAAGCGTATAACGCAAGTATTTATACAAGTTTACAACTCTTATAGCAAAATTAAAACTCTTGTCCACTATCGGATTAGTCGCTTTCATATCTCCCTTAATTTTGAATTTTGCATTTTGAATTTTGCATTCGCATGCTACAGCATAATATCTTCGGAGTGAAAATCAGCATAAAAGCGGGCATTTTCGGCGACAAAACGTAGCACACAATAGTCGGGGTCGGTGACACCCTGCGGATAATACACCTCATCTCCCTCCTGCCACAAAGCCTCCCTCGAGGCAGCGTCATGGCGCACCTCCATCACTCCACGCAACATCACGCCCTGAAACGTTGCGGCATCGTAGAAATATACCGATGCCTTATCGTTGGCACGATAACGCTCAACACTCTGCGAGGAGGTATTGGTCGAAAACCATATCTCCTTCACTCCCTCCACACGGCGTGGCGCAAGCATAGCTTTGGCGCAGGGATAGCCATTCTCATCGACCGAGCAGAGCACAGCCGTTGAGCACGAAGCAATAAGTTTTTCTATACGTTCCAACATTATTTTGCATTTTGCATTCTACATTTTTTCAAGAAGGTCGGGTCGCAGGCGCTTTGTGCGCTCAAAAGATTGCTCCTCCTGCCACTTCTCGATTTCGGCGAAGTTACCCGAAAGCAATACATCGGGCACACGCCAGCCACGGAACTCCGCAGGGCGGGTATAGACGGGCGGTGCCAACAAATCATCCTGAAAACAGTCGGTCAATGCCGATGCCTCGTCGCCAATAGCGCCGGGAAGAAGTCGCACAACCGAGTCGGCAATAATGCAGGCGGCCAATTCGCCACCCGTCAAGACATAGTCGCCAATCGATATCTCGCGTGTGATAAGGTGCTCGCGGATGCGGTGGTCGATGCCCTTATAGTGGCCGCAGAGGATAATGATATTCTCGCACATTGACAGACGGTTGGCCTCGTGCTGGTTGTAGGTGATGCCATCGGGCGAGGTGTAGATAATCTCGTCGTAGGTGCGCTCAGCCTGTAACTTCTCAACAAGTTCGAATACAGGCTCGCACTTCATCACCATGCCCGCCTCGCCACCGAAGGGGTAGTCGTCCGTAGTCTTGCGCTTGTCGTGGGCGTAGTCGTGCAGGTTATGCACAACAATCTCCACCAAACCCTTCTCCTGCGCACGCTTCAAAATTGACTCGTGCAGGGGCGATTCCAATAGTTCGGGAACAACGGTTATAATATCTATTCTCATATCTATTTCTATGGTTATATGGTTCTAATCTATCTCTTATAATAACTCTTCCTATTCACTCTAATCAAGCCTGATTGCGACCATTGGTCGCAGTTGCAAATCTGACCCACCCCTAAATCCCCGCCTCAGGCAGGGACTTTGGTCGCCATAAATGGCTCCATTATCAGGCTCCCGAATGTTTCAGTTTATTCAAATCTAAAAATTATATCTTTATCACTCTCGGCGTCGAGTGCCACCTCGCGGCCCGCCTCTAATATATAGGCTCGGTAGCCCATCTCGCTGAACATTTCGATTATCTCGTGGCGGGTCTCTCCATCGGTTTCGATGAGCACCGTAGGGTGATGACGCTCGATTAGCGTTCGAAGTTCGGGCATTACAACTCGCTCATAGCCCTCGATGTCGCACTTAATAAAATCTATGCGCTCCAACCCTCCGAACAGGTCGCTGCCGCGGCGCATACGAGCCGTAAAACGCACAGCCGACTTCGACAATGCGCCCTCGCTCACAAAGTTACGTCCCGTGCCGAAGTAACCCACCTCGGCAACCGAGTCGTTGGCCATCTCCACATCGCACTCCTCTTTTCCGAGGGCATAGTTAAGAAGATGCACATTCTTGCACCCTCTCACGTTGCGCTCCAGCACCGAGAAGATCACGGGCACGGGTTCGACGGCATAGACAGCGCCCTCAACGCCCACAATATCTGCCAACGGGCGGGTGTAATAGCCCAAGTTAGCGCCTATATCAATGGCAACATCCCCCCGACGTACCAACTGCGGGAGGTGGTAATTATACTCCAGGGCTCGTCCCGTGCGACCCAGCCCCAGCCAACGGTTAAGGAAGAAGAGGCGGCTCACAACACGCAGATAGCCCTCCAGCGAGAGCAGGCGATAGAGCAGACGATGAAAGAGTTTTCCCATTTTATTTATCTATTCTGTAAAACATTTTATCCAAATCGAAGCTCACTCGCTCCGAAGCGGTGAGCAGGTCCATACCCGCCGAGCCGTCGTAACTCACCAGCGGCGAGCCATCCGATATATCCACAGCAACCTGATGCAGCATAACACTCCTCTTGCCCACCTGCAACTCCACCTGCGGCAGCGTACGCACATCATTCCACACAACGCCTCCGAAGCCACCGCTACGCGAGCGCTCCACATCTCCGCTCTCGGCCTCCACCTGACGCTGAAAGCGGTCAAAGTAGCGTGTCGATAGTTGGCTCTTCACGTTGCCCGTATCAAAGTGCAAGAGCAGCTGCTCGCCTGCCTGATGACACACAAGATAGTATGTGCCATTGTCGCAGATGATATTGCGCTGTGTCGGCGCACTTGGCTTGGCAGGCAAAACCATACGCTCGGCTTTGCGCTCATAGCGCACCTCCCCCAACTTACGGATAATATGGGTGCCTAATGCCGCCTCGCACATACCCTCGACCTTGACATGCTCGGGAATAAAGTGCTCGGCAACAAGGAACGTGGGATTTTTAATCACCACATCGCCCAGACGCATCTCGGGCAACACTCCCAGCTGGACATACCCTGAGCCACCTACACCCTGCGTAATGATCGAATCGGCTACAATCTCCACACCCAGACGCTCGGCCACCTCGCGTGAGATGAAGTTGGCGTGGCTGCAACCCGTATCGAATATGAAATCTTGGCTTACGCCGTTCGCCGTAGCCTTCACTATAAGGTGCTCGCCACGACCTATCGGGCGACGCTCAACGGGTATCGCAACATCTCTGTGCTGACGCACAACCTCCACCCTGCCTCTATCTGTCAGAGCATCCATCCAACGCAGCAGAGAGAGCAACCCCCGACGCGACGCCTCGGCCTCATCGGTATCGGGCAAGGAGGCTAAAAGTTGTCGTGCGACATCCGCACCTTGTGCGTAATTCTCTATGCAGAGATTGTTAATCAACGCATAGTTGTACATCCCAAAGATTGTCCCCTGGCCCAACTCCTCGGCATAACGTGCAATCTCCTCAATAGCCCTATTGCTATCCTCGAAGCGACCCTCACAATGTGCCACCAACGCATCGGCGAGCGCCAACAGGGGTTTCACCACCATCTCTCGTACAGCGGGTAGCTCCGCAGCCAGGGTGACATAGTCGGCCCCATTGAGCAACTCCGCCACACGGGTATTAGCCTGCTCGGGAGTGGGTGTCTGCGCCTGTGCAACCGCTCCGACAAAGAACGCAAAAAGAGATAACAGGAGACCTCGCATATTAGTTCTTATAGTTTACCTCGTCGTTCAGCACCTCAACCACGAAGGGATTATACATCGACTCGTGACCGATGGTGCTATCCTCGCCGTGGCCCGGGTATATCTTCACCTCGTCGCCCAGGGGCAGGATATTATCAATTATCGAGCGCATAATCCACGAGTAGTCACCACCCGGAAGATCCGTACGACCAATACTCTCACGGAAGAGCGTATCGCCCGTGAAGAGAACGCCTGCCGTGGGCTCATACAGCGCCACGTGGCCGGGAGTATGGCCGGGTGTTGAGATAATCTTGAGCTCCGTATCGCCGAACTTAATCGAGGGCATACCCTCCATATCAACATCTATCTTCTCGGGCAGGTCGCCGGCACGCACACCAAAGAGTTCGGCACTCACCGATGCGGTCTTCAAAAGAAACTCGTCCTTTGACGAGAGAGCGAACTGCACGCCATAGCGCTCCACCAGATGGTTCACACCCAACAGGTGGTCGAAGTGGCCGTGGGTGTTGATTGCCAACACGGGGCGCAAGCCTCTATCGGCTATAAACTTGTCCAGAATCTCATTCTCTCTTTCGCCCATATTGCCTGCGTCGATAATGGCAGCCTGCAGTGTATCGTCCCAGACGATGTAGGTATTTTCCTGAATGGGGTTAAATGTTAATCTTGCAATTTTCATATTGTTATCGTTTATTTCGTATTCAAATAGAACTTGGCAGAGAGCGAGTAGGTGATCTCAATCTGCTCAAACTGCACATTGGGCTCCTCCATTGCGGCCTCATCCATCACGGCCGCCGTGGCCATCAACATATTCTTGCGATAGACGGGCTGCACCGAGGTGGTATAGTCCGAGATCTCGTAGCACGCACCTATCGACTGACCGATAGCCTCGGCCAGCTCGCGGGCACGCTGCTGTGCATTCTGTATAGCCTTCTGACGTGCTTCACTACGCAAGCCCTCCATATCGGAGTGAGAGGTGCGGGTAACATTCACGTTGGTTATGCCCGCCACATCCAGCGCATCGAAGACGCGTCGCACAGCCTCGGCAGAGGTGAGTTTCAACTCATAGCGTGTAGCCGCGAGTGACTGACGACGGCGGAAGTAACTGCTCGACATATCCTGAACGGAGAGTTGCTTCTCGGCATCCACGCCGGCACGCTTCAGCGCCGAAAACATCTTCTGACGCTGCTCCTCGATGGGCAGGCGTCCCTTCGTGTCGCTCTCATCGAGAGTTATGGAGAGAAAGATCTCGTCGGGCAGTACACGAATCTGCGACTGTCCATTAACGGCCACCGTAGGGATCATCTCTGCGGTCTGTGCTGAAGCCGAAACCGCGATTACGCTCATCAGCAAAATGACTGAAAGGCTAATAAAAATCTTTTTCATAGCGTTTTTGTTTTAGGGTTTTTATTATAAAACGCTCCCGCTGCAAAATCCTTGCACCGATCTATTACTTTCTCTTAACCAGCTTCACCACATTCTCCACGTGATGCGTATGGGGGAACATATCGACAGGCTGCACCATCACAACCTCGTACATTCCATCCATCAGTTGCAGATCGCGAGCCTGCGTGGCGGGGTTACAACTCACATATACGATGCGTTCGGGCGCTGCTCTGAGGATTACATCTATCACACGCTCATCCACGCCGGCACGGGGCGGATCGAGAATAATCACGTCGGGGTGGCCGTTGCGTGCGACAAAATCATCCGAGAGCACATCCTTCATATCGCCCGCATAGAACGAGGTGTTCTCAATACCGTTGATTGCCGAATTGACCTTTGCATCCTCGATAGCCTCGGGCACATACTCTACACCCACAACCTTACGGGCACGACGGGCGCAGAAGTTGGCGATAGTACCCGTACCTGTATAGAGGTCGTAGAGAATCTCATCACCATGAAGGTCGGCAGCCTCGCGAGCAACCTTATAGTGTTCGTAGGCCTGCTCCGAGTTGGTCTGATAGAATGACTTGGGGCCAACCTTGAACTGTAGCCCCTCCATCTGCTCGATGATATGATCCTTGCCCGCATAGCATACGTGCTCAAGATCGCCAACAGAGTCGTTCCACTTGGTATTTACGACGTAGAAGAGCGAAGTAATCTCCGGAAAACGCTCCTTCAACATATCCATCAACGCCTTTATGCGGGGCTGGTCGTCCTCGTTGAAGATTACGATAACCATCACCTCGCCTGTCGAAGCGGTGCGGATGATGATGTTGCGCATCAGGCCCGCGTGCTCACGGCAATTATGGAACGAGTAACCGTTCGCAATGCAGAACTGCTTCACAGCCATACGAATCGAATTCGAGGGCTCGGCCTGCAGGTAGCACTTGTCGATATTGAGCACCTTGTCGAAGCAGTTGGGGATATGGAAGCCGAGGGCGGGCTCACGCTCGATGTCGCCACCTGCGGCAATCTCCTCGTATGTAAGCCAACGCTTGTCGGCAAAGGTGAACTCCAACTTATTGCGGTAGAACATCTGCTTTGCAGAGCCTAAGCAGGGACGCACCTCGGGCAATGCGATCTTACCGATGCGAGAGAGCTGGTCGTGCACCTGCTCGGTCTTGAAGCGCAGCTGCTCCTCGTAGGGCAGGTTCTGCCACTTGCAACCGCCACACACACCGAAGTGCTCGCAGAATGGCTCCTCACGCAGCGCAGAGCGCTTTACATAATTCACCACGACACCCTCCATAAAGCGGCGGCGCTTGTTGCGTATCTGTACATCCACCACATCGCCCGGCACGGTCATCGGCACGAAGACCACCTGATCGTTATAACGGCCCATAGCCTTGCCCTCGGCCGCAAGAGTAGTGATCTCCAACGCCTCGATGAGCGGATAATTCTGTTTTTTACGTCTTGACATATTCAATGAAAATTTCGTTTTGACAAAGATACAAAGATTTCTCCTATTAGGGCGTAAACTCTAAAGAGTTTAACCCAAACAGCGGTCGCGGTTTTCGATAGCCCAGCCCACCAGCGGCTCGATGTTGGCCATAAACGAGTGGCCCAGCTCCGTTAGGCGATACTCCACACGTGGCGGCACCTCGGGGTAGGCCTCGCGCGAGATGAGCGACATATCCTCCAGGCGGCGCAGCGTCTGCGTGAGCATCTTCTGCGAGATGTCGGGTATAGCCTTCTGCAACTCGCTGAAGCGTTGCACCTCGTTTTCGCGTAGCGGATAGAGCACGAGCAATGACCATTTGTCGGCCGTCTTATCGAGAATATCTCGAATAGGGCAAAAATCCTCCTTCTTCATTTTTTCTATATTTTTTTACGTTGTAATTTTCTATAACTGAGCATTGGTTACCAAAAGGTAACTCTCTTACCTCCAAGTACCTACTTGCACAAAGCTAAAAAGCAATGTATATTTGCTTTACAAAAGTAACAAACTTTCTTTTAGTAACCAACAAAAAACTTCAACACAATGAAACAGATCGAAAAAATCGCTGCTGGCGCAGGCTACACCTGCATCTCAGTAGGCAAGATGGCCGAACTCGCGGAGCACGTGCTCGAGTTAGGCCCCGAGGTAAAGATTCCCGGTAAGGTATTCGCTGGTGCTGCCGCAGGTGCTACGGGTGCAGAGTTCTCATTCCAGAGTTTCCCCGCAGGCGCAGAGACAGGATTTCTGCATACTCACCGTACTCACGAGGAGTTGTACTTCTTCCTCGCGGGCGAGGGTCAGATGCAGGTCGATGGCGAGATTATCCCCGTGGCCGAGGGCAGCGTAGTGCGTGTGGCACCCGCCCCCAAGCGTTCGGTACGCAATACGGGCAACGAGCCTTTGGTGATGCTCTGCATCCAGTACAAGGAGGGCTCTTTCACGGCCGAGGATGCCGCCGAGGGCGAGATTCTGGCAGAGCCCGTGGTGTGGTAACGGAGATACACAATGTGATTTTGGGCATACGGTATTTGGCCGTATGCTCTTTTTTTGTATATTTGTGAAAACACCTTACAACTATGAAACACACATTCTCGTTACTTACGCTCTGCGTAGCACTCCTGTCGGCAGGTTGCTCGTCGAACGATGAGGGCTGGCAGCCGCTTTTGGATAAGGATTTATCACATTGGCGTGTATATCAAAGTTATCAGCACACCAACGACTTCCGTGGCCGTGCGCCCGTAGATGAAAATGGGGAGAAGATTCCGCCCATCGGCTACGACAAGAACCTATACGACCTCTTCACCGTTGAGGAGCAAGACGGCGAACCCGTACTGCGCGTAAGTGGCGAGACCTACGGATGTGTGATCTCAAACCAGAGTTACCGCAACTACCACCTGCGCCTCAAGGTAAAGTTTGGTCAGAAACGCTGGGAGCCCCGTCTGGAGAAGGCTCTCGATTCGGGTCTGCTCTACCACTCGGTGGGCGATGCAGGTGTCGATTACTGGCTCTCGTGGATGCGCTCATTTGAGTTTCAGGTAATGCAGAGCGGCACCACGGAGGGTAATAGTGGCGATTTTTGGCCTATATCCAGCACGAAGGCCGACATCAAGATTTCACGTCCCGACCCCGACAAGCGCACCTACTACTACGACCCCGAGGGAGAGTGGCTAACGGTGGGTAGTCGCGGCGTGACAAATTTCTGCGGCACGGTAGATTACAACAGCCCCGAGGGCGAGTGGACCACACTGGAGCTGATATGCTATGAAGGCAAGAGCCTCCACATCGTAAATGGCAATGTGGCTATGGCTCTGCAAAACCTGCGCTACACCTCGGAGCAGGGCGATGTGCCCCTGATCGAAGGTCGTCTGCAGTTGCAGAGCGAGGCTGGTGAGGTGTTCTACAAGGGTATAGAGATTCGCCCAATAGAGGCTATGCCCGAGCAGTATCTACCCTACTTCGAATAAAAAAGAGTGTGTAAAATAAACTATGTCAAGCAAGAATAAAGTTTTATTTTTGTAATACACAGTAACGATGAAAAAAGAAGTAGATTTGTTGTATTTGCACCGATAAATCGGAATTTAATAGATATGGAATTACAAACCCAAAGATTGTTGCTGAGACCTTGGCAAGAGGATGATGCTGAAGAACTATACAAGTATGCCAAAGACCTACAAGTGGGGCCAGTTG
>JAFUOK010000035.1 GCA_017481925.1 Alistipes sp.
CAGAAAATGGCAAAGAAAGGTAACAGAGTGCAGGTGATCCTTGAGTGCACCGAGCAGAAGGAGTCAGGCGTTGCAGGTATGTCACGCTACATCACCACCAAGAACAAGAAGAACACACCCGATCGTTTGGAGCGTAAGAAGTACAATCCTTACTTGAAGAAGGTAACAGTACATCGTGAAATTAAGTAATTTTTGTGTAAGTTATGGCAAAGAAAGTAGTTGCAACCCTTAAGACGGGTACCAACAAGAAGTACACCAAGTGCATCAAGATGGTGAAATCAGAGAAGACCGGTGCTTACATCTTCAAGACTCAGAACATTCTTGAGGAGGCTGACATCAAGGCTTACTTCGCTGAGAAATAATTTTGCATTAAACATTTCAGTTTAATACAAAAAGGCGCTTCCCGTGGGAGGCGCCTTTTTGTGTGTATAAGCCAACCGCGATACAAATTTGGTATTATCCTCAAAAAATCATAACTTTGTATGATTATTTGCCTGACCGAATCCGTTGGGCGCAAAAAGATTGATAGTTATGGGATTTTTTGACCTTTTTAAGAAGAAAAAAGATAATACCTCGCCCGCCGAGCAGGCCGTAGAGGCGCAAGCCGCCGAGCGAGAGGAGCAGGCGCAGAAGGAGGAGCTTGCCGAGGGCTTGCAGAAGACCAAGACGGGTTTCTTCTCGAAGCTGGCACGTGCCGTAGCGGGCCGCTCGACCGTCGATGCTGACGTGCTGGACGACCTGGAGGAGGTACTCATCACCTCGGATGTGGGTGTGGAGACCACCGTCAAGATCATCGAGCGCATCGAGGAGCGCATCGCCCGCGACAAGTATATGAACACCTCGGAGCTCAACGCCATCCTGCGTGACGAGATAGCATCGCTGCTGGAGCAGTCGCACTCGTCGCAGAAGGATTTTGGTATCGAGGTCAAGGAGGGTATGCCCTACGTTATGATGGTCGTGGGTGTAAACGGAGCCGGTAAGACCACCACCATCGGCAAGTTGGCCGCACAGCTCACCAAGGCTGGTCGCAAGGTATATATCGGTGCTGCCGATACGTTCCGTGCCGCCGCCATCGACCAGTTGGCCGTATGGGCCGAGCGTGCAGGGGCTACGATGATTCGTCAGGAGATGGGCTCCGACCCCGCATCAGTGGCTTACGACACCCTGAAGTCGGCCGTAGCAAATGGTGCCGACGTAGTGCTGATCGACACGGCTGGCCGTCTGCACAACAAGATCGGCCTGATGAACGAGCTTACGAAGATTCGCAACGTGATGGCAAAGGTTATTCCCGACGCCCCGCACGAGGTTATGCTCGTATTGGATGGCTCGACGGGACAGAATGCCTTTGAGCAGGCACGCCAGTTTACGCAGGCTACACAGGTTACATCGCTCACCATCACCAAACTCGATGGCACAGCCAAGGGTGGTGTGGTGATCGGCATCAGCGATCAGTTCCATATTCCAGTGCGTTATATCGGTATCGGCGAGGGCATCGACCAGCTCCGCATGTTCGACCGTCGCCAATTTGTGGATGCCCTTTTCGGCGAGCAGAAGTAACAAGATGAAGAAAATCAACGTCATAACATTAGGTTGCTCGAAGAACACCGTAGATAGCGAGCACCTGATGGCACAACTTGCCGAGGCAGGTTATACACTCTCGTTCGACAGCGACCGCACCGATGCCAAGGTGGTGGTAATCAACACCTGCGGTTTTATCGGCGACGCCAAGCAGGAGAGTATCGACACCATCCTCTCGGCCGTGGCAGCCAAGGAGGCAGGACTGATCGAGCGGTTGTTCGTCATCGGTTGTCTGAGCGAGCGTTATGCCGACGAGTTGCGCGAGGAGATTCCCGAAGTGGACGAGTACTTCGGTGTGAAGGATTGGGCAGCGATAGCCGCAGCACTCGGTGCCGAGCACAAGGCTGAACTCGAAACCGAGCGTGTACTGACCACACCCTCGCACTACGCCTATCTGAAAATCGCCGAGGGCTGCAACTGGCTCTGCGGTTACTGTGCCATACCGTTGATTCGTGGCAGTCACGAGTCGGTGCCGATGGAGGTCATCCTGGAGGAGGCTCGCAAGCTGGCCGCGCGTGGTGTGAAGGAGATAATGGTCATCGCACAGGACACAACATATTACGGCATAGACCTTTACGGCCGTCGTCGTCTGGCCGACCTTCTGACTGAGTTATGCCGCATCGAGGGCATTGAGTGGATACGTCTGCACTACGCCTACCCTGCCGCCTTCCCCGACGATGTAATCGAAGTGATGGCACGCGAGAGAAAAATCTGCAAATATCTCGACATACCCTTCCAGCACATCTCCGACCACATGCTCTCGGCCATGAAGCGTCGTCACACCAAAGCTGAGGCGATGGCACTCATTGCGCGTCTGCGTGAGCGCATACCCGACATTGCTCTGCGTACCACGTTGCTCGTAGGCTACCCGGGTGAGACCGAGGCCGACATCGTGGAGCTGGAGCAGTTTGTGCGTGAGGTACGCTTCGAGCGTCTGGGTGTATTCCCCTACTCGGAGGAGGAGGGTACATATTCGGCGCTGAACCTCAAAGATAACGTGTCGGAGGAGGAGAAGCAACGTCGTGCCGACCGCATAATGCTGGCACAGGCCGACATCGCCGAGCAGAGCAACCTGCGCTATGAGGGTCGCACACTTCGCGCCATAGTGGATGGCCGCGAGGGCGATTACTACGTGGCTCGTACCGAGTACGACTCCCCCGATGTGGATCAGGTGATACTCATACCCGCCGCAGAGCGACGTCTGCGCCGAGGTTGTTTCTACGACGTACACATCACCGGCGCCGACGGCTACGACCTCTATGGCGAGGTGAACGCACCGGCACGCAAAAAGGGGCGATAATGTCCGATTTCGACCCCAAACACACATATAAAGCAGGAAAATTTGTAGAAAAAATAATTTTTTTTTACCTTTGAGTGTGAAAAAATTGTTACGCTCGATTTAAGATGGCTTGTAAGAGTATCATAACACACATCCAGGCACAGGCCGAGAAGGTGATTGCTCGGCACGAGAAGCTCGAAGCTGACATGGCTGAGGTGTGTCGTGAGCGTGACCGTTTACAAGCCGAACTGCGCCGTGAGCAGGAGCAGGTGCGCGAACTCAAAGAGGAGGTAAAGCGTCTGCAACTCGCAAAGAGCCTGGCTGGAAACTCGGCCGACAATAAGAAATCGCGTGCACGTATCAACCTGTTATTGCGGGAGGTTGACAAGTGCATAGCACTGCTAAGCAAGGCAGAGTAAACCCGAAGCACTATGGCAGAGCAGAAGAAGACAGAGCCTACACAGGCTATACAACTCAAAATCGCAGGCAAGCCCTACAAGCTGCGCCTCAAGGTCAGCGAACTCGAAAAGGAGGAGATATATCGTATGGCCGAGCGAGAGATAAATGCCATACTGAACCAGTATAAGCACACCTTCGAGGGCTTCAACGACCAGGATTGCCTGGCTATGGCAGCGCTGGGTCTCTGCATCAACAACATCGCCATCGCACGCCAGAGCGAGATGGACAGCGAGGATATGAAGGCACTGGACGAGTTGTCACAACGTCTGGACAAGCACCTGAACCGCATCTCACGCGAGTAGTATAACCCACCAGAAGGGGATATAACCGAGGGGCTGAGTTGTAAATGAAAAGGCTGGGATGTAACGAGGAGAAGAGAGATAACGAGGAGGAAAAACAACAAAGAAAAACAACCATATAAGGCACGATATTAGCATCGTGTCGAACAAAAGAAAACGTTCTTTACATAGAAAAATCTACCCGCATAGATTTCCTTATAGCTTTGCGAAACTGAACACTTATTACATTGGGTAAACTC
>JAFUOK010000036.1 GCA_017481925.1 Alistipes sp.
GTATTGATTTGGGTACTACCAACTCATGTGTATCTGTAATGGAGGGTAACGAGCCCGTTGTTATTCCTAACGCCGAGGGCCACCGCACTACGCCTTCGATTGTAGCCTTCACCGATGGTGGTGAGCGCAAGGTGGGTGATCCCGCGAAGCGTCAGGCTATCACCAACCCCAAGCGTACGGTCTTCTCGATCAAGCGCTTCATGGGTGAGAAGTACGACAACGTTGCAAACGACATCGCTCGTGCTCCGTATAGCATCGTGCGTGGCGACAACAACACACCTCGTGTAGATATTGACGGTCGTCAATACACTCCGCAGGAGATCTCGGCTATCACCTTGCAGAAGATGAAGAAGACTGCCGAGGATTACTTGGGTCAGGAGGTTACAGAGGCTGTTATCACCGTTCCTGCATACTTCTCTGACTCACAGCGTCAGGCAACAAAGGAGGCTGGTGAGATTGCAGGTTTGAAGGTGCGTCGTATCATCAACGAGCCCACGGCTGCGGCTTTGGCATACGGTCTGGATAAGAAGGATGCCGATATGAAGGTTGCTGTATATGACCTTGGTGGTGGTACCTTCGATATCTCTATCCTGGAGTTGGGTGATGGCGTATTTGAGGTTAAGTCAACCAATGGTGATACTCACCTCGGTGGTGATGACTTCGACCACGTGCTGATCGACTATATGGCTGAGGCTTTCAAGGCCGAGCACGGTATCGACCTTCGTCAGGATCCTATGGCGTTGCAGCGTTTGAAGGAGGCTGCCGAGAAGGCAAAGATCGAGCTCTCTTCAACCACAACCACGGAGATCAACCTCCCCTATATTATGCCCGTAAACGGTATTCCCCAGCACCTTGTAATGTCGCTTACCCGTTCGAAGTTCGAGCAGTTGTGCGATCATCTGGTGCAGAAGACCATCGAGCCCTGCCGCATTGCATTGCGTGACGCAGGCCTTTCGGCAAGCGATATTGACGAGGTTATCCTCGTAGGTGGTTCAACCCGTATCCCTGCTATCCAGCAGATCGTAGAGAAGTTCTTCGGCAAGACTCCCAATAAGTCTGTAAACCCCGATGAAGTTGTAGCTATCGGTGCTGCTATCCAGGGTGGTGTATTGACCGGCGAGGTTAAGGATGTGCTTCTGTTGGATGTAACTCCCTTGTCACTCGGTATCGAGACTTTGGGTGGTGTGTTCACCAAGCTTATCGAGGCTAATACCACCATTCCTACCCGCAAGAGCGAGGTATTCTCTACGGCGGCAGATAACCAGCCTTCGGTTGAGATTAACGTATGTCAGGGTGAGCGTCCTATGGCCCGCGACAATAAGTCTATCGGTCGCTTCCACTTGGATGGTATCCCCGCAGCACCCCGTGGTGTTCCCCAGATTGAGGTTACGTTCGATATCGACGCTAACGGTATCCTGAACGTATCGGCAAAGGATAAGGGTACAGGCAAGGAGCAGAAGATCCGTATCGAGGCCTCTTCAGGTTTGACCGAGCAGGAGATTCAGCGTATGCGTGACGAAGCTAAGGCCAACGAGGAGAAGGATAAGGCAGAGAAGGAGCGTGTAGATAAGGTGAATGCTGCCGACTCAAATATCTTCGCTACGGAGAAGCAGCTCAAGGAGTATGGCGACAAGATTCCTGCCGACAAGAAGTCTGCTATTGAGGGCGCACTCGCCAAGTTGAAGGAGGCTCACAAGTCACAGGATATAGCGGCTATCGACGCAGCTATCGCCGAGCTTAACACCGCTTGGCAGGCAGCATCGCAGGATCTGTACGCAGCACAGCAGGCCGAGCAGCAGGCGCAGGGCGCACAGCAGAACCCCAATGCAGGTCAGCAGCAGGGTGGCGCACAGCAGCAGCCTGAGGATGTGGAGTTCGAGGAGGTAAAATAGTATAAACGCCTCTAATGTGTCTCTTTTGGCGTCTTGCTTGCTCCGAGAATGCTCACATACGCCGAGTATGCTCCGCTTCTCGCAGCGGCGACAAGCCTCAAAATAGACTACATTATAGACATTTATAAGAGAATGTGTTAATTCTCGGAATAGTAAGAAAATAGTGCGGTTGTCGATTTTCGGCAACCGCTTTTTTTGTGGTTGTAGTTTGCTGATTTACAAACTTGTGAGTATATTTGTACAACTAACCTAAAACATACACACTATGATTCAGAAATTTCTAAAGCGAGTGGGCACAGTTGCGCTGGCGGCACTCGTAACCGTTGGCGTTGTGGGCTGTGGCTCGGCAGATGTGAATATGGTGGATGGAAGCATCCCTCGAGCCGAGGCTTCGCAGACGCTCAATACGGCGTTTGATAACTACCTGGCGGCCGTTGCTGCAGCAGGACAGGATCTGCACAGTATTATGATCGTGAAGGATGGCAAGGTTGTTAAGGAGCAGTGGCTGAGCGAAGGCGCTCCCGATAAGCTGCACATTCTCAACTCTGTAAGTAAGACCTTTACAGCTACGGCCGTGGGCTTCGCTATTGCCGAGGGTAAGCTCTCTTTGTCGGATAAGGTGGTCGATATATTTCCCGACAAGTTGCCCGCCGAGGTGAGTGACAATCTGAAGAAGGTGGAGGTGCGTCATCTGCTTACTATGTCCGCAGGTCACGATACCGAGCCTAGTTTCCGATCAATGCCCGAGGGCGCAGATTGGGTGGAGGCATTTTTGGCGCATCCGTTTGTGCATGAACCGGGTACATTCTTCTGGTATAACAGTATGGGTACATATATGCTCTCGGCTATCGTACAGAAGGTTACGGGCGAGAAGGTTATAGATTATCTGACGCCTCGCCTTTTTGAGCCACTTGCCATTGAGGGTGCTACGTGGCAGGAGAGCCCGCAGGGTATCAATACCGGCGGCTGGGGTCTGTATCTTAAGACCGAGGACCTGGCAAAGATGGGACAACTTATCTTGCAGGGTGGCAAATGGAACGGCCAGCAGTTGATCTCTTCGGAGTGGATTGCCGAGGCTACGGCAAAACATATTGATTGCCGCCCTGCGGGTTGGCGTCCCGAGCAGATTAACTTCAAGGCCGAGGATAGCGACTGGTTGCAGGGTTACTGCTATCAGATGTGGCGTTGCCGTCATGGTGCGGTGCGTGCCGATGGTGCAAATGGTCAGTATATCATCGTTATGCCCGAGCAGAATGCCGTGATCGCTATGACGGCAAATATCTCGGATATGCAGGGCGAAATCAACCTTGTGTGGGAGCACATGCTGCCCGCATTGCAATAGAGTTTTGGCAATAAAGTGGTGAATATCACACCTGCGATAGCCACAATTCTTAAATAATATTAGAAAAATGTCTGAAAATCGGTCGTAAAGTTTCGGTTTTCAGACTTTTTTTGTTTATCTTTGCAAGATTAAAAAGCGGATTTACTCCGCCGATGCGTGATTAATACGTAATAATTAAAAATACAAACAAAAACTTTTAACAACAATGCAAAGTAAAGGCGCACTTAAATTGTTCACAATCCTTTTAGTGATTGGGTGCATTTATCAGCTCTCATTCTCGTTTGTTACGCGAAATGTAGAGAAAGCAGCCGCCGAGTATGCCGCTACGTTCGACGAGTCGGAGCAGGCAGCAAAGGAGGCTTACTACTTGGATTCAATCCAGAATCAGCCCGTATTCAGTCTTTTGGGTTTGAAGGACTTCACCTACAAGGAGGCTAAAGAGAAGGAGGTAAACCTTGGTCTTGACCTTAAGGGTGGTATGAACGTAATGCTCGAGATCGAGGTTCAGGATTTGGTTAAGTCACTCGCAGGCGAGAGCCAGAACGATCCCGCATTTGTCGAGGCCCTTAATCGTGCCAACGAGGCTATGAAGGCTGGTACCAACGACTATATCGGCGAGTTTGCCGAGGCTTATGAGCAGACCTCTAACGGTGCTCCCCTGGCTGCAATCTTCGTGAGCCCCGATCGTAAGGATATCACTCCTAACTCAACCAATGACGAGGTTGTTCGCGTATTGCGTGATGAGACCGACGCAGCTATCGCTGCATCGTTCAACATCTTGCGTAGCCGTATCGACCACTTCGGTGTAACTCAGCCCAACATCCAGCGTATGCCTAACTCTAACCGTATCATGGTGGAGTTGCCCGGTGTTAAGGAGCCCGAGCGAGTACGTAAGCTCTTGCAGGGTTCTGCATCATTGGAGTTCTGGGTAACATACGATGCTACGGAGATTCTTCCTATCCTTGCCGAGGCTGATCAGTTGATCAAGCAGACCAGCACGAGTACAACCGCTGCCGCTACGGAGGCTACCGACCTCGCATCAGAGGCTGCAGGTGCCGCAGAGGAGGGTCAGACTTCAGTATATTCTCGCGAGGAGAACCCCTTGTTCGCACTTTTGGATCCTTCGTTCGCAGGTAACTGCGTTGTAGGTACTGCCGTTACGGCCGATATGCCCGCAATCAACGAGTACTTGGCACGCCCCGAGGTTCAGAACCTCCTGCCCGCCGATCTTGAGTTGATGTGGGGTATCAAGGGTGAGCCTATGTTCAATAACCGCGTATGCCTGTACGCTCTTCGTTCAGTTGATGGCAAGCCCGCTATGGATGGTGGTGCGGTATCAACAGCACAGGAGAACTACTCACAGAACGGTTCAGCTGCCGAGGTTACTCTTACAATGAACTCTAACGGTGCTTCACAGTGGGCGCAGCTTACCGGTCAGAATATTGGCAAGCCTATCGCAATCGTCTTGGATGGCTATGTATATTCTGCTCCTAACGTGCAGGGTAAGATCGAGGGTGGTAATTCAGTAATTACCGGTAATTTCACCATCCAGGAGGCTCAGGACTTGGCTAACGTATTGAAGTCAGGTAAGGTTCCCGCTCCTGCTCGTATCATCCAGGATACGGTGGTAGGTCCTTCACTCGGAACAGAGTCTATCAACGCAGGTATGCTCTCATTCGTATTGGCATTCTGCCTCGTACTTTTGTATATGGGCTTGTTCTACAAGACCGCAGGTTGGCTGGCCGACTTGGCTTTGATTCTGAACATCTTCCTTTTGATGGGTGTTTTGGTTTCGTTCGGTTCTGTATTGACTCTGCCCGGTATCGCAGGTATCGTGCTTACGATGGGTATGGCCGTGGATGCTAACGTAATTATCTACGAGCGTATTAAGGAGGAGTTGCGTGGTGGTAAGGGTATCGCCCTTGCAATCAAGGATGGTTTCTCTAACGCTTACTCTGCAATTATCGACGGTCAGTTGACCACCATCATCACCGGTATCGTATTGTTCGTATTTGGTAACGGTCCTGTTCAGGGCTTTGCCACTACGCTTATCATTGGTATCTTGACCTCTGTATTCTGCGCAATCTTCATCACTCGTATGTTGCTTGAGTGGGTATTGAATAAGTGGGGTAATGTTGCATTCTCTCGCTCATGGTCAGAGAATTGGTTGGCGAACGTATCTTTCGACTTTATCGGCAAGCGTAAGGCCTCTTATATCATTTGTGGTTCAATGCTTGTGTTGTCAATCATCTCATTGGCAACTATCGGTCTTAACACCGGCGTTGATTTCACAGGTGGTCGTACCTATGTAGTTCGTTTCGACCAGAACGTATCAGCTGAGGATGTACGTGTCGCTTTGGATAAGGTTTTGGTTAGCGACGATGCTGCTAAGTCTTCTATCGAGGTTAAGCAGTACGGTGGCGAGAACCAGATGCGTATCATTACTCAGTATAAGTATGACGATACATCGGAGGAGACAACAGCCGAGGTTGATGCATTGATCTACGATGCATTGAAGGGCTTCTACTCATATCCTATCACATTGGATCAGTTTACCAGCACCCAGGAGGATGTCAATGGTATCATCTCTTCTGAGAAGATCGGTCCTGCAATTGCAAAGGATATGGTGTTCAATGCATTCTATGCAGTGTTGTTCTCATTGATTGCTATCGGCCTCTATATCACTGTTCGATTCAAGCATTGGCAGTGGGCTACTGGTGCAACTGCAGCTCTTGCCTTCAATGCATTCTCGGTGATTGGTATTTTCTCAATGTTGTATCACATTATGCCTTTCAACTTGGAGGTTAACCAGGCATTTATCGCTGCTATCCTGACCATCATCGGTTACTCTATCAACGATACCGTGGTTATCTTCGACCGTATTCGTGAGTACATCACGCTCTATCCCAAGCGTGCTATTCGCGACAACATCAACAAGGCTATCTGTTCAACATTGTCACGTACGATGAACACCTCAGGTACAACATTGGTAACCTTGCTTGCAATCTTCATCTTCGGTGGTGAGAACCTGCGTGGTTTCGTATTCGCTTTGCTGTTGGGTATTATCATCGGTACTTGTTCTTCAGTATTCGTGGCAACACCTATCGCTTACGACATTCTGCGTCGCACCGATAATAAGACGAAGTAATTTTTCTTCGTAATAAATAGAAAATAGGTTGCAGCCAGCGCGGTTGCAACCTGTTTTTTTTATACCTTTGCATTACTATGAGTAATTTTATGAATAGACTACGTGCGCTGTGGCACCGAACGGTGGGATACATCTCTCCGACATTTGTCATATTGTTGTGTGCCTCATTTATATTATGGTATATTCTCAAGTTGCAATATACCTATACGACCGACTACTCGGTGGTCGTAAATATCAATGGCGACCGCCTGCGAGTACCCTGCGTTGTCGAGGGCAAGGGAACCAACCTGCTTGGTTATCGTATGTATTTGCAGCGTGAGATCAATATCCCGTTGTCGGATTTGAAATATACCCTGACACAGATGATGGACGAGGAGTCGGGGGAGGTGCGTGACGACGTTCTGCTGATTGAACCGCAGTCCATCCAGAATGCTATATCGGTGCGCGTGAGCGATATTAAGATTGTCTCGGTGGGTGATGTGCCCCCGCTCTTTCCAACGGTAAAGGACGAAAACTAAATCCATAATATGTATAAAATAGGTATAACAGGAGGCATAGGCAGTGGCAAGAGCACGGTCTGTGCGCTCTTTCGTGAGCAGGGCGTGGCCGTTTATGACTCTGATGCCGAGGCAAAGCGCCTGATGGCTGAGAGTGCAGATTTGCGCCACAGGTTGATTGAGGCTTTTGGTGAGGAGTGTTATAATGCCGAGGGGCTCGATCGTAAATATCTCGCTTCGAAGGTCTTTGGCTGCGAGGAGGCCCTGCAGCGTCTGAATTCCATTGTGCATCCTGCCGTTAGGGAGGATTTTCGAGTGTGGGCAGAGCGTCAGAGGGGTAGCTACGTTGTGCTGGAGAGCGCTATACTCTTCGAGGCGGGCTTTGAGAATGAGGTGGATGCTACGCTGGCCGTTATGGCTCCGCTGGAGGAGCGTGTGCGCCGCACGATGGAGCGCGATGGCGTAGAGCGTGAGCAGGTGATGGAGCGCATCAAGCATCAAATGAGTGACGATGAACTGCACGCCCGTGCTGACCGCACGCTGGTGAATCTGCGTCGCGAGTATCTGGAGAGCGACGTGGAGCAGCTGCATAAGATGTACTGCTATGAGGCTCGACGATAGAGTGTTGGACTTGTCGCAGCCGCAGGTGATGGCCATTGTGAACGTCACACCCGACTCGTTCTATTCTGGTGCACGCACGATGGACGATGAGGCTATCGCTGCGCGTGTTCGTCAGGTTGTTGCGGAGGGTGCCACAATCATCGATATCGGCGGTTACTCGTCGCGTCTCGGAGCCGAGGATGTAAGTACGGAGCAGGAGTGGGAGCGTGTGAGCCGTGCGCTTTCGGTGGTGCAGGATGTGGCGCCGGATGTGGTGGTGTCGGTCGATACGTTCCGCTCGGAGGTAGCTCGTCGTTCTATTGAGCAGGCGGGAGCAATCATCGTAAACGATATTTCTGCCGGCGAGGTCGATGCCGCGATGGTCGATGTGGTGGCGTATTATGGGGTGCCTTACGTGGCTATGCATATGCGTGGTACGCCACAGACTATGCAGCAACACACCGGCTACGAGCGTGGTGTTGTGGCGGAGGTGGCGGACTATTTCCGCCGTCGCACGGAGTGGCTGCGTGAGCGTGGCGTGAAGGATATAATCCTTGATCCGGGTTTCGGCTTTGCCAAGAGTGTGGAGCAAAATTATGAATTGCTGGCAGGGCTTGGTGAGCTGCAAACGGAGGGTTATCCTCTGCTTGTGGGCCTGTCGCGTAAGTCGATGATATATAAGGTGCTTGACACTACGCCCGACAATGCCCTGAATGGCACTACGGCACTTAACTGGGAGGCCCTTAGACAGGGTGCCACGATCCTGCGAGTGCACGATGTCGCGGAGGCGGTAGAGGTTGTAAGGTTACACGAAGAGTACAAAAAAAGGTTGCCACGTTAGGGCAACCTTTTCTATTATGATTCTGATGGCTTATTTACCCCACAAGTTACGGGGATATACGCCAGCCTCGATCAACTGCTCGATCTTTGCCATCAGCTGCGGTTTGTCGGCCTGATATGTGACACCAAACCAGTTTGCGGTGGTTGAGAGTACGCGCAACTTTGCTGTGCTGCCGATAAGGTTGTTCACCATCAAGGGGATGAAGAACTCGGCCTTCAGATTTGACTGCGTTGCGGGATCAGCAAGGAATGTGCGGAAGTAATCCTCCGAATACTCGAAGTAGTCGGGTGTGAAACCGAACAGGTTCATCGATACGGGGGTGTTCTCTGCCAACGCCTCATCCTCGCCCAGGTCGTGGAATACGATTGTACCCTCGGCATTGCGCTCAATCTCGGTGCGCTCGACGATTGACTGCAGGAAGCCCTCCTCGTTGATGGTGCATACACCACGTGATACGGTGCCGTTCTCCGAGAGAGTCTTGTTCACCTCGTAGCCAACCATACAGTAGTGGTTCTTTTCGCCTGCAAGACCACTCAGGTACTCGCCGATTACGCGGTAGGCGTCAGCACCGTAGAAGTCGTCAGCATTGATTACAGCAAAAGGCTCGTGGATAGCATCCTTTGCCATAAGCAGGGCGTGGTTCGTACCCCAGGGCTTCTCTCGACCTTCGGGAACAGTGAAGCCTTCGGGCAGACAGTCCAGCTCCTGATATACATACTCCACCTCGATCTTGCCACCGAAACGCTCGGCGTTGAACTGCGCCGTAAATGCGTCGGCAAATGAGTGGCGGATTACGAAAACTACCTTGCCGAAACCGGCACGTATAGCGTCATAGATCGAGTAGTCGATGATAGCCTCGTTGTTGGGGCCTACACCGTCCATCTGCTTCAGGGCGCCGTAGCGAGAGCCCATACCAGCGGCCAAAACAAGTAATGTAGGTTTTACCATAATATGTTTTTTTTGTTTATTGTTTAAGTAATTACGCAAAATTACGAAAAAATTAGTGAAGCGCATCCCCTTGAAGCAAAATATTATGCTTTTCGATACGTTTTGTTGTTGAAAACGACAACAATATTCCGTGTGGCATAAAAAAAGCCGTGCAAGGGCAGAGGTTTCATCTTTTTTTTGAGTATCTTTGCTCTGTTATAGCAAGCAATAAACGAGGTGAAAAAGTTCAATTGGAAAAATCTGTCGCGCAAGATGCGATTCTCGATGAGCGACCCCATTCTTCATCAGGAGGAGTGGAGCGTGCATATTACCCCCGCAGGTCTGCTGGCCGGCGTGGTGGCTTTTTGTCTTTTCCTCTTCCTGCTTGTGCTGGTGTTGGTATCCTATACGCCTATTCTTGACATCTTCCCCGGCTTCCGTACCGCAGCCGAGAAGACGCAGGACGATCTGGTGCAGAATATTATGCGTATCGACTCGCTGGAGCGCCGTATGAACGATATGCTCACCTATAACGAGAACATCGCTATGATTATGGAGGGTCGCACACCCGTCGTACGCACGCCCCTGAGCGATGGCGACACAACAAAACTTGACAAAACGCTGGTGCCTCCCTCGCAGTTTGACTCTCTGCTCAGAGCACAGATGGAGGGCGATGGCGAATACTCGTTGGCTCGTACGTTGCAACAGCGTGCGCAGGGTGGCAATACGCTTATCTTTGTAGCGCCTGCCGAGGGTATCATAACACGTCACTTCTCTCGTGAGGATAACTACCTCGGCGTAGGCATACAATCTTCTCCCAACGCTCCCGTGACGGCTATTGATGACGGTACGGTGGTATCTGTTGCCGAGGGTGAGCGTGGTTCGGTGGTTACGGTGCAGCACTTCAATGGCTTCGTGTCGGTGTATCGCAATCTGGCGCAGGTGCTTGTCGTGAAGGGTCAGAGCATCAAGAGCCGTCAGGTGGTGGGCTATAATGCTATGCCTTCGGTGGGCGACAGGACCAATCCGCTGGTGGAGGTTGAGTTGTGGCACGAGGGACGTGCAGTAGATCCTGAAGTATATATTGTATTCTAAGAAATAAGATATTCCCAATGAAACAACGTTTGTCCATTCTTGGCTCAACAGGCTCAATCGGAGTGCAGACTCTTGATATTGTGGCCGAGAATCCCGAATTGTTTGAGGTGCGATCGCTGGTCGCCGGTCGAAACTGGGAGTTGTTGGCACGTCAGGCTATCGAGTTTGATGTCGATAGCGTGGTTATTGCCGATGAGTCGAAGTATGAACTCTTGCGTGAGGCTTTGGCCTCATATCCCATAAAGGTATATACGGGTAGCGACGCTATTTGTGGCGTTGTGCGTAGCTCGGAGGTTGATGTTGTGGTCAATGCTCTGGTGGGCTATGCTGGTCTGCACCCGACCATTGCCGCCATTGAGGCGGGCAAGAAGATTGCCCTGGCAAATAAGGAGACCCTGGTCGTTGGTGGTGACCTGGTTATGCGTATGGCTGCGGAGCGCGGTGTGCCTATCCTGCCCATTGATTCGGAGCACTCGGCTATCTTCCAGTGTCTGGTCGGTGAGCGTTCGCCGCTGCGTCGTCTGATCGTAACGTGTAGTGGTGGAGCGCTGCGTGATGTGCCTATCTCCGAGTTGAAGGATGTGACTCCCGAGCGCGCCCTCAAGCATCCGCAGTGGTCGATGGGTGCGAAGATTACCATCGACTCGGCTACACTCGTCAATAAGGGCTTTGAGGTTATCGAGGCACATTGGCTCTTCGGCGTGGATGCCGACCGTATATCTGTATTGATTCATCCGCAGTCGATCGTGCACTCTATGGTGGAGTTCGAGGATGGTGCTATCAAAGCGCAGCTTGGTACCCCCGATATGCATATGCCCATCAGTTATGCTCTGCTCTTTCCACATCGTGCCACACGCCCGGAGGAGCGCTTTGACTTCCTGGCGCATCCGACACTCACATTTGCCGAGCCCGACCGCGTGAAGTATCCTGCGTTGGATATTGCCTACGACTGTATGCGCCGAGGCGGCACGGCTGCGTGTGTGATGAATGGCTCGAATGAGGTTGCTGTGGCGGCCTTTTTGCAGCATAAGTGCCGTTTCACCGACATCACGGCGGCCATTGAGTACGCCCTGTCGAAAGCAGCCTTTGTGGCAGAGCCTACACTTGCCGACTACGAGGCTTCGAATGAGGAGTCGCGTGCTCTGGCGGCAGAATACCTTAAATTGAAATAGTAAAATAGTTATATAATGGATGTATTAATCAAAGTTATTCAATTCTTTATGAGTCTGTCGCTCCTGGTAGCGATTCACGAGTTCGGACACTTCATCGTGGCGCGAATGTTTAAGATTCGTGTCGAGAAATTCTATATCTTCTTCGATCCTTGGTTCTCGCTGTTCAAGTGGAAGCGTGGCGATACGGAGTATGGTGTAGGCTGGGTGCCTCTGGGCGGTTACGTTAAGATTGCCGGAATGATCGACGAGAGTATGGACTTGGAGCAGATGAAGGCTCCCGTGCAACCGTGGGAGTTCCGTGCAAAGCCCGCTTGGCAGCGTTTCTGCGTCATGGTGGCGGGTGTAGTGATGAACATCCTGCTGGCGATGTTTATCTATTCGGGTCTGCGCTATGTCTATGGCGAGTCATATATGGCCAACGAGGATGTGAAGTGGGGCTATGAGTTCAATGCTGCGGCCGAGCGTATGGGCTTCCGCGATGGCGATAAATTTGTTTCGGTGGATGGCGAGACGCTCGACGATGTTAATGATATGCGTTCATGCCTGCTTCTGACCGAGAGCGACCGCCACATTGTTGTTGAGCGAGATGGCGAGCAGGTGGCCTTTACAATTCCATTTGAGCAGTTGCTTGAGATGCGCCGTAACCGCGAGTATGAGGATCTCTATATGATCCGTATGCCATTTATCATCGACGAGGTAGCATCCGAGAGTGCCGCGGCAGCCGGTTTGCAGTCGGGCGATGAGATTGTCGCTTGCAATGGCCAGGAGGGTGTCACAGCCGCTATGATGACGATGGATATTCTGCCTGCGCATAAGGGCGATACGCTGTCTTTGCGTGTGTTGCGTGCGGGTGAGAATATCACTTTGCAGGTTCCTGTAAACGATGAGGGCAAGATTGGCGTCCAGCTCAAGGGTGATGTATTTGAGCCCCGTACCCGTTCGTTTACCTTCTTGCAGGCTATACCTGCGGGTATATCGCTTGCTATTGATACTGTTGCAGATTATTGGGAGCAGCTCAAACTTATCTTCCAGCCCAAAACCAAGATGTACGAGGAGTTGGGCGGTTTTATCGCTATCGGTAATATCTTCCCTTCGGAGTGGGATTGGATGCAGTTCTGGTCAATGACAGCATTCCTGTCGATTGTCCTCGGCGTGATGAATATCTTGCCTATCCCGGGTCTGGATGGTGGTCACGCACTCTTCACGCTGTGGGAGATTGTGACGGGCCGCAAGCCGAGCGATCGCTTCCTTGAGATTATGCAGTATATTGGATTGGCTATTCTGCTGGTGTTGGTAGTATATGCCAATGCAAACGATATTATTCGACTCTTTACACGATAAATGGCAAAGACAAAGCGAGCATACTTCTGTCGTGAGTGCGGCTACGAAGCCCCCAAGTGGTTGGGGCGCTGTCCGTCGTGCGGTGAGTGGAACACCTTTGCCGAAGAGGTCATAGCAAAGTCCTCGTCTGCATCGGCTACAGTGGCGGCATCGGTGCCACATACCCCTCCGCAGCGAGTGAGCGAGATTGAGCGCTCGACGCACAAGCGTCTGGATATGCATAACGCCGAGGTGAATCGCGTGCTGGGCGGAGGCCTTGTGCCGGGTTCGCTGGTGCTGTTGGGAGGAGAGCCGGGTATCGGTAAATCTACGCTGAGTCTTCAGTTGGCTCTCACGGCGCACGGCCTGCGTACGTTGTATGTGTCGGGTGAGGAGTCAGCCGAGCAGATTGGTATGCGAGCCGAGCGTTTGGGTATAGCTAACGAGGAGTGTTATATCTATTCCGAGACCTCTCTGGAGAACATACTCACACAGATTCAGGAGTATCGCCCCGATGTGGTTGTCATTGACTCAATACAGACCATCTTTACCGATACGATCGAATCGTCGGCGGGTAGCGTGTCGCAGATTCGAGAGTGTGCCGCGTCGCTACTGAAGTATGCCAAGACTACGGGTACATCTATATTTATCATCGGCCACATTACCAAGGATGGCACCATTGCGGGCCCCAAGATCCTGGAGCATATTGTCGATGTGGTGTTGCAGTTTGAGGGCGATGGCAATAATACCTACCGTATCCTGCGAGGCATAAAGAATCGCTTCGGCGCAACGTTCGAAATTGGAGTGTTTGAGATGCTGGAGAGTGGCCTGCGTGCCGTGGAGAATCCCTCGGAGATACTCCTCTCGCACTATGAAGAGCCTTTGAGCGGTATTGCCGTAGGTGCTTCGGTGGATGGCATTCGTCCCTACCTTATCGAGGTGCAGGCTTTGGTTACGGGTGCTGCTTATGGTACGCCGCAACGCAATGCTACGGGCTACGATCCGCGCCGTATGGGTATGCTGTTGGCCGTGCTGGAGAAACGTGTGGGTATGAAGATGTTCCAGAAGGATGTCTTTCTGAACTTTGCAGGCGGATTCCGTGTTGCCGATCCGGGTCTGGATCTGGCTATCGTGGCGGCTGTGGTGTCGTCGTATTACGACCGTCCCATTGCTGATGGAGTATGTTGTGCCGGCGAGATTGGCCTTTCGGGCGAGGTGCGTCCTGCTCCCCGTACAGAGCAACGTGTAAGCGAGGCAGCGCGTCTGGGTTTCCGACGTATCATTGTTTCGGGTTTTCTGCGCAAGGGAGTGAAGATGCCAAAGGGTATAGAGGTTGTCTATATCAATAATATAGGCGAGTTGCCACGAGCTCTATTTTGCGAGGAGTTGTAGTGTGGTATAGATTTTGCGATTTAGGTTGTCTAATGTTTAGACAACCTTTTTTATTATGACACAACAAGAATTTGAAGCACTCATAGCACCCGATCGGTTGGTGCTTGTCGATTTCTATGCCACGTGGTGTGGCCCCTGCAAGGCTATGCATCCCATCCTTGATGCGCTGGCTACGCAGCAGCAGAGCATTGTAGATGTAGTACGTCTGGATGTGGACCGCTACGAAAATACCGAACCCGTACAGCACTATCGCGTGTTGTCGGTGCCGACGCTTATCCTCTTTCGCCAGGGGCGTATGCTATGGCGAGAGAGTGGTGTGCTGTCGCTGGATACTCTGACCGAGGTGGTGCGTCGCTTCGAAAAGATTGAGGCCTACTGAAGAGCCTCCAGACGCCACTCCATCTCCTCGCGGATATAATCCGTGGCAGAATCCTCTGGGAGTTGTTTCAGGGTCTGTTCTATAGTGGTGCGATCGGCATTAAGCGTGGCGGCAGATGAGAGCAGCGCAACGGCGCCCTGTGCTATGATGCGTGATGCGGGATATTGTGATACGATCTTGTTTATGGAGTGTATTATCTCTTGCTCTGCGGCTAACTCTGTGCGTGAGGCGGCCATCAGCGCCGAGTATGCCATGAACTCATTGCCGCTCGTTGTCCACGCCGCATATATCTCCTTCAAGGCTGTAGAGTGTGGTAGCAGCGCAAAGGCCATCTCCTCGGCAAGTTCGGAGTTGATGATGCCGTCAGCCCACGCCGATGCCTCCTCGAGAGAGAAAAGTGCCGGCTCGGCAATATGCATAGCGGCCAGGCGCAACTCTCGCACTTGCTGCTTGTAGAGATATCGTGCCAACTCGTGATCCTTGCCCTCGGCCGATGCAATCTCGCGGACGGTGGGCAGGCTCACACCGTAGTTGAGGCCATAGTTCTGACCATAGTAGTACATCGCATCTGCTACTGCGCCGTTCATCTGCTTGCGCATACGGCCCAGCAGCGAAATCATCTTTTGAGTTTGATCTGCCATATTGAAAAATAAAGAGGTTGTCTTGCGGGGCAACCTCTTGTTATTACTCTTTCTTGTTATCGTTTCGTGGTGTTGGTAATGTAGGCCGTGCGTCCGAACTCAAACGCAGGAAGTATGGCCGAACCGACCATCTTGTCACCAACCATTACTACACACGTCACATTATCGGCCAGGCGAACCTGCAAGGCGGTCTTGTCGCGTGAATCTACCTCCGACATTGTAGCCAGCTTGGGTGTCGTGCCCGAGGGTGTGATGTTGAGCTTTACTGCCTCGCCCTCTGCCGCTGTGGCGGGCTGCAAACCATCGGCGGTGAGTTTTGCGATGGTGTAAGCCGTTGCTGTGCCGTTGAGGGGCAGAATGATACGCTCGGTGTAAGTCGTTACGATCTTTTTGCCGAGGAACAACTCAAGGTAAGCCTGCTCGCGAGCATCCAAAGCCTCCAAAGCATCTTTCAGACCACCACCGAATACATTCTCGCCGGCATCGCCAGTAATCAACTCCACACGCTTCTTGCGAAGTGTAAAGATAGCCTGTGCAGCCTGTGCAGCTGCATCCTCTGCCGAGATGGGTGAGAGGCTTACGCGGTCGGGTAGAACCTTTGCAAACTCCGCCTCGGGAGCGATGTGCGACTGCACGTTTACGCTTGCGGGTGCTACCTGCGGCGCTACGAATACATCATTGCCTGTGGCAACAGAGAGTTGTGCGCTCTTGATGGTGTATGATGTCTTCTCTACCAGAGAACCTCTGACGTCGAGATACTTCTGTGCATAGCGTGCATAAGGGCCTACTACAGTCTGCTCCTTCTCGATCGTGAGATCCACAATGATAGTTGTCGAGGGGTCGGCAACAGCTATGGCACCCGTAGCATCGTAGTATGGGCCTATCACCGCACGGTAAGGCGTATTCTGTGCTGACACGGCTGTGCTGATCATCACGGCGAGTGTCAAAAGTGCTAAAAATCGTTTCATAGTCAAAGTTTTTTATACTATCTATTTAGCAAATATACTTCATTTGGAGAAAATATCAAAATTTCAGATAAAAATCGCGTGTCAGGCGCTTGTAATCCTCGCTGTACCCCTGTGGCCCGTGATCCTCAATTATGAGCTTCTCGCTTTGCGGAGGGGTCGCGGGAGGCTGCGGTGATAGTTGCGCCATTATGCGACGCGCTCCGCTCGTGGGCGTAGTCCACACCTCGCAACGACGCGTAAGAAATAATCGTCCGCGGGCAGCCGAGAGAAATCGCTCCATCTCTGTCGGTGGCAGGATAAGTGCAAAATGACCATCTTGTGCAAGCAATTGCAGAACACCCTGAGCAAGATCATCAAAGGATAGGGTGTCGGTGTGGCGAGCCGTCGAGCGTGCCGCATCGGGCGAGAGCAACGAATCGACAAAGTAGGGTGGATTGGAGATAATCACATCGAATGGCTCTGCCGCCGAAAACTCTTGCAATGGAGTATGCACTACCTCTATGCGCGCGCTCCATCGTGTGGCTTCGACATTCTCGCGTGCCTGCGAGATGCACTCTGGGTCAATATCTATTGCTGTGATGTGGGCTTCGGTGGTGCGTTGCGCTGCCATTATGGCGATAAGCCCCGTGCCCGTGCCAATGTCGAGGATACGCCCATGCTGTGGCAGATCGGCCCACGCTCCGAGCAGTGTGCCGTCGGTGCCGACCTTCATGGCACATCGGCTGTGGTCGATGTGAAATTGCTTGAATGTAAAGCCCTTGCCCCTCATTGCTATGCTTTTAGAAAACCGTCAATGCCCGCACCGAAGAGCGAGTAGTCGTAGCGCACGGGATCCTCGGCATCAAACTCGCGCAGTGCCGACGTAATCTCTACGGTAGCCTTCCAGTCGCTCTGCTTGCGCCGCAAAAGACCCAACGCACGCCCCATATTACCCGTATGAACGTCGAGAGGCAGATATAGCGCCGACATAGGAATCTTATGCCATAGGCCAAAATCCACACCACGCTCATCGTGGCGTACGAACCAACGCAGATACATATTTAGCCGTTTGCACGCCGCACCCTTGTCGATTGACGATAGGTGCTTTTCGCAGTGCTGATTGTGGGGTGCGGAGAAAAATTCGCGTCTAAAGTCGGACAGTACTTGCGCTATGTCGAGTGTTGCCTCATAGCGGTTCTCGAAGAATAGGCCTATGCCTCCGTGCTGCTCCATTATGTGGCGCATGCAGAGCACAAAGTCTGTGAAGTCCTGACCGTTGAAGGTTCGATGTACGTATGATTGTAGATGTTTCAACTCCTGTTCCGAGGCATTGCGCACAAAGTCGGCTGGCGCATAGTCCATATATTGCATCATTCGTTGGGCGCTCTTTACTATAGCCTTGCGGTTGCCCCACGCTATGGCGGCAGCCAGAAATCCGGCCACCTCGCGGTCGTCACGATCGCTGAATGAGTGGGGTATGCTTATTGGGTCGGGCTCGATGAACTCCACTCGGTTATATTTGTCGTGCAGATGCTCAAGCAGGTCGCGTAACTCCTCCTTCTCCATTTCTTACAATATTTTGCCGTCACGCATAGTGATTTTTCTGTCGGCCATCGATGCCAGACCTTCGTCGTGCGTGACGATGATGGTTGTCTGCCCCATTTCTTCGCGTAGGCGGAAGAATAGCGAGTGTATCTCGTCGCGGTTCTTTGTGTCGAGGTTACCCGATGGTTCATCTGCCAAAAGTAGTGCAGGACGATTGATTATAGCACGTGCGATGGCTACTCGCTGCTGCTCGCCACCCGACAGGGCGCTCGGCTTATGTGTAAGGCGAGCCGAGAGATCCATTATCTGGAGTAGTTTTGCTGCCTCCTGCTCGGCTTCGGCCTTTGCTCGGCCGGCAATAAGAGCGGGGAGCATCACATTCTCCAGCGCTGAGAACTCGGGCAGCAGGTGATGAAACTGAAAAACGAAGCCTATGTGCTGGTTGCGAAAATCCGAAAGGGCATTGTCCTTCAGGGTGTTTACATCTACGCCGTTGATGAGTAGCGAACCGCTGTCCATAGCCGACAGTGTGCCAAGAATTTGTAGCAGAGTAGTCTTGCCGGCACCGCTCTGTCCGACAATCGATACCACCTCGCCACGCTCAACACTGAGCGAAATACCCTTCAATACCTCTAACGTGCCGAAACTTTTGTGTATGTCGTGAGCTTTAATCATATTACAAAGGTAGCGAATAATTCAAAATTCAGAATTCAAAACTCAAAATTATTTGGACGAATGTGCGTAAATTGAGAAAAAAAACGTATCTTTGCGCGCTATGTTTAACTAATTAACAATTTTTGAGAAATGCCTAAAATGAAAACAAATGCCGCTGCAAAGAAACGTTTTACTTTCACCGGCACAGGTAAGATCAAGCGCAAGCACGCTTATCACAGTCACATCCTGACCAAAAAGACTAAGAAGCAGAAGCGTAACCTTTGTTACTCTTCAACTGTATCTGCAGCCGATGAGGCTAAGATCAAGAATCTGTTGGTTAAGTAATTAGCCTCGATTCGCCAAACAAATTTTATTAACAATCGGGACAAAATAGCCCTAAAGAGTGAGAGAGAAACTCACCGCTATGAGTTCCATCAAAAACTTATTTTACTATGCCACGTTCAGTCAACGCTGTTGCGTCACGCGCAAGAAGAAAGAAGGTTTTGAAGCTTGCCAAGGGTAACTTTGGTTCAAGGGGAAACGTTTGGACAGTTGCGAAAAATACTGTCGAGAAGGGTCTGCAGTATGCTTATGCACACCGCCAGATCAAGAAGAGAACATACCGTTCATTGTGGATCACTCGTATCAACGCTGCGGTTCGCGCTTATGGTATGACTTATTCAGAGTTTATGGGTAAGGTTAATGCGAAGGGTATCGCCCTCAACCGTAAGGTTATGGCTGACCTCGCTATGAACGAGCCCAAGGCATTCGAGGCAATTGTTAATGCAGTGAAATAGCCTGCTGCTCCTTTGAGGAGCGCGCAGATCGAGACGATCATCCTTCGGGGTGGTCGTCTTTTTTTTGTGTCGGGTGTGGCTGAGGCACGCAACTTGCACCTTTGCGTGGAAATTTCTTGTATATGGATTCTATTTTGGCTTTTCTTTTTCCCTATCAGCCGTTGCCACGCAACTATGCCTGCGCTTTGCTGATGATACGACTGCTCTTCGGGGGATTGTTCCTTTGGCACGGTATGATGAAGATCGTGACTTATGGTGGCGACATCGCCTCCTTCCCCGATCCGATAGGGTTGGGTAGTCGTCTCTCGTTCTACCTTGCCGTATTTGCCGAGGTGATATGTTCGGCAGCGGTGATTTTCGGAGCATTCTACCGTCTGGCTCTCGTGCCGATGATCATCACTATGGCCGTTGCGTTTTTCTTTGTGCATCACGGCGACGCTTTTGCCGTGAAGGAGTTGGCGCTGATATTTATGTCGATGTTTGTGTTGATGTTCTGTATGGGTGCGGGGGAGTATTCGCTGGATAACATAATAGCCAAACGACTCTATGAGAATCGTCTGGCTATTGTGGATAAAACGTCAGCGTTTAGCCCCGAGGATTATTCCAAATCGGAGGAGTAGGCTTACTCCTCGTCGGCAGGGTAGTGTACGCCCAGCTGACGGCGCACTTCGTCGATGATCTCCATCGTAGTGATCGAAGCCTCGTGGCTGTTGATCTCGGATTCCATACGACCACTCTGCACAAGGTCGATAAACTCCTTAACCTCGTGGTAATACTCGTTGTGGCTGTCATCAACACCCAATATCTCACCCTCGGTGCGCTTCTCCTGACCCGATGCGGGTGCCTGGCGAGGATAGAAACGAACATCTACGGGAGTCTGTATGCGGTCGATAAGGATATTGCCCTCCTCGCCCTCGATCTCGGCGGGCAGGTGCGAATTGGCAATCTTCGAGTAGAGGATGGTGGCATTCATACCCTCGTACTGCATATTTACAGCTCCCTGGCCGTCAGCGCCGCTCGACAGAACGATACCTTGTGCGTTGATAGCCTGCGGACGACCGAAGAGCGCAACCATAGGGTAGATGGTATATACGCCAATGTCCATCATTGCGCCGTTCGACAACTCGGGGCGGAAGGCATTCAGTACGGTGCCCTCCTTGAACTTGTCGTAGCGAGATGAGTATTGACAAAACGAGGCGAAGTAACGACGCAACGTACCCACGCGGTGCAGGTTGTCGCGCACGGCGCGGAAGTTAGGCGAGAGTGTACTCTTCATTGCCTCCATAAGCGTGACGCCATTCTTTCGTGCGGCTTCGACCATTAGACGTGCCTCGCGGGCGTTTGACGCCATAGGCTTCTCGCACAGCACGTGCTTGCCGTGATTCATGCACAGTATGCTCTGCGAGGAGTGCATATAATTGGGAGAGGCGATATAGATGGCATCCACCTTATCGCTTGCGGCCATCTCTTCGAGAGAGGTGAAGACGTGGGGTATAGAGTGCTTGGCGGCAAACTCCTCGCCACGCTCGCGCGTGCGCGAACATACGGCCGAGAGGCAGAAACGTTCATCCTCGCGTGCTCCGGCGATGACCCAGTCGGTGATAAAGTTGGTGCCTACGACACCGAAACGTACTTTTTCCATTATTGCGATATTTAACAAAAACGCCCCAACTTAAGCGTGGGGCGTTTCTGATTATTATTGTGGTATTACATAAGCAACTCACGTGCGTGACGAACGCATACGCCCAGCTCCTTAACAGCATTTGACCAAGGCTTGATCTCATACTCGAGCTCGATGTCGCAGTAGATAGGCCACTTCTGATCCTTCAGAAGGTTCAAAACCTCCTTCAAAGGAGTCTCGCCCTGACCCCATACCTGGTTAGCATTTGCGGGCTCGGTGTTCTTACCGGTCTTATCCTTGAGGTGGATGCTGTAGATACGATCGTGGTACTTCTTGATGAAGTCAACGGGGTTGTTGCCAGTTGAGCCGAAGTAGTGACCGCAGTCGAAGTTCAGCATGATTGAGGGAGATACTGCCAAGATAGGATCGCAGCTGAAGCCCTCCTCAGCGTACTGCATATGGTTGTGCATAGCAATGTACAAGCCGTGCTTCTCAGCGAAGGGAGCCAACTTCTGAGCAGCCTCGAGGCTGATCTCCTGAGTGATAGCCTTAGCGCCCATAGCCTTGGTAGCCTTGCAAGCGTACTCAATCTCCTCGTCTGACCAGTTTGCGGGAGCAAACTTAACGATGTGAATCTCGATGCCTGCATCGTTGAACTGCTTGCGAACAGCCTCAACCTTAGCCATATCCATATTTACACGCCAAGCCTTCAAGTCAGCATTGTACTTGTCGATCTCTGCCTGCTGCTCGGGAGTGAGCTGGGGACGTCCGGGACGCTCGCCGGGTTTGGGGGCGGGCATCTTGGCGCGAGCCTCAGCCATAATGCGCTGCTGGGGGTTCTCGGGAACACCCAATACACGCTCCAGGTCGTTGCTCATGAGCTCCAACGAACCGAGGTTAGCCTCCTTACAATAAGCAATGATCTCATCAACAGTCTTTGCGGGCATTGAACGCCAGCTGTAAGTGATACAACCGATCTTCACGCCGTGGAAGTTAGAGTTGATGCCAGTAGAGTTAGCTGCTGCGGGAGCAGCTGCGTCTGATGCACAAGAGGTGAGTGCTGACGGCAGGATTGAAGCCATAGCCAAGCCCATTGCCGACTGCTTCAAGAATGTACGTCTTGAAGTCTTCTGTTCGAAAAGTTTCTTCTGATCCATTGTATAAAGATATTTAAGGTTCCTTAACAAAGGTATGTAAAAATTTTTATATAATAAAAGAAAAAATCATTTTTTTAATGCCCTTGCGCCCAATTTTTTTAGAACTCAACCTTGGGTGCCGTAGCTGCACTTTCGTCGGCTTCGTAGTAGGGCTTCTGGTCGAATCTGAAAATCATTGCAATAATGTTTGCAGGGAACGAACGCACCGATACGTTGTACTGCTGTGTGGTGTCGTTGAACGCCTTGCGGGCTACGGTGATGCGATTCTCCGTGCCCTCCAACTGTGCCTGCAGCTCCAGGAAGTTCTGGTTAGCCTTCAGATCGGGGTAGTTCTCCGATACGGCAATCAGGCGTCCCAAGGCTGATGTTACAGCCGACTGAGCCTTCTGGAATTCGGCAATCTTCTCGGGCGTAAGCTCATCCATCGAGATGTTTACCGACGTAGCCTTCGAGCGAGCCTCAATCACGGCCTGCAGGGTTGACTCCTCGTGTGAGGCGTAGCCCTTGACCGTCGATACGAGGTTGGGGATAAGGTCAGCACGGCGCTGATACTGTGTCTCTACGTTAGACCAGGCGCTCTTTACGGCCTCGTCCAGAGTAACCATATTGTTGTAGGTTGAGCATGAAGTCATACTGCAAAGCACTACAATCGCAAAAAGAATAAATTTTTTCATTGTTATAAATTTTTGTTTGTTAGTATTTCGTTTACCATCGTGAGCCTGCGCCACCGCCACCGAACGAGCCGCCACCCCAGCCGCCGCCGAATGATCCGCCACCGCCAAAGCCACGTCCCATGCCGCCCATAATTATCGGGCCGCCACCACGGTTGTTGTGCGAGGAGTCGTAATCCTGACGCTTGCGCTTAACCACGGTGCCACACTTCGTGCAGACGTATGTATCCTCGTATGTCGATGCTCCGAAGTTGCGGCTCAAAAGACGCGTAGAGTCCTTCTGCAACGTGCGCTGCTTGCAACTTGGACAGGTGCGTGAAGCACGATCGGCGATGATGACGATAATCATCGAGCCTATAATTACAAGTATAAAGAATCCCGCCAATGCCCACGCAGCCTCGTCGTCATCATCTACGTAGTCGTCATTGCCACCCGCGTCGAGCTCACTGCCGTTGAGTACGCTGCGTATAGCGCTCACTCCCGCCACCATACCGCGGCTATAGTCGCCACGACTGAAGTAGGGTAACATATATTCGGTCTGTATGCGCTTGCATATGGCATCGGGCAGTACGCCCTCAATGCCGTAGCCGGTCACAAAACGAATCTCGCGCGCCTCCTCGACAAGCAATATTCCTATGCCGCTATTGCTCTTGCTGCCTACGCCCCAATCGGAGAATAGTTCGTATGCAAACTCAAATACATCGTCCGTGTCGATCTCTTTCAGCGCAACGACAGCCGTCTGCGCAATGCCTCGGTGTCGCAGATCGTAACAGATAGAGTCAATCTGAGCCACTGCCCACGCATCAAGTATGCCGTCGGGATTGGATGTGAAACGATAGCGGTTCTCTATCTGCACATTGGGAACATCTCCCGTGCGATAGGGGCGTGCCTCGGCTATGAAGCCGACCAGCAGCAGTAGCGTTATGGCAAAAAGTCGTTTCATCGCTATTTATATAATAAGGTATAACCCCACGGTTCTATATCCTGTTCAAGGTGCAGTGGCAGGATGCATCGCTCGCCCGTCATTGCATTGGTGTATTCGCCCGCATAGATGCCGTTGTTGAACGAGGCGTGAATGGTGTAGGGCGAGAGATTCATTATCGCTACCACGCGACTTCCCTCCACTTCTCGCACAAAGGTCATCATACAATCCTTGGCGTTGTTCTCAATCTCTATCGTGCGACCACCACGCTCGCCTGCCTGAAGAGCCGCCTGCGAGTGTTTCAATGCAATGAGCTTTCGGTATATCTCCGTATGTTCATTGAACTCATACTGCTTTATCGGGTCACGGTCGAAGAAGGCAAAGGTATGGTCATAGCCAATCTCCTGACCAGTGTATATAAGTGGCATTGCCGCCTCCCATACAAATGTCAGCGCTGTCATAACCTCCAATGCCGGCCCGAAACGGTAAAACTCGCTGCCGCTCCACGAATTCTCGTCGTGGTTTGAGGTGAACATCATACGCATAGCCGATGAGGGGTATTTCTCTCGGTCGGCATACATCGTGTTTCGCAAGTCCCATACTCTGCGCTCGCCGTGAGCAATGTCGCACATCATATGATGTATCTCCCACGCATAGCCCATATCGAAGGCGCGGTCGAAGAGGTTCAACTCCTCCGCTTCGGCCAGCATAAAGATGTCGGGCTTTATGGCGTGCAGTACGGCTGACGCCTCCTGCCAAAACTCGATCGGCACAAGCATAGCCATATCACAGCGGAATCCATCTATGTCGTGCTGCTCAACCCAAAAACGCATCGCCTCGATCTGTCCGCGCCATACATCTCGGTTGGCGTAATTCAACTTTGCCGTGTCGGTCCAGTCCCATGGCACCTTTGCCGATCCATCCTCCTCGCGTTCATACCAATCTGCGGGCTTTGTTTTGAGCCATTTGGCGTCACGTGCTGTATGGTTGGCAACCCAATCGAGTAAAACTTTCATCCCAAGCGAGTGAGCTCGCTTTACGAACGAGTCCAGGTCAGCCATCTCTCCAAATTCGGGATTTACGGCTTTGTAGTCCCGAATAGAGTAATAAGAGCCCAATGAACCCTTGCGACCCTCCTCGCCTATGGGGTAGATCGGCATCAGCCAGATGGCATCAATGCCCAGCTCGCGTAGCGACTCTAACTTCTGTTCCGCCGCACGGAGTGTTCCCTGGGGCGTGAGTTGGCGAATATTCATTTCGTAAAGCACTGCCGAGTAGCTCCACTCGCGGTGCTTTGTCGTATTTTTTTGCATCTTAATCTTGCTTTATATATCGTTGGCCTACATTATTGTATTGTAGCGGCTCTCTGTTTTGCCAACTGCGGCCAAACGTTTTACAAATATAATGAAAAAAATATAATCACCAATTCGGCGTTGCTTGTTGTGTGATTTTTGAGAAAGGAGGCTATACCTATATAATATATATTATAGAGCGATCCTTCGACAATCCTCGCTCGTATGTAATATCCTTATTTTCAGTATTGTGAGATTTTATGTCGAAAAAACAGTCAAAAAAGTACTGTAATTATTTGCTCGTTTGCAAAAAAAGCCTTTACTTTGCACCCGCTTTGATCAGGAAAATACTGGTCAGGTGCGCAAAAGTTCTTAAGAAAAGTTTTTCTTAAAAATTCTTAAAAAATATTTGGAGAATTGAAAAACTTGCCTTACCTTTGCAACCGCTTTGACAAGGAAAGCTCTTTGTTATCAAGCAAAAGTTCTTAAGAAAAAGTTTTCTAAAAATTCTTAAAAAATATTTGGAAGTTAGAAAAACATCTCATATCTTTGCACCCGCTTAGATGAAGCAGTGCTTCGCTAAGGCAAAGTTCTTGAGAAAGAGTTTTTCAAAAAAACTCCAAAAATATTTGGAAGTTAGAAAAACTTATCTTACCTTTGCAACCGATTTCCGCCTCAAAAACGGAAACCGATTGAAAAAGAATCTAGCACCGCAAGGTGTCGATAGATAAAGTTCTTTGAAGATATTTGAGCAGCTAAGAAAGTTTTATTCACTCTTGAAAAAGAGTAATTTCAAACAATACCTTTGAGATTAGAGCTAAGATTTATAAACAATTTATTTATACAATGGAGAGTTTGATCCTGGCTCAGGA
>JAFUOK010000037.1 GCA_017481925.1 Alistipes sp.
ACTTACCCTGCTTGGGTTTGGGGCTCTCGGACGATAAGTTAATCTTATACATCTCACTCTCCACATTCTGACCGCTCTGGCCTACTCCACACGATGTAGCCAACGCAAGCGTTGCGACTACGGCTACTGCTAAAAACAACTTTCTCATTACAATTAAGGTTAAAAAATAAAATGATTCATGTGGCAAAGGTACTCCATCGGCCATAAGATTGCGCTCCTTTTTGCTCCAAAACGGAATTTTCGCACTTTATCACGAAAAAACCACACCCTAAAAAGAACTCATTTATTTGCAAAAACGTTGTGAAATACCTACATTTGCACCGATTAGGCCCACGGGCCTTTGCGTTAGAAAAAAAATTAGTTAGGAAACATGTTAAGCAGAAAAGTAGCAACCCAACTTCGCGAGTTTGAGACTCCGTTCTATCTTTACGACATCAACCTCCTGCGTCAGACGCTGGAGAGCGTGGTTTACGAGTCAAACAAGTACAACTACAAAGTCCACTACGCCATCAAGGCCAACAACGACGACTACCTGCTCTCGATCATCAAGGAGTATGGTATCGGTATCGACTGCGCCAGCGGCAACGAGGTTCGCAAGGCCATCGAGTCGGGCTTCGACCCCAAGACCGTAGTGTATGCAGGTGTAGGTAAACGCGACAAGGAGATTCGCTACGCCCTCGAGCAGGAGATTCTGGCCATCAACTGCGAGTCTATCGAGGAGTTACAGGTTGTAAATGCCTTGGCTAAAGAGATGGGCAAAACAGCAGATGTAGGTCTGCGTGTAAACCCCGATATCGACCCCAAGACAAACCGCTGCATTGACACGGGTCAGGCCGACAGTAAATTCGGTATCTCGTACGAGGAGATTCTGGACAACGTAGAGCTTATCCGTTCGCTCGAGAATATCAATATCATCGGTATCCATATCCACATCGGCTCGCAGATCCGCGAGTTGCACGTATTCGAGAATATGTGCAACAAGGCCAATGCCATCGTTGAGAAGCTGGAGTCGCTCGGCTTCTCGTTCCGTATGGTTGATGTTGGTGGCGGTCTGGGTATCAACTACGACGTACCCGAGAATGAGCCTATTCCCAACTTCGCTTCACTCTTTGCCATCGTGCACGAGCACCTCAACGTCGAGGGTAAAGAGGTACACTTCGAGTTTGGCCGTTCGCTCGTGGGTGAGTGCGGTGAGTTGATTACCAGCGTATTGTTCAACAAGACTACGGCTACGGGTCGTCGTCTGCTTATCATCGACGCTTCGATGACCGAGCTTATCCGCCCGATGCTCTATGGTTCGTACCACAACATCGAGAACATCACCTCACAGGAGGAGCGCACCACAAAATACACCGTCGTAGGTACAGCCTGCGAATCAACCGATGTATTTGATGAGAACGTGAGCCTGAAGCGCAGCAAGCGAGGTGACCTGCTCGCCATCAAGTCGGCTGGCGCTTATGGTCGTTCGATGGCTTCGCAGTACAATATGCACGACCTGCCACAGGCTGTTTATAGCGATCATTTGAATAAATAGTTCTTCTCGACGCAACATTTATAGCATGAGGATGTTTCAAAATGAAGCATCCTCTTTTTTTATTAAGGTATTTTTGTTATCTTTGGGGAAATATTTTTATGCGAAAGCTATGAACATTAAACTTATAAAAGCAGAAATAGAGAAACTCTCGCTCATGCTCTCATCGTGGGAGGGCGAGGAGTCAGTTTCAGCCATCGAGCGCGACATTGCTCTCGACAAGTTAAAGAAGATATACGATCTGGTACGTTTCAACGCGGAGGTAGCAGCCGTAGAGCCTATTGCAACGCCCGTCGCAGCACCCGTAGAGGAGCGAGAGGAGGAGCCCCAGCAGGAGAGCGACGTGGAGGTAGAGTTGATCTTTGCCGATGAGGAGGATTTTCTCTCAACCCTGCCCGAGGCAGTTGAAGAGGAGGATGCAGAGGCAGAGCCCTCACTTGTGGAGGAGATTTTAGCATCGGCTATGGTTGCAACACCAATCAGCGCACCCGCAGAAATTGTACCCGAAATTGTGGAACCCGAGGTAGAGGAGCCCGAGACAGAGGTGGCAACACCCGCAATTGAGCCTGAGCTTGAACCCGAAATTGAAATTGAGCCTGAACCTACCCCTGAGCCCGTAGCCGAGGAGCCCGCAATGGCACCGAAGCCCCAACAGGAGGAAAAGCCGATTGAAGAAAAGCCTGCAGAGGAGAAGCCTGCAAAGCGCGAGGAGCCTCGGTCGCTCAATAGTCTGTTTGGCATGGAGGAGGTACAGCGCCGTCCGCGCACGAAACATCAGCGTATGATGTCTATCTACAACGACAACGAGCCCGCACCCGAGAAGGTTGTGGATATATCGAAGATATTCGATATGGATGTAGATGCTCCCAAGCCTATGACCTCAAAGAGTGCAGAGCCCAAAACTGCGCCCGCACCAAAGCCCGCACCCAAAGCAGCACCTGCCCCCGTTGAGGAGGAGCGCCGTGTAACCATCGCCGACGCTATCGCTGCGACAACCCAGACCTTGGCCGATACCATCGTTGCTCCCAACGCCCTGGCCGAGGAGATCAACCACTCGAAGATAGCATCGCTGCGTGACGGCATCGGGCTAAACGACAAGTTCCTGATGATCCGCGACCTGTTCGATGGCGACGACGAGGCTTACGACGAGGCTATCACGGCTCTCGATAGTCTGGAGAGTATGGACGATTGTATGATCCACATCATAGAGAACTACGCATGGAACCCCGACACCGAAGGTTCGAAGTTTATTATGCAGCTCCTCGAGCGCAAACTCTCATAACCTATGTCGAAGTTATACATCGTTCCCACCCCTATCGGCAACCTGGAGGATATCACCTTGCGCGCCATACGCACGCTCAAGGAGGCCGACTACATCCTTGCCGAGGATACACGCACCACAGCCTTCCTGCTCAAGCACTTGGGCATTGAGAAGAAATTATACTCTCATCACAAGTTCAACGAGCACGCCACAGCCGCCTCCGTTGCCGAGACCATTGGCGAGGGTCGTACCGTAGCCCTTGTGTCGGATGCCGGCACACCCGGGATCTCCGACCCCGGATTTCTATTGGTTCGCACCTGCGTAGAGGCAGGCATTGAGGTAGAGACTCTGCCCGGCGCTACGGCACTCATCCCTGCCCTTGTGCAGAGCGGATTCCCCTGCGACAGATTCTGCTTCGAGGGTTTCCTGCCTCAGAAGAAGGGCCGCACAAAGCGACTTGAGGAGTTAAAGGATGAGAGTCGCTCAATAATCTTCTACGAGTCGCCCTTCCGCGTGGTGAAGTGTCTGGAACAACTTGCCGAGGTATTTGGCGAGGATCGCAAGGTATCCGTATCGCGTGAGCTGACAAAGAAATTCGAGCAGACCGTACGCGGCACAATAGCCGAGGTGGTGGCTCACTTCCGTGAGCACGAACCCAAGGGGGAGTTTGTGATCGTTGTGGCAGGTCAACCCAAAGCAGAGACAAAAGTTAAACGCAACCGCTACCGTCAGGATGATGACGAGCAGGAGTAACCCATAGTCTGATGAGTACCACCACTACGCAACTAACCCTGTGGCAGCGCATTGCTCTGGAGACGCTATGGCTTATCTGCCGAGGCTTTGCCCTGATGCCCCACTTTGTGCGTCACAATATCTTCGGAGGGTTGTGCACCTTTATTCTCCGCGATGTTATTCACTATCGTCGTGGCGTGATTATGGATAATCTGCGCCGCTCGTTCCCCGATCGGAGCGAGGAGGAGCTCAACAAGATATGCCGCGCTACGTACGGCAACCTGAGCGAGCAGATAATCAACACAATAAGTCAGTCGGGCGTAAGCGAAAAGACTCTTTTGCACCGTATGGTCGTGACCAATGCCGAGTCCACACGTAAGGCTATCAATGGGCGCAGTGCCATACTTCTCACGGCACACTATGGCCCGTGGGAGGCAGGTAGCACGGTAAGTCTGGTATTCCCAGAGCAGACCTTCGTGGCGGTGTATCACAAGATTACAAGCCCCGTAATCGACGAGCTGTTAAAGCGCATCCGCACCCATAAGAATGTCGAGCTGGTTGATATGAAGCGTACGATGCGCCACTTTGTCGATAATCGCCAAAAGCGACCTATGGCTATGGGACTCATAGCCGACCAGAACCCCGCACTGCGTGCCAATATGAATTGGTATCGCTTCCTGCATCAGTGGACCGCCTTCTTCGAGGGTGGCGAGATACTTGCAATGAAGTATCATCTGCCCGTATATTATTTCTCGCCTCGTCGCATCAACGCAGGTCATTATGAGGCGTCATTTACGCTCATCTACGATGGCGATTCGCCCATTGCTGCAGGCGAGATTACGGAGCGCTATGTGCGTCTTTTGGAGAACGATATAAACGCCCATCCCGAGATGTGGATGTGGTCACACCGTCGCTGGAAGCACACACCACCGGCAGAATTACAGGCACAGAAGATATGAGACAGACCGCAGTAGTCATACTTAACTGGAACGGGCGTCAGCATCTGGAGCAGTTCCTGCCGAGTGTGGTGGCTCATACACCCGCGGCGGTGGAGATTGTCGTAGCTGACAATGGCTCGACGGATGACTCTGTGCCATTTCTGCGCGAGCACTACCCTGCTATCAAGGTAATCACTCTGTCTGAAAACTACGGTTTTGCCGAGGGCTATAATCGAGCTTTGGAGCAGGTTGATGCCGAGTATTTCGTTCTGCTCAACTCCGATGTAGAGGTTAGCGCAGGATGGATAGAGCCACTCATTGCCACACTTTCAAACAACCGCCACATTGCCGCCGTAGCGCCCAAGCTACGCTCGTATGGCTATCGCGACCGCTTCGAATACGCGGGCGCCGCAGGAGGCTTTATCGACATTCTTGGTTACCCCTTCTGCCGTGGACGTATTCTCTCTACTGTGGAGCAGGACCAGGGGCAGTACGATGTGGCGCGCGAGGTATTCTGGGCAAGCGGTGCGGCGTTCTGCTGCCGTGCCGATGTATTCCGAATGTTGGGAGGCTTCGATGCCGATTTCTTTGCCCATATGGAGGAGATCGACCTCTGCTGGCGTATGCAGCTGGCGGGCTATCGCATTATGGTGGAGCCTCGTAGTGTAGTATATCATCTGGGTGGAGGAACCCTTCCGAACGAGTCGCCACAGAAACTATATCTTAATTACCGCAACAATCTCTCGATGCTATTCAAGTGCGCCCCCACGTGGCAACGCATCATCGTGGCCGTCGTGCGACCTATATGTGATATGCTCTCGGCAGTGATATATTTTTTGCGAGGCGACAAGGCTTTGGGGCAGGCTACACTGCGTGCCTATCGTGATTTTCTGGATGATCACAAAGAGTTGAACCGCAAGCGTCAAGCCATCCGCTCATCATGCAAGGCAGAATCACAGCAGATATATAAAGGTTCGATCATACTGCGCTATGCATTTGGAAAGAAAACTTTTGGAGATATGATGAAATAAAAAGTCCGCTACACATATAGCGGACTCTTTTAATATAATGATACTAAAAATTGTATAACAATAGGGAGTTCAAGGCTTGCGAAGTGCGAGAAACCGTAGTTTACTGCGCGTAAATGAGGATTTAGAGGACGAGCGTAACGTAAAAATCACATTGTTATACAATTTTTCTTGCTCGTATTTTTCTAAAAGGCAGTTTAAGAACACCCCAAAAAGCCTCGCCAAAAATACCGCTACTCATCTTCGATGTTCCTACCACTCGATCAACAAAGACGATAGAGACTTCGCTGACCTTCAGACCCAACCTCCACGCCGAATACTTCATCTCGATCTGAAAGCCATATCCCTTCATCTGCACACGATCCAGGTCGAGTGTCTTGAGCGCACGGCGCGAATAGCACACAAAGCCTGCCGTAGCATCATATACGGGCATACGTGTAATAGTTCGCACATACATCGAGGCGCAATACGACATCAGCAGGCGCGACATCGGCCAATTAATCACATTCACACCCTGCACATATCGTGAACCGACAACCACATCATACCCCTCGCGGGCACGATCGTAGAGGCGTTGCAGGTCGTTGGGATTATGCGAAAAGTCGCAATCCATCTCAAAGATGTAATCATAATTATGCTCCAGCGCCCAGAGAAAACCTGCTATGTAGGCCGTACCGAGTCCAAGTTTGCCTGCGCGCTCAATAAGATGTAGTCGAGAAGGAAACTCTGCCTGACGCTCACGCACAACCTTGGCCGTGCCATCGGGCGAGCCATCGTCGATAACGAGCATATCGAAGCCGCCATCGAGCGTAAGCACTACATCTATCATTCGCGAGATGTTCTCAATCTCGTTATAGGTGGGTATGATTACAAGCTTTTTCAATTCTAATACTGCTCCTTTTCGTTAGGGAAATCCTGTGCCTTCACATCCGACACATAGTGTGAGATAGCCTCACTCATCACGCCGTGCAGGTCGGCATAGCGACGCAGAAAACGGGGTGAGAAATCGTTGGTAATACCCAACATATCGTGTACTACAAGAACCTGGCCATCGGTAGCACCTCCGGCACCAATACCGATTGTGGGCACCTTCAACTCCTGCGACACGCGTGCTGCCAACGTAGCGGGAATCTTCTCCAGCACAACAGCAAAGCAACCGGCCTCCTCCAGCAGGTGGGCGTCACGAACCAACTTCTCGGCCTCGGCCTCCTCCTTTGCGCGTACGTTGTATGTTCCAAACTTATGGATAGACTGCGGCGTAAGGCCCAGGTGACCCATAACAGGAATACCAGCAGAGATAATACGCTGTACTGACTCCAGGATCTCCTCGCCACCCTCGATCTTCACGGCGTCGGCCTCGGTCTCCTTCATAATGCGGATAGCCGAATCGAGAGCCACCTTCGAGTTACCCTGATATGTACCGAAGGGAAGATCCACGACAACCAATGCGCGATTCACGCCACGCACAACCGAGCGAGCGTGGTAAATCATCATATCGAGTGTAATAGGCAATGTGGTCTCATAACCTGCCATCACGTTGGCGGCAGAGTCACCCACCAAAATCACATCAACACCTGCGGCATCGACAATCTTTGCCGTTGAATAATCGTACGAGGTAAGCATAGCGATCTTCTCGCCACGTTGTTTCATTTCCGTAAGACGCAGCGTTGTCACTGCTCTAACCGATCCTGCTACTGACATTTTCGTTTTTTCTTAATCGATGCACGGCTGAGCCACACATCGAGGGTTATTGGTTTATTTGACTTGGCAAATGTATGGAAGAAAAATGGGTAAAGCAAATTTTTCTACTCCCGATTGGCAATCTTTGAACGCAGCGCCACAAAAAAGGGCCACAGCACCACGCCACCCGCAACCGAAACATTCAGCGAGTGTTTCGTACCTGCCTGCGGAATCTCAATCGCTCCATCACACAGATCAACAACGGCCTGATCTACGCCCGCAACCTCGTTACCAAAGACGAGGGCGTACTTCCGCTCCGTCTCCACCTGCAACTTATCGAGCATAACGGCACCCTCGACCTGCTCAACACAAAGAAGCGTATAACCCTGCGCCTTCAGTTCGCTCACGCACTCCACGGTAGTGGGATAGTGGCTCCAAGCAACTGTCAGTTCAGCGCCGAGCGCACTCTTGTGAATATCGCGTGAGGGCGGCGTTGCGGTAATGCCGCACAACATCACCTGCTCAATGGCAAAGGCGTCGGATGTGCGGAAGAAGGCGCCCACATTCTGCGCCGAGCGTACATTATCGAGAACCACCACTACGGGAATACGCCCCATAGTAGCAAACTCGTCCACCGAGGGACGATGTAACTCTTCGTTGGTAATTTTTCTCATTTTTGGCATATAATTATCTTCTACAAATATAGCACAAATCGCGGAAATAGATTAACTTTGCAAATTAGAAATTTACTCATTCGAAAGATGAATCGCTTTATACACCATATTTTCGTTCTGCTCGTAGCCATCACCTGGGGTGGTACGCTTCACGCACAGGAGGATATGAAGATATTGGTGGGTGCCGACTTCGACACCTACTTCGACAATCGCGAATACTCAGGTAGCGAAATAGGCGAGTCAGGAACGCTCTTCTCCTCTCGCCTTACGCCAAAGGTGGGCGTTGAGTGGAACGAGAAGAACCGCCTGGTCTTCGGTATGGATATGTGGTCACACTTTGGTGACGACACACGTGTATTTGCCAAGGCCCGCCCACAGATATATTACCGCTTCGACAGCGGCAAGGTACGCGCCTACGCAGGTATCTTCTCACGCGAGGAGATGATTGGCGACTACTCGGAGGCCTTCATCAGCGACTCTGTACGCTTCTACGAGAATCGTGTGCAGGGATTTATGGGTCAATACCGTGGCGACAGAGGTTTTGTAGAATTGTCGCTCGACTGGTGCGGTATGTATTCGCAGGCTTCTCGTGAGAAGTTCCGCGTCCTGTCAGGTGGCCGATATTACTTCGACAACTATCACCGCCGTTTCTATGGCGGCTACGCCCTGCAGGTATTCCACTATGCGGGTAGCGAGACCATCGAAAATTGCGTGGTGGATAACATCATCGTTAACCCCTATGTCGGCGCACGCTTCAATGCCTACTTCGACTTTGATGTGCGTCTGCATTATATACAGACCCTGCAACGCGACCGTGCCAACGAAGAGTCGTTCAGCTCCCCCGGTGGCGGGATGTTGCAAATCCGAATGGAGAAATGGGGTGTATATATTGACGAACAACTATACGTTGGCGACAATATGCAACCCTACTACTCATCTTTCCGCAGCGAGGCCTTCCCCTACGGCTATGGAGGCGACCTGTATGCCAACGAACGATTCTTCGGCACCGACGATGGCGTATATAACAATACCCAGATAGGTTACAACCGTTCGTTCTTTGACGACACGTTGCGCGTCAATGCCTTCGTTG
>JAFUOK010000038.1 GCA_017481925.1 Alistipes sp.
AACGGCGAGTTCCTGGAGAGCGCTGCATCATATGCAAAGAACATCATCACTTGCTTCGCTCGTTTCAACGGTCAGAGCGTAGGTATCATCGCCAACCAGCCTAACTTCATGGCAGGTGTGCTCGATATCAATGCAAGCCGCAAGGCTGCTCGCTTCGTTCGTTTCTGCGACGCGTTCAACATTCCTATCGTTACTTTGGTTGACGTTCCAGGATTCTTGCCCGGTACAGGTCAGGAGTATGGTGGCGTAATTACTCACGGTGCGAAGCTTCTGTTCGCATACTGCGAGGCTACAGTACCTAAGGTAACTGTTACATTGCGTAAGGCTTACGGTGGTGCTTACATCGTTATGTCATCTAAGCACATCCGTGGTGATATCAACTACGCATGGCCTACTGCAGAGATCGCAGTTATGGGTGCAAGCGGTGCTGTTGAGGTTCTTCACGCTAAGGCTTTGGCTGCATTCGAGAACGCTGAGGAGAAGGCTAAGTTCGTTGCCGAGAAGGAGCAGGAGTACAAGGATAAGTTCTCTAACCCCTACAACGCAGCTCGCTACGGCTATATCGACGACGTTATCGAGCCCCGTAACACTCGCTTCCGCGTAATCCGCGCTTTGGAGTCATTGAAGACCAAGCGTGAGGTTAACCCTGCTAAGAAGCACTCTAATATTCCTTTGTAATAAAACAGTTGAAAGTATATGACATTTTTAGCAGTTAACTGGGGTAATGCATTGCTCATTACTGGTGTCGGCTTCGGATTGGTATTTGCAGTACTTGTACTGTTGATATTTATCGTGAAGGGCTTCGGTGTGGTATTCGTGCAGAAACCCAAGGCTCAGGCGCCCGCTGCGGCTCCTGCGGCAAAGGCTGAGGAGACTACCGACGAGACCGATATGGCGGCTATCGCTTACGTTTTGCACACGTTCTACAACCAGCACGACGAGGAGAGCGACGTTCTTACATTCCGTCACGACGATGTAGCATACTCACCATGGAATCAGAAAAGTATAATCTTTTAATTAGTTAGGAAAAATGCAGAAACTTAATTTCAATATCAATGGTAAGCACTATGAGGCTACCATCACCGAGGTTGAGCACAACGTAGCAGAGGTGGAACTCAACGGTAAGAAGTACACTATCGATGTAGAACGCTCTGAGGCTGTTTCATCTGCTCCCCGTGTTGTAGCTCCCAAGGCTGCCGCTCCTGCTGCTGCTCCCGCAGCTGCTCCTGCTGCACCTAAGGCTGTTGCTGGTGCTAACTCAATCACCGCTCCCCTGCCTGGTAGCGTTGTATCAATCAGTGTTAAGGCTGGCGACGCTGTTAAGGCTGGTCAGCAGTTGGCAGTTATCGAGGCTATGAAGATGGAGAACGAGATCCTCGCTCCCGCCGATGGTACCGTAGCTGCAGTTCACGTATCGGCTGGTCAGGCAGTTCAGCAGGGTGACGCACTTATCGATTTGGCATAACCTTAAAATGGAAAGACCAATGAAGAAAGTGATGAAATATATGATGCTGTTGCTCACCGTGGGGCTTCTCGGCCTTTCGGTGCAGGCTTCGGCGACTCCCGATGTGATGACGGCTGCCCCCGCTGCTGCGGAGGTTGTTGATGCCGACATCGACCTCGGCGAGTCTTTGATGAACTTCGTTGAGCAGTCGGGTATCAGTGGTATCTTTGCTGACTGGCGTGTGCTGGTTATGTTGATTATCGCTTGCGCATTGCTCTACTTGGCTATCGTTAAGCAGTACGAGCCTCTGTTGCTGTTGCCTATCGCGTTCGGTATGCTTTTGACTAACCTTCCCGGCGCAGGTATGTACCACACAGAGTTGTTCGAGGGTGGTCACGTACACTGGACTATCGGTGACACTACATTTGATCGCGTAGGTGGTTTGATCGACTTCCTCTACTTGGGTGTTAAGCTCGGTATCTATCCTTGCTTGATTTTCGTAGGTGTAGGTGCTATGACTGACTTCGGTCCGCTGATTGCTAACCCTAAGAGCTTGTTGTTGGGTGCTGCTGCTCAGTTCGGTATCTTCGCAACCTTCTTGGGTGCATCGGCTATGGGCTTTACCCCCGCTGAGGCTGGTTCAATCGGTATCATCGGTGGTGCTGACGGTCCCACAGCTATCTACCTTACCGCTAAGTTGGCTCCCCAGTTGTTGGGTCCCATCGCGGTTGCCGCTTACTCATATATGGCGTTGGTGCCTGTGATTCAGCCCCCCATCATGAAGGCTTTGACCACTAAGGCTGAGCGTCAGATCGTGATGAAGCAGTTGCGTACTGTATCGAAGACTGAGAAGATTATCTTCCCCATCGCGATGACTATGATCATCTCACTCTTGTTGCCCTCAGCTGCTCCCCTGATTGGTTGCTTGATGTTGGGTAACTTGATGAAGGAGTGCGGTGTTGTTGAGCGTTTGAGCAAGACTGTTCAGAACGAGTTGATGAACATCGTAACCATCTTCCTCGGTATCTCTGTAGGTGCTACTGCTACCGCCGCTAACTTCCTTAACTGGCAGACTATCGGTATTATGGTATTGGGTGTTACGGCATTCTGCCTCGGTACTGGTGCTGGTGTAGTATTGGCAAAGGTGATGAATATGTTCTCAAAGGAGAAGATCAACCCGCTGATTGGTTCTGCAGGTGTATCGGCTGTGCCTATGGCTGCCCGCGTATCGCAGAAGGTTGGTCAGGCAGAGAATCCTGCTAACTTCCTTTTGATGCACGCTATGGGTCCCAACGTATCAGGTGTGATCGGTTCTGCCGTTGCTGCTGGTATCTTGTTGGCATTCTTGGGTCAGTAATATATACCTATATATATTATATAATAAGGCTCGTTCCTGTGGGGACGAGTCTTTTTTTTGTGCGGAAGGGTGTGGTTTGGATAGGTGTAATAGGCTTTATATGTGTTATATGCGCGGCTATAATGTTTTGTAAGGCGTGTAAAATATTGTCGCACAATGCTTTGTGTTTGTGAACAGACTTGAGGTGTATGAAAAATGCTAATAGTTTGTAATATTTTTGGCGAAAAAGTTGCATATTAAAAAATCTTAATATATATTTGTGGTAGGTTAGTGGTTTGAAAATGATGAATCAGCACAATATTACAACGATGGTGGTGACGATAACAATCGGCATCACATCGCTGTGTGCTGGCACTACAACCACGATTGCCACTACAACTATTACCCCTGTGGGGGTGTAGTTTTCTTTTGCCGACGGTGGCGTTCATGTCATATTTCCCAGCCCAGGTTGCAGGGAGCGGCTCAAAATCATAAGTTACATTTTTTACAAACAAACTATCTTGCTCGCACTAACTATATGGGTGCGTGTGGGAATAAAAATCTATTGCGATGAATAGCGTAAGAGTCTTTGCACCCGCAACAGTGGCTAATATGGGTTGCGGTTTCGATATTATGGGTATGACGCTCGACGGCGTAGGCGATGTGTTGAGCGTAGTGGTTGAGGATGGCGATGGCCTTGAGATTGTGAACCGCTCAAATGTGGAGCTGCCCGACGATAAGGAGAAAAATGTTATCACGCCTGCCGTGCGTGCGCTGATGGAGGCGTACGGTCAGAAACGTATGGTGCGAGTGGTGGTCGAGAAGAAGATCTCGCCGGGTAGCGGTATCGGTTCGAGTGCGGCATCCTCGGCGGCGGCAGTATATGCGCTGAATGTGGCTTTGGGACGTCCCTTCTCGGATGAGCAGCTGGTGGAGTTTGCTATGGAGGGCGAGAAACTCATCAGTGGTGGTACGCCTCATGCCGATAATGTGGGCCCGTCGCTGTTGGGTGGTGTGGTGCTTCTGCGTGGTTATGAGCCGTTGGATATTGTTCGTCTGCCCGTGCCTGATAACTTCTGTTGCTCGGTGGTGCATCCGGCTATTATGGTCAGCACCCGTATGGCACGTGAGGTGCTTCCGAAGGATATACCTCTGCGTACAGCCGTCAAGCAGTGGGGTAATGTGGCAGGCTTGGTGGCAGGTCTTGCGCTGAAGGATGTGAATCTGGTGGGGCGTGCTATGCGAGATGTTGTAGTGGAGCCTTATCGCAAGCAGTTTATCCCAGGCTTCGATGCGTTGCGCGAGAAGGTAATGGCAGCGGGAGCGTTGGCGTTCAATATCTCGGGTGCGGGGCCGTCGGTATTTGCTCTGTCGGCAGATATGGATGTGGCAGCCCGCGTGGGTGAAATTATGCGTCAGCACTTTGCCGAGCAGGAGATAGCGTCGGATGTATATGTATGTAAGGTGTCAAATCGTGGTGCACGCGTAATGGAGTAGGGTATGAAGTATTATAGTACAAGAGATCGCTCATGGGCGGGTGTAGCACTCGCCGATGCGGCATTTATGGGTTTGGCTGCGGATGGAGGTTTGTTTCTGCCCGAACGTATTCCGCAGGTCGATATGGCAAAGGTGGAGGCGTTAGCCAAGCAATCGTATGCCGATATGGCTTTGTATCTGGCAGGGTTGTTATTCGATGATGTGGCCACGGAGGATTTGGAGTGTGTTGTTCGTGGGGCATATGATTTTCCGATTGAGTTGAGACGCCTCGATGAGCAATTCTCTACGTTGGAGTTGTTCCACGGCCCGACGCACGCCTTCAAGGATTTCGGAGCGCGCTTTATGGGGCGTATGACGGGATTGCTCAATACCGAAGATGAACTTGTCGTTCTCACAGCCACTTCAGGCGATACGGGCAGTGCCGTGGCACACGGCTTCTACAATGTGCCGGGCGTGCGTGTAGTTGTGCTCTATCCCGAAGGCAAGGTGAGCCCCTTGCAGGAGGCACAGATGACTACGCTTGGCGGAAATATACATCCTCTGCGTGTGGCGGGAACGTTTGACGATTGCCAGCGTATGGTCAAGTCTGCATTCCGTGACGTGGCTCTGCGTGAGAGGGTACGTTTGACATCGGCTAACTCGATAAATCTATTGCGCTGGGTGCCGCAGTCTTTTTATTATTTCTATGGTTACTGCACGTGGCGCAAGATGACGGGGCGAGATATGCCTACGGTTGTTGTGCCGAGCGGAAACTATGGAAATCTTACGGCTGGTATGCTGGCTCGCCGCATGGGACTGCCGATAAAGGGCTTTGTGGCGGCGTCGAATGCCAACGATGTGGTGCCCGAATTTCTGCTTACGGAGCAGTATCGTCCCCGAAAGTCGGTGCAGACCGTGGCTAATGCTATGGATGTGGGTGATCCGAGCAACTTCGAGCGTATGATGGAATTGTGCGGAGGCGATGTGAAGGCTTTGCAGGGAGAGGTGCAGGGCTACTCGTGCAGTGACGAAGAGATTGAGAGTGCGATAAAGGAGATATATGAAAAGTATGGCTACTTGTCCGACCCCCATAGTGCGGTGGGTTATCTTGCTGTGAAACATCTGGACGTGGATGGATTCTACCTCTCAACGGCACACGCTGCCAAGTTCGGAGAGGTTGTGGAGCCTGCTGCGGGTGTCGCTCCTGTGTTGCCGCCGTCGCTTGCCGAGGCCTTCGGTCGAGAGCGAAAATCGATGCCGATAGAGGCTGCGGATGAGGCTTTGAGAGAATTTTTGCTCAAAATGTAACCCTTGCTAGCGGGAAAATCTCTGTAAAAAGGCGGTTATGAGGGTAAATTTGAGAAAGTTAGAAATAATTTTGAGGGGTATTAGGTTATCTAAAAAATAATTACTATCTTTGCACGCCCGTAAATATGCGGGAATAGGATTACAAAACAAGTTATTAACTTAAACGTAAAAGATGGATTCAAGAAGTTACAAAACTATCTCGTTGAACGCCGCTACGGTCCAGAAAGAGTGGGTCGTAATCGACGCTACTAACGAGGTATTGGGACGTCTTGCTTCGCAGGTTGCAAAGATCCTGCGTGGTAAGAACAAGCCCGGCTACACTCCTCACGTTGATTGCGGTGACTACGTTATCGTTATCAACGCCGATAAGGTGAAGCTCACGGGCGACAAGATGACCGACAAGGTCTATGTACGTCACACCGGCTATCCCGGTGGTCAGCGTTTTGCTACTCCTGCGGACTACTTGGCAAAGAAGCCCGAGTTCGTAATTGAGCACGCTGTAAAGGGTATGCTGCCCAAGACTCGTCTGGGTGAGGCTATCCTCAAGAATTTGAAGGTTTATGCTGGCGCTGAGCATCCTCACGCTGCACAGAACCCCAAGGAAATTAAGTTAAACGAGATTAAGTAAAAAGTATGGAAGTTGTAAACACCGTAGGTCGCCGTAAGGCTGCTGTGGCTCGCGTATTCGTGAAGCCGGGTAATGGTCAGATTACAATCAACCAGCGCGCACTCGACGTTTATTTCCCCTTGAACATTCTCCAGTACGAGGTTAAGCAGCCTCTGTTGGTTACCAACACTTTGGAGAACTATGATGTAACCATCAACCTCGTTGGTGGTGGTATCAAGGGTCAGGCTGAGGCCGCTCGTATGGGTATCGCACGCGCATTGTGCCAGATCGACGCTGAGCACCGTTCAATCTTGAAGAAGAACGGTTTCCTCACACGTGATTCTCGCGAGGTTGAGCGTAAGAAGCCCGGTCAGCCCGGAGCACGTCGTAAGTTCCAGTTCAGTAAGCGTTAATCCTTACCTAGACCGAATTTCGGCAAGCACGACGCGGGTTGGAAATCCGAAAGACTGCTTTATATATATAGTATTACTGGCGGATTGCCCCGTCGCGGAAAATCTCTCGGATTGGCAAGGCCACTACCGAAGAGATTGAAGAAAAGAGAAATTAAAATTAAAACAGAAAAGTTAAAATGTCACGTACAGATTTTAATACATTGTTGGATGCTGGCGTTCACTTCGGTCACCTGAAGCGTAAGTGGAATCCCAAAATGGCTCCCTATATCTTCATGGAGAAGAACGGCATCCATATCATCGACTTGCACAAGACTGTTGTAAAGTTGGATGAGGCAGCTGCAGCACTCAAGCAGATCGCAAAGAGCGGTCGTCGCGTGTTGTTCGTTGCAACCAAGAAACAAGCTAAGGAGATCGTTGCCGAAAAGGTAGCACCCGTTGGAATGCCTTACGTTACTGAGCGTTGGGCTGGCGGTATGCTTACAAACTTCCCCACGATACGTAAAGCCGTTAAGAAGATGGCCACCATCGATAAGATGTTGAGCGACGGCACATTTGATAATTTCTCAAAGCGTGAGAAGCTCCAGATCGAGCGCCAGCGTGCAAAGTTGGAGAAGAACCTCGGTTCTATCGCCGACCTTACTCGTCTGCCCGCTGCTCTGTTCGTTGTTGACGTTCAGAAGGAGGCTAACGCTGTTAAGGAGGCTAAGCGTTTGAGCATCCCCGTATTTGCTATGGTAGATACTTGTTGTGATCCTACAGACATCGATTACGTAATTCCTGCAAATGACGACGCTGCAAAGTCAATCGCTACCGTTCTTGACGTAGTATGTTCAGCTATCGCTGAGGGTACCGAGGAGCGTAAGCTCGAGAAGGAGAAGGAGGCTCAGGAGGCTGAGGCTGCTGCTCCCGCTAAGCAGGCAAAGCCCCGCATCAAGAAGGCAGTTAAGGCTGCTGTAGATGCTGAGGAGGCTACTGTTGCTGAGGTTGTTGCTGCAACCGAGGAGAAGGCTGAGTAAGACCTTCGAGCAAAGAAGCATAAGAAATTATTAACACTTTAATTACAGACAATTATGGAAATCAAAGCAGCAGATGTAATGAAGCTCCGCAAGATGACGGGCGCAGGTATGATGGACTGCAAGAAGGCACTCATCGAGGCTGAGGGCGATTACGAGCGCGCTAAGGATATCATCCGCGAGAAGGGTAAGCTCGTAGTTAGCAAGCGTGCTGACCGCAGCGCTTCTGAGGGTGTTGTTGTAACCAAGATCGTTGGTCAGAAGGCTTACTTGTTGTGCCTCGCTTGCGAGACCGACTTCGTAGCTCAGAACTCTGAGTTCTCTGCATCGGCTAACGCTATCCTCGACATCGCAGTAGCTAACGACGCTGCCGACGTAGAGGCTTTGAAGGCTATCAAGAACGCTGAGGGTATCACCGTAGAGGAGATGGTTACCGAGAAGTCAGGTCAGACTGGCGAGAAGGTAGAGTTGGCTTACTATGGCCGCATCGAGGCTCCCTACTGCAACGCTTACGTTCACTTCAACAAGAAGCTTGGTACTATCCTTGGTTTCAACAAGGAGGTTTCTGAGGAGGTTGCTCACACTTTGGCTATGCAGGCTACAGCTATGGCTCCCATCTCTATCGACGAGAACGACTGCCCCGCAGACGTAGTTGAGAAGGAGAAGGCTATCGCTTTGGAGATGATGAAGCAGGATCCCAAGAACGCAAACAAGCCCGAGGCTATCTTGGCTAAGATCGCAGAGGGTAAGATGCGTAAGTTCTTCGAGGAGAACACCCTTTTGAACCAGGCACTCGTTGGCGAGAAGATCTCTATCCGCGAGTACTTGCAGCAGGCTGATAAGGAGGCTACTGTTGTTGCTTACAAGCGTTTCGCTTTGGACGCATAGTAGTTACACTATCATAAGAAAAATCCCAACCCGTAAAGGTTGGGATTTTTTGTTGTTATATGTGTTATACTCTTTTGCCGAGATAACTGCGCAGTGCTGCGACATACTCTTCGAATGCCGCTATGCCCTCATCGGTTATGCAACACGTTGTGCGGGGCATCTTTCCCTTAAAGCCCTTCTCTATAGTGATATAGCCCGCCTTCTGTAACTTGTCGAGTTGCACGCTCAGGTTGCCTGCCGTGGCGCCTGTCTGCTCGCGTAGGAATACAAAGTCGGCGCTCTCGACACTCAATAATACCGACATAATTGCCAGGCGTAACTCCGAGTGTAGCAGCGGATTTAGCTCTTTGAACATACGTTGTCGGCTTTGCGGTTATACTTACGGTTGAGAATGTGGCCCGGCACCACCATCATAAAGAGGAATATCACGGCAAAGACTACCAATTCGCCCCAGATCCAAATCTCCGAGAAAGGCTCCATCGAATCGCTTTTAGCATTTATATAAATGGCAACAGGAAAGATTAGCGAAGCGCACATTGCACCCCAGCCACATATAGCCGTAATGCGATGCTTGAGAACGCAGCCCGTTAGGACGGTTCCGATGCCCATTACAACTACCGTAAGGTAACTGATTGAGCCTCCAAAGACAACAACTCCAACGAGTAACCACGCAAATGATAATCCAATAACTACCCATATCATTGAGACAATACGGTCGATGTAGTTGCGTGCGCTCGGTTCGCTTTTGTATAGCAGCATCATACCCAGCCATCCGATGACGGGAATCAGAAACCACGACCAGGCCCAATTATGGTTCCAATCCATATAGAGTGCCAGAGCGTTAAATAGCGATACGGCGATGGTGGTGTAGCCCCAAATCAGAAACGGAGTGCCGGCGTTGCGTGCCAGACGTGCACGTGAATCCTGAATCATTGAGGTGATGAGTTCTAAACTCTGCGCCTCGGTTAAATTTGTGTTTTCCATAGCGTTAGATAATTGTAATAGTTGAATGAAAAGTTTTAGAACCGCGTGAGTTCTGTTTTTGTGTATTGCAAATATAAAGTAGTTTATTTTATAAACCAAATTTTTCGGGTAAAATTTTTCATGGAGTGGAGGAAAATTTATTTTGTGGGAGTGGGGGATTATATTTTTAAGATTGTATGGAGAATAAAAAAAGTAGAACTTTTTTAGTTCTACCTTAACCTTATAGTAGCGCTACGATCCGCTTTAACCACTCTTTATCCACCTCGTCGAATGTGGCAAGGTGTTCGCTGTCAATGTCGAGCACGGCCACTATCTCCTCGCCCCGCCATACGGGCACAACAATCTCGCTACGCGACATACTGCTGCACGCTATATGCCCGGGGAACTGCTCCACGTCGGGTACAACCTGCGTCTGTTGCTCCCGCCACGCTGTGCCACACACGCCACGGCCATACTTTATACGGCTACATGCCAGCGGGCCCTGAAATGGGCCGAGCACCAGCTCCTCGCCCGCCACACGGTAGAATCCCGTCCACCAAAAGCCAAAAGTAAAGTGTATCATGGCAGCCACGTTGGCCATATTGGCTATCGTGTCGCTCTCGCCCTCTGTGAGTGCAGCTATCTGCTTGTATAGCAGCGCATATTTTTGCTCCTTGCCACCCTCGGCAATCAATAGATTCTCTGCCATAGTTACTCTTTTTTCCACATTTTGTCGCCCAAATAGAAGTATAGCGTGCCGTACGAGTAGCGGCCCGTCTGCGCTCCACGGTCGAATGTAATCCATAGGTAACGCTCGTAGTTGCCGTACTGCAACGGTACGATGGTCGGCCAACCACGGAAGCCGCCATTGGCATATTGTTGCTGGAATGTGCCCTCGTATTTGAGCGTGGGGTAGTCGTAGATGTAGAACGTAGTCTCCGAGCCTCCGCTCAACACGTAGCGTCGGCCGCCCACCTCCGTGATGCGTATGCCTGTGTTGTTGTTCTGCTTCGACTCGGCAATCTGACGATAGGTGCCGTTCCAAGTGTCGCTCTCGCAGAGGTATGTCACGTAAGACTTATCCTTCAGGGCGCAGTATGCCAAGCGCCACTTGCCCGCCTCGGCATCGTAGAAGAAGTCGGGGTCCTCGGTGTTGTAGCCCGCGCCTCGTGTGTAGTTGTGCGGAAAGTCCAATTCGGTACACTCCAGGTAGTGCATGCCGTGCAGTAGGTCGGCCTTTGTGCGTGCCCACGCCAGCGTGTGGGTATCCTCGTGCGTGGTAGTCATCACAAGATACTCCTCGGTCGAGGGGTCATAGACTACTTTTGTGGCATGAAAACCGTACATTATGCCGTCGCCCTTGCCAAAGAACAAAGCTCCCTCCAGGCGGAGTTCGTAAGAGTCCAGGTCGAGCGAATAGACACCCTGATATGAGTCGAAGATACGCTCAAAGCCGCGTGTTGTGAAGCATATGTACAACCGCCCGTCGCGGATGAGAGGCTTGCCGTCGGTGGTCTGAATCACCTGCGGATCGGCTTGTCCTGTGCCACTCGTTAAGAGGCTCTGCGCCTTGTGGAGTGTGACCTTATTGCCTGCCGTCAGGGCTGTATATACACCAAATGAGTATGTCGTGCAGCTCTCTATTGCTCGCATATCGTTCTCCACGCTGAATAACAAATCGGCCTGCCCATTCTCCTGTATGTTGAAGACATGAAACCTCACTCCCGTATATTGCACTCGGAGCGAGATGCTCTTCTGCTGGCCTACCTCCTTCTCTGCCATCGCTACACCGTCAGTAACGGCTGCAATACGCCCATCTTGGTAGATTATGCAGACGGCTCGTCCCTCGCCATTGTTTGGATAGAATGCTATGCCTGCCGTGTCGTTGGCGTCGAGGTCTCCAATCTCGGCCTCGTAGCATAGGTAGGGGTGAAATGCTCCAACCCTTATAACCGACTCCGAGCCTTGCTCACTAGAAATCTCTAACGTGCGGCCATGCTGCGTCAGCGTGGGCTCACCATTTTTACTCTCGACAATCAGATTGGCCGAGTTGGGCAGAAAGAGGTCTGTACCCTCCATATTTATCTGGCTCATCACCTTGTGCGAGGTGTAAAAATTACGCACGAACGACTGTCTCACGAAGGTCATGTCGGCGAGGCTTACCTCCGCCATAGGGCGTTGTGCCATAGCGCACACACCCCATAGCAGGGCAATAGCGGTTAAAAGGTTTCTTTTCATTTATATTATTCTTTATATTTCTCTTCGGCTTGTCGTAGCATCGTGGTGGCTTTCTCGCGGAAAACGACCTCGCTCTCGGCGATTGTGGCGCCCAAGTCCTCGCCCTGCAGGAGCCAGGTGCCGTTGTGGTTATAGAGGAATCGGATGGCATAACTGCCAAACAGATCCATATATTGGTCATGCACGATGGCGGCCAAGTTGCCGTAGGTCAGTAGTGTTTCAATGCGTGTGGTGGCATCAGCACCTGCTTGCTTGACAAATACTTCCACTGCGCCATCAGCCTCTGCCAAATCCTTGACACTCTTGCCGATAGGCTCTGTGGTGTAGGCGTCGACGTCAATTGCACCCTCCTCAAGCAATAGGCGCGTTTCGATAGGTGTGGCCGAAGCCTTGCCCTGCACTACATCGACATAGTATGCCTGATGTTCGGGGCTATACGTCACGGCCTCGACAACCTCTCCGTCACGGAACAGTATGCCCGCCTTGTCGTCCATAGCGTAGCCGCCCTCGATCTCGTCCTGCTCCAGCATCTGGTGGTAGAGCGATCGTTTGGCCTCGTCGCCATAGTGGGGGCAGTTGCTGTGGGGCAATATGCCCAGACCCTCGACAATGCTCAATCCCGCAGGACGAGAGTCACTCACACCTGTGTCGAACCACGCAATAGAGCCTGCACTGCCGCCGGCGATGATTGCTCCACGCTGCATTGCTTCTATGAGCATACGGTCAATGCCCTGTGCCTGCCATATACCCAACATATTGAGAGTATTACCTCCTCCAACTACAATAGCATCAGCCTCGGCTATCTGCTCCTCAAAGGTCTGCTCGGCTGACGAATCAATCCATACACGCATAATGTGTGGCTCAATGCCCACAATCTTGCATAACGACTCCCACACTTGGATGTTGTCCTGGTGATCGCCACTCGCCGTGGGCAGGTAGAGAATATGCGGATTCTCCTTACCCGTAAGATCGGCTACGTAGCGCGTGAATTTTAGGTTAATGTCACTACCCCAAAGCAGCAGCGTGCCCGATGGTTGCGACGGCGCGCAACCGACAAAGAGCATCAGCGTAAGGATGATTCTTGCTATGGTTTTCATAACTCGTTGATTTTTAGCGTTAAAGTCCATTGGGGGGGGTGATTTTTCTCATAATGTTTGAGTTTTAAATGGTTAATAAATAATGTTATAGACTCTTGACGATCTCCTTGAGGTGTCGCCAGAATTTATCTACTGTTGCAATTTCCAGTCGCTCGTCGGGTGAGTGTACGCCACGCAACGTGGGACCAAATGAAATCATCTCCAGGTGGGGATACTTTTCGAGGAACAGACCGCACTCCAATCCTGCATGTACGGCTTTTACTTTTGGCTCCTTGCCGAACAGACGCTCGTAGCACTCCACGGCGCACATGAGTAGATGCGAGTTGGGGTCGGGAGCCCAGCCCGGATAACCGTCCGAGTGCTCTACCTCTGCACCCGAGAGCAGGAATACCGATTCTACGGCCTGCTTGGCGTATAGCTTGGCGCTCTCGACGGATGAGCGTTGCGAGGTGGTTACGATGACGCTCTCCTTGTCGGTAAACTTCACTGAGGCGAGGTTTGTCGAGGTCTCCACCAAACCCTCAATAGCGGCCGACATAGCCAATACACCGTTGGGAACGCCCACCAACGCACCCAGCAGGTTGCACTGTGAAGCCATATCGAGAACGCTCTCTACCGAGGGCATTTCGCTTAATGTCAGACGCATGTCAGGCTCCGTTATGCGGAACTCATCCTTTACATCGGCAATAAACTTCTCTGCTGCTGATTCAAACTTTGCCTGCAACTTCGAGGGAACACCCACAATGGCATACGCCTCGCGGGGGATGGCGTTACGCAGGTTGCCACCGTCGAAGTAACTCATGCGACCCTCGAACTCGTCCTGCGCTATGAGCAGCAGACGAGCGGCAATCTTGTTGGAGTTGGCACGACCTTTATTTATATCGTCACCCGAGTGACCACCCGTCAGATCCGATACATCGAAGCGGTAGAACGTATAGTTCTTCGGTGCGCTCTCGTAGGCTACCGAGTAGGTCGCTACGGTGTCAATACCTCCTGCGCAGCCGATAAAAATCTCACCCTCATCCTCTGAGTCGAGGTTCAGCAGATACTTACCCGTGAGCATGCCCTCGCCGAGGTTGAATGCGCCCGTGAGACCTGTCTCCTCATCGACCGTAAAGAGTGCCTCGATAGGGCCGTGCTCGGCCTCCTCGTCCAAAAGCAGAGCCATGGCAGCAGCCATACCTATACCGCAGTCGGCACCAAGCGTCGTGCCCTCGGCACGCACCCAGTCGCCATCAACAACGGTGCGGATGGGGTCGTGGTCGAAGTCGAACATCACGTCGTTGTTCTTCTCGCACACCATATCCATGTGCGATTGCAGAATTACGGTGGGGTGATCCTCATAGCCGGCGGTTGCCGCCTTGCGGATTACGACGTTGCCTATATCGTCGCGTTGCCACTCCAAAGAGTTGACCTGTGCGAAGTTAATCAGAAATTCGATGATGCGCTCCTCCTTCTTTGAGGGGCGGGGGATGCGGGTGATAGCGTCAAACTGCTCCCACACCGCTTGCGGTTGTAAATCTCGTATAAGCATAATAACGAATCAAATTTTAACAAAAATACAAAATACGGGCAGTTTTTACAATAACGACGTGGCTTTTTTCCTAAATTTGTATTGCTATGCGAAGATTTTTCATCTACATATTGGCCCTATTGTGTGGTGCTGCCGCTCAAGCGCAGGAGTTGGAGGAGGATTACCGCCTCTATAAACTCGACGCTGTGGAGTGGCAGGACCGCATCGTGGAGACCGATACACTGCTCTTCTATCGCACAGCGCATGCCCGTCGTGATCTCTACGATGAGATTACTTCTTACCGTTTTACCTCGGTCGAATTTGCACGTCGTGGACACTACTACACCGAGCGAGCCGCCACGCTCAACGGCGTAGATGTCAGGCATGCCAATCTATCGATATTGCGTCGTTTGGGTTTGCAGGAGAGGGGTTATGCTGGCCTATCGCATGGTCGTTATCATACAGGAGGCATGGCGGGCATGGATGAGTTTACGACAACGGATGGCGTGCCAACAACGGGCGTAAATATCGGAGCCTTCTTCTCTGGTAGGGGCTATCTTGGTGGTGTGCGTGCTACGGTCAATGCCCTGATGCGCCGAGGGTGGAGCGCTACGCTCTATGCGTCGGCACGCGGAGGCGATGATATGTATGTCGGCGGAGTATATCAGCAGACGATAGATGCAGGCGTGCGCCTGACGAAAGAGTTTTCTCGCGGTTCATTCTCGCTCGTAGCTCTTGCAACGGTTGGGGAGCGAGGTCTGCGTTCGGGCTCTACCGATGAGGCCTTTACTTTGACGGGCGACAGGCTCTACAACCCGTCGTGGGGCTATCAGGCAGGACGTGAGCGTAACTCCCGCACACGTGGCGACGCTGTGCCGTTTGTTATGATGAGTTACTCTTCGCACATTGGCGATGCTACGCAGATGATGTTAACAGCAGGAGGAGATTATGGCCACCGCAGATACTCTACTTTGGGTTGGTACGATGCTATGACACCACGCCCCGATAACTACCGTTATATGCCGAGTTATTATGCTTCGGGCGATGTTGCCGAGGCTGTGGCTAAGGAGTGGCGAGCAGAGAATACGGACTACACGCAACTGCGCTGGGACGATATGTACGCTCAGAATCGTATGTCGGACGATGATGCTGTCTATGCTCTCGATTACCGTGTGGAACGTATTGCTCGAGCGCAAGTGGTGGCCGATTTTCGTACTACGCTGGGGAGTGATGTTACGCTTCGGTATGGCGTACGGGGCGATCTGCGCTCGTCGCGCAACTATAAGCAGATGGAGGATTTGATGGGAGCGGTATATCTGCGAGATGTGGATTATTACCTGCTGGACGACGACACCTACTCGCATAGTATGCGAAACAACCTGCTGGACGATGACCCCACGGTGGTGGAGGGCGACCGTTTTTCGTATGATTACGCTTTGCAACGCCGCTCTGTGGTGGCTTATGCAGGGGTGGAGTATGCGTCTAAAAGTTGGCAGGTCGAGGCTGATGTGCAGGTGGGTAGAGCATCGATTCAGCGCCGAGGATACTTCGAGAAGGAGTTGTTCCCAGGTGAGGCATCATACGGACGCTCCGAGGCGGTGCGCTTTAATCCCTATCTGGTGCGTGCCACGGTGGGTTATGCCTTTACGCCACGTCACCATCTGCGTGTGGGTGCAATGATGACCGAGAGCCTGCCCGAGGAGCGCAATCTGTTCCTTAATCCGCAGTATAACAACCGCATTGTCGATAACCCCACCACCGAACAGCAACTTGCTGCCGAGGTGGAGTATAAATTCACTTCGCCCGTGGCCTATTTGATCGTTACGGGATATTATAACTCCACCCGTGATGCACGGCAGACGATGCGCCTGTATGACGATCTGTCGGCACGTTATTGCGATGTGGACATCTCTCGTCTTGGCACTACGGGCTATGGTGCAGAGGTGGCTGCCGAGGTGCGTTTTACCTCCTCGCTATCGGCTTCGTTTACGGCTGCGGCAGGGCGTTATATCTACTCCGAGAATCCGCTGGTTACGCACTATGCCGATGTGGATAATGCGGTTGTTAGCGATCGCTCGGAGAGTTATATGGGCGACTGCTATGTGGGTGGAGCCCCGCAAGTTAGTGCTACGGCCGAGCTGACATATCTCACGTATCGAGGCTGGGCAGTGTCGCTCGGTGTGCAGTATGCCGGTGGGCGTTATATTGACCCTTCGGTGGTACGTCGCACCGAGCGTGTGGCCATTCAAGGTTCTGCGTCCGAGGAGATTTATCACCGTTTCGTGGAGCAACGTCGCCTGGATGATGCCGTGACGATGGATGCTTCGCTGTCGCGTTGGTTCAATATCGGTCGTTCACGCCTCTCGCTGACGTTGTCGGTGAGAAATTTATTGGGTAGCCGTGATATTGTCTATGGCGGTTATGAGTCCTCTCGCATACGCAACTATCGCAGTGGCGCACAACGTATCTACTTGCCACAGGACGATGTGCTGACATACGCCTATCCGAGAACATACTACGCTGTGGTGACGTGGAAGTTTTAGAATTTGGTCGTTTAGTCGGAAAAGGTTATCTTTGCGACATTAATTATAAAAATCAGAGATTATGGCAGGTTCAAACTTTGTGGACTATGTGAAGATATTTGCCCGTTCGGGCCATGGAGGTGCTGGCTCGTGCCACTTCCGTCGTGAGAAGTTCGTCGCTTTTGGCGGCCCTGATGGCGGCGATGGCGGTAAGGGCGGTAGCATTATTTTGCAGGGTGACCGCCAATATTGGACTCTGATTCACCTCAAGTATCAGCGTCACCAGTTTGCCGAGGATGGCGAGGGTGGCCACGGAGCACGCTCATCGGGTAAGGATGCCGAGGATATTGTTATCCCCGTACCTCTGGGCACGGTAGCCCGCCGAGTTGTGGAGCAGGAGGATGGCACGACAACCATTGAGTATGTGGGCGAGGTTACCGAGCACGGCGACCGCCTGACGCTATTGAAGGGTGGCCGTGGAGGTTTGGGTAACTGGCACTTCAAGAGCGCTACGAATCAGGCTCCCCGCTATGCACAGCCTGGCGAGGATGGCGATGAGGGTGCTTTCATCCTTGAGCTGAAGGTGCTGGCTGATGTGGGTCTGGTGGGCTTCCCCAATGCGGGTAAGAGTACGTTGCTCTCTGTCGTTTCGGCAGCAAAACCCAAGATTGCAAACTACGCCTTCACCACACTTGAACCCAACTTGGGTATTGTCGAGGTGCGTGACCATAAGTCGTTCGTGATGGCCGACATTCCCGGAATCATCGAGGGTGCTCACGAGGGCAAGGGTCTCGGCACACGATTCCTGCGTCATATTGAGCGTAATTCGGTGCTATTGTTTATGGTGCCTGCCGATAGCGACGATATAGCCAAGGATTATGAGATTCTGTTGGGCGAGCTTACGCAGTATAATCCCGAATTGCTGGACAAGCAGCGACTGCTGGCAGTGACCAAGTGCGATATGCTGGACGAGGAACTGATCGAGCAGATGCGTCCCACATTGCCCGAGGGTATTCCGTCGGTCTTTATCTCGTCGGTGGCGAATATGAATATTACACGCCTTAAAGATATGCTCTGGGAGGCGTTGCAGAAGTAAGTAAAAAGGATGTCTGAAAAGGCATCCTTTTCTATTGAAACACTATCCCGTGATTGACAATGCGGAGCGAATACTCCGAGTTGAAATACTCCACCACGCAGAACAGCGTGCCACGCCCTGCGGGTATCACCTCACTATGGTAATCGCACTCGGCTATGATGCGAATTGCGATAGCGTTGCCACGTGAATCGTAGGCTGTGCGCTGGGTGGTGATGGGTTTGCCCGTTATGGGGTCGCTATCACACCACGCCAATCCAGACGCTTGTTCAAATGATAAATCATCAATTCTCACATAGTTGCCAATAAGGGCTGGCGAAAGATCCGCAATAGTGATAGTTGTAGGTTCAATGGCAACGGGTGCCGAGCAGTCGATAAGCATATAGCGGTCGATGTCGCTTTCGGCTATGCGATCGACGGTGTATTCTCTCTCTGGTACAGCTCCCAACATCAGACGCCCGCCATAATTTCCCAGCGCAAGCCCCGAACAATGCACCACTGTGCGTGCCGAGATAGGAAACCGTACGGCCGTATTGCGTATATCCACGCCAATCTCTATACCGCCGCTCTGGTCGCTGATGACGATAGATTTATAGTATTCGCCAAAGAGGTCGTTGGCGATGACGTAGCCCTCGATCGAGATGTCGTCTGTTATGGTTGTGGAGTCGCCGTGAGCCAACGATTTTAGATATGCTATTGATACTGTGCCGTGAGGTCGCTCGGCATAGTGGCCCGATGTGGCGTCCGAGCAGGCTACCGCAAATAGGCTAATGAGCAATAGTACAATCCTTCTCATAACGCATCTTGATTATATACATATCCTCACCCTCCACGTCGCCATATTGAAGTATGCCCGTCAGGCTAACCTCCTGCTCGGGTACCACCTCATCGGCATACGATGCGTAAGCCGAGGTATATACCGCTATGGTGTTGCCCTGTGGGTCGGCAAATATATTATACCCGCTCCAGGTGCCGCTCTCGTTAGAGGGTGAGAGGGCTGTGCGATAGAGCGACTGCATATTGATAAGTCGTCCACATAGTGCAGGGCTTAACTCCTCGAACCGTACGGGTAGGGGTGCTACGTTCTGTCTGAGGTCGTAACATTGGACGTGCCGATCAAGCAGGATGCGCGATGAGAAGTAGTCGGTGGGGTAGTTGCTGTACGATGCCGCCTCGGTACCTACCTGCAAGATGCCGTAATGTTCGCCCACGGCACACCCGGCGAGCGAGATGGTAAGGTAACTCCCCTCGGGGTAGATGTTGTGCAGGTCGTATATGCCGGCCATAACCTCCACACCGCCCGTAGCATCCTCTATGCAGAGCGTACGGTGAAAGTTCGACTCTCGGTCGCTCGTTGTGACATAGCCTCCTATGACGATTGGCTCCGAGATCGTAACCCGTCTGCCAGCTACTTGCTCACGCAGATCCTCAATTGCCATATTGGGCGACTGCGGAACAGGCACTTCGGCTGTGGGCTCATCAAAACGTTTGCAGGCGATGAGCATTATGCCGCAGAGCAAGATAAGTGAACGTATGGTAGATTTTATAGGCATATTGAGGTCACTTACGGGCCGTGATTGAGGCCGTAGTGTTGTTATCTTATGTAAAGATAGTGTATTTCTGCGAAAAAATAACTATTTTTGCGCGGAGTTAATGCGCATAGTTGTGCATAAGTTGTGTAGAGAAAGATATGATGAATATATTTTTACAGAGTGAGGTCGCGGTCGAGAACCTGATCGTGCCCGACAGCATACAGAAGGCCCGTTTTGCCGAGGCTATAACCCATCTGGCCGATGAGGAGTTTGTGCGTGGTATCGGTAGCGAGATGCTGAATTGGCTGGTGTGGACGGGTATCAAGTTCCTGATCTCGCTGGCAATATATTACATAGGTCGCTGGCTGCTTGGCAAGCTGATCCGCATTATCGATGCTGTGATGACCCGCCGCGAGGTGGAGATCTCGCTCCACGCGTTTATCCTGACGGCTATCAAGACTCTGGGCTATGTCCTGCTGGTGCTCATTATCGTTTCGGTGCTGGGCTTCAACTCGTCATCATTCATTGCCGTTTTGGCCTCTATGGGTTTGGCTATCGGTATGGCCTTGAGTGGTACGTTGCAGAACTTCGCAGGTGGTGTGATGATCCTGGTGTTGCGTCCGTATCGTGTGGGCGACTTTATCGAGGCGCAGGGCGTGAGTGGTACGGTGGCAAGCATAAGCCTCTTTAATACTGTGATTTACACTACGGATAAGAAGACTATATATATCCCCAATAACGCCATCTCTACCTCTATTATCAACAACTACTCGACCTCTACCACGCGTCGATGCAGTTGGAAGGTATCGGTGTCGTATGGCGATGATTACGATGCAATCCGCGATGCTATGTACGCAATTATCAAGCGTGATGGCCGTGCCCTGGCAACGCCTGCACCATACGTTCGCATAGACGCTATGGCCGACAGTGCCATTATCATCGAAGCGCGTGCGTGGGTGAATAACTCCGAGTATTGGGATTTCTACGATGCCGTGACCGAGGCTTTCTATAAGGAGCTGCCCTCGCACGGTGCGCACTTCCCCTTCCCGCAGATGGATGTGCATATTACACACGACAACAAATAATGATAATTATAAACACTTACAATTATGGAATTTAAGGATATTTTGGCTATTTCGGGTATGCCCGGCCTTTACAAGTATGTTGCACAATCTACTCGCGGTATCATCGTGGAGTCTTTGTCGGATGGTCGTCGTACCAACGCATCGGCTACCTCACGCGTGAGCGCCTTGTCGGAGATCTCGATGTTCACCGAGGGCGAGGATATTGCCTTGGCAGAGGTCTTTACTCGTATGTATGCTCACACCGAGGGCAAGCAGGGCCTTTCACACAAGGAGTCTGCCGATAAGTTGCAGGCTTACTTTGCTGAGGTATTGCCCGAGTATGATCGCGAGCGCGTACACCTCTCTGATATTAAGAAGGCACTATCTTGGTTCAACATCCTGGTTGCAGCCGGTATGACCGAGTTTACCCTGCCCAGCGACGAGGAGCCTGCAGAGGAGGAGTAATCTTTTGAAATAAAAGACCTTGGGCTGCCCCGTGGGCAGCCTTTTTTGTTTAGGGTTAAGCGAAAGACAAAAAATATTGCGACGTTGTAATTTTTCTATCCCTTTTTGCGACTAATAGGGCAAACAATTAACACCAATGAAAACGCAAGAAAAAGAACAGCAATTTACCGAGGTGGTACACGCTCATCGTGGTATCATCTACAAGGTCTGCTATATGTATGCACCGCAGGGGATGGTTGAGGATTACTATCAGGAGGTGCTGTGCAATCTGTGGCAGAACTTCGATCAGTTCGATGGACGTAGCAAACGATCAACGTGGATCTATCGTGTGGCGCTCTATACCTGCATATCGTTCGTAAGACGCAAACGTCCGGCATCTGTATCGCTCACGTTTGACCTTTCGTCCGAGGAGGATGCCGTGCTGAGGGAGCGAGTAGAGGAGCTATATGCGGTCATCAACCGTCTTGCGCATCTGGATAGGGCACTTATAATGTTGTGGCTCGATGGTTACTCGTATGATGAGATGGCCGAAGTGACGGGTCTTACGAAAGCCAATGTTTCGGTGAAACTTATGCGCGCAAAGAATAAAATTAAAGAGATGTTTAACGCTTAACTATTACAATTATGAATCTTGATGAGTTAAAACAGTCGTGGGACAAACTATCCGAGCGTCTGGAGCGTGAGGAGGTTATTCGCCGAGAGGAGCTACGCCTTGTTATGGAGAATCGGATTACCACCTACAACAATCGAATAAAGATGAATCAATACCTGGGCTGGCTGGTGCTAGTCGGCACTGTGGGACTGCTCTTTGTGCAGGGTATTCAGTCGGATCCCTTTGGATGGATTGTTATTGGAATTGTGCTACTGATGGATCTATTCCTCTTTGCTCCGATGTATCGCATATTGCAGCGTTTGGCAAAGTTCGAAGATACGATTGTTGAGCAGGAGCAGATGATTATCCGCTTTGAGCAGATGTTTGTTCGCCGCAGTATTGTCGTGGGATGTTTCTTCGCCTGCCTGTTTGCCTATGTTATTATTGAGGCTTTGGCACGTCACGCCGTACTGACACCTTCGTGGTGGTTGTGGATGATCCTGACTATCATCGCCTCGGCCATTGTGGGTGGCTGGCGATATATGATTGAACGCGAACGTATCATCGAGATTCGCCAAAGAATTACGGCGCTCAAACAATTTGAAGAGTAAAGCAAAAGGGAGTCCCGTCGTGGAACTCCCTTTTTAGTTATTGGTATTGTTGCTATCGTGGCAAAACCTCTACTTTGAGAGTTGAGTATGCCTTCTCGGCCTTTGCCAAAGCATCCTCTACATTCTCGCCACGAGCCAGAATCACACCCATACGGCGGTGACCCTTCACCTCGGGCTTGCCGAAGAAGCGTACCTGAATGTTGGGCTCGGCGAGCACCTCCTCCAGGTTTGAGAATACCACCTTGTCGCTATCGCCCTCCACAACAACAGCCTTCGAAGCACTCGGACCGTAGAAGTTAATCGAGGGGATAGGAAGACCCAACACGGCGCGTGCATGCAGAGCAAACTCCGACAGATCCTGCGAAATCATCGTCACCATACCTGTGTCGTGCGGACGGGGTGATACCTCGCTGAAGAGCACCTCATCACCACATACGAACAACTCAACGCCAAAGATACCGTAGCCGCCAAGTGCGTCGGTAACCTTCTTTGCAATATCGCGAGCCTTTGCCAATGCCACCTCGCTCATAGGCTGGGGCTGCCAAGACTCACGATAGTCGCCATCTACCTGATGGTGACCAATGGGGTTGAGGAATGATGTGCCACCTGAGTGACGTACAGTCAGAAGGGTAATCTCGTAGTCGAACTTCACGAAACCCTCGACAATAACCTCTCCGCCACCGGCACGACCACCCTCCTGGGCAATCTTCCATGAGTTGTCGGCACCCTCCGCTGTCTTGCATACGCTCTGACCGTGACCTGATGATGACATGATGGGCTTCACGACGCAGGGCGTGCCGATCTTCTCGATGGCGGCATCGAACTCCTCGCGTGTTGCGGCAAAGCAGTAGGGTGATGTGGGCAGACCCAAAGTCTCGGCTGCCAGCTGACGGATACCCTTGCGGTTCATCGTAAGAAGTGTTGCGTTAGCCGTGGGGATGACGTTGTAGCCCTCCTTCTCCAACTCTACGAGTGTGGGTGTGGCGATAGCCTCCACCTCGGGGATGATGTAGTCGGGTTTCTCCTTCTCGATAATCTCGCGCAGACGCTCGCCGTCCAACATCGAGAGAACATACGAACGGTGTGCCACCTGCATGGCGGGTGCGTTCTCATATTTGTCGAGTGCAATGACCTCTACGCCATAGCGCTGCAATTCGATTGCTACCTCTTTGCCTAACTCTCCTGAACCGCACAATATGGCCTTCTTGCCAACGGGGGTCATAGGGGTTCCTATTTTTACCATAAGTTTTAGTTGTTGTTACTTTGTTATTTTACTCTTGCCTCGCAGTATGCACAGCGATAGCCATCTTCGGTCTGGTGGAAGAGATGATCCACATCCTCGGTTGCCGATACGCATTGACGGTTGCTGCATCGCCAGTCGTTGCGAACCAACTCATCGCCCAAGCGTGGTGTCTGTCCCTCGGCAGGCTGCTCCTCGGCCCACTTTAGCAGGGTGTAGATCAGAGCCATACGCACGAACTTACCATTCTCCACCTGACGGAAATATGCCGCACGGGGATCGTTGTCCACATCGCGTGTAATCTCATTCACGCGGGGCAGCGGGTGCAACACGATCATATCCTTCTTGGCCAACTTCATACGCTCGGGGTTGAGGATGAAGCTATCCTTCAGACGCTCGAACTCCTCCTCGTCCAGGAAGCGCTCCTTCTGCACACGTGTCATATAGAGGATATCCAACTCGGGCAAAACCTCCTCCATAGTAGTCACCTCACGTGTGGGGACATTGTTCTTGTCGCACACCTCACGACGGATGTATGAGGGCAGGCGCAACTCCTCGGGGGCGATGAGCACCACGTTGATATTCTCGTAGCGTGACATAGCCTTAATGAGAGAGTGGACCGTGCGACCAAACTTTAGATCACCGCAGAAGCCGATCGTAAGGTTATCCAGACGGCCCTTCTCACGACGGATGGTCAGAAGGTCCGTAAGTGTCTGTGTGGGGTGGGCGTGGCTGCCGTCGCCAGCGTTGATGATAGGTACGTCGGCATAGTGAGAGGCCACCAGAGGCGCACCCTCCTTGCTGTGACGCATAGCGATAATATCGGCAAAGCAGCCGATAACGCGTACCGTGTCGGCTACGGTCTCGCCTTTGGTTACTGACGACGAGGCGGCATCCGAGAAACCGAGTACGTTACCTCCCAACTCCATCATCGCCGACGTGAAACTCAGGCGTGTACGGGTGCTGGGCTCGTAGAAGAGCGTAGCGAGTTTCTTGCCTCGGCATACGGCGCTGTACTTCTCGCGATTGTCGATAATATCGAGTGCCGTCGAGATGATCTGATCAACCTCGGCAACCGAAATATCGGTTGTATCAATTAGGTGTCGCATAAGCGTATGGTTTATTTGTTAATCCAACTCTCGTCCGAAGGGTTGTTGCGGAAGGCGATGATGCGGGCGCAATCCTCTCCCTTGATGTAACCCTCCTCGGCTGCTGCCTCCACCAATGCATCGAGGTTTGAGAGCGAGTAGTTCTTCACATCAGCCTCGGCCATACGATCCAAGCCCTTCTTCATGCCGTAGGTGAAGATGCTCACAACACCCAAAACGTCGGCACCAGCCTCACGCAGAACCTTAACAACCTCGATGCAGCTGCCTGCCGTAGAGATCAGATCCTCTACAACAACAACCTTCTGGCCCTTCTCCAACTTACCCTCGATCTGGTTTGTGCGGCCGTGATCCTTTGCACCACTGCGAACGTAACCCATCGGCAGATCCATAATAGTAGCCACGATGGCGGCGTGGGCGATACCTGCGGTGCTTGTACCCATCAATACCTCGCACTCGGGGTAGTGCTTCTTAACCAACTCGGCCAAACCCTTCTCCACGTTGTCCCGCACCTTGGGAGCTGTGAGTGTAAGACGGTTGTCGCAATAGATAGGGCTCTTGATACCGCTTGCCCAGGTGAACGGCTGCTCGGGACGCAAAAATACTGCACCGATAGAGAGCAGGTCTTTAGCAATACTCTTTTCCATAATATTGTAGTGTTTAATTTATTCTAATGCTTGGCGTAAAATCTGTTCCACCTCATCTGGGAATATGCCACCTTCGTGCACCTTTTCGCCTGCTATGTAGAACGTAGGTACATAGTAGTAGTCGTACTTGTCGGCCAACGCAGCCTGCTCCGACTCCTCGATCATCTCAATCTCGATGTCGGCTAACTCCGAGTGTTTGGCCTTTGCCTGCTCGATGTAGCGCAGAGCCTTCTTGCAGAAGGGGCACTCGCGCAGATAAAACAGTTTTACCTCTTTCATAGTTTACTCTGCAAATTCTGCCATGCAACGTTTGTATGCCGCTACGGGGTCGTCGGCCTTGGTGATGGGGCGGCCCACAACGATAAAGTCTGTTCCAATCTCTTTGGCACGTGCAGGTGTGGTAACACGAACCTGATCGCCCACCTCACCATCGGCAAAGCGTACACCGGGCGTTACGGTTACGAACTCCTGTCCGCAAGCCTCCTTGACCATACCTGCCTCCAGCGGCGAGCATACCACACCGTCCAGACCAGCCTCCTTGGCGTTGCGGGCGTAGTGTACGATGGTGTCGTTGATCGAAGCGTTAATCAAAAGATCCTTCTGCATGCGCTCCTCGCTCGTCGAGGTGAGCTGTGTTACGGCAATGAGCAGGGGACGCGTGCCATCCTCGCGTGTAAGACCCTCCAAAGCCGCCTTCATCATCTCGATAGTGCCAGCAGCGTGCAGGTTGCACATATCCACGTCCATGCGTGAGAGTACGGCCATAGACTTCTTGACCGTGTTGGGTATGTCGTGCAACTTCAGATCGAGGAAAATCTTGTGGCCACGAGCCTTGATCTCCTTAACGATCTCGGGGCCTGCGGCGTAATAGAGTTCCATGCCGATCTTCACGAAGGGCTTGCAGTCGGTGAATTTATCCAAAAAAGCGAGCGTGGTCTCTTTGCTGTCGAAATCACACGCGATGATTACATCTCTTTGGCTCATAGTCTTATATTGTTTTTTGATTTATATAGTCTCTTTCAAAGTGCTAATTTACGAAAATTCGGTGATAATAGCAATAACGAAATAATAAAATTACGTCAACAGTTTATAAACAAAAAACGACACCCCTTTTTGGAGTGTCGTTTAAGAGAATATTTGCAGTTTTTAGCAGTTCATCGCACCGCAGCAGTGGATTACCTGACCGCTGACATACGATGAGAGGTCGCTGGCGAGGAACAGTGC
>JAFUOK010000002.1 GCA_017481925.1 Alistipes sp.
ATGGCGCTATGGGTACGATGATTCAGCGTTATGGCCTTCGTGAGGAGGATTTCCGTGGCGAGGAGTTTTCTTCGCATGCCATACCTCTTGCGGGCAATAACGAAATGTTGGCACTTACCCGAAGTGATGTGCTCTCGGCCATCCACCGTGCATATCTGGAGGCTGGCTCCGATATTATCACCACCTGCACATTCAACGCCCAGGTCATATCGCAAGCCGAGTATCATACCCAGCACCTTGTACGTCGTATAAACCTTGCCGCCGCCACTGTGGCACGCGCTGAGGCTGATCGTATGACGGCACTTACGCCCGAGCGTCCTCGCTTTGTGGCGGGCTCTGTTGGGCCTACGGGTAAGACTGCTTCGCTCTCGCCCGATGTGGATGATCCGGCTTTTCGAGCGGTAGATTTCGATATGTTGTTTGAGGCATACGCCTATCAGATCGAGGCGCTCATTGATGGCGGTGTGGATCTGTTGCTTGTAGAGACCGCCTTCGATACGCTGAATGTCAAGGCTGCCCTGGCTGCCGCCGAGCAGGTATTTTCTTGTAAGGGTCGGCGTCTGCCCGTTATGTTGTCGGTCACGGTGGCCGATGCCGCAGGACGTATGTTGGCGGGTCAGACTTTGGAGGCGTTGCTTTCGTCGGTAGGGCATGTAGAGTTGTTGTCGGTGGGTCTTAACTGCTCGTTTGGTGCGGAGCAGATGTTACCTCTGCTGAAACAGTTGGCCGATGCCCCCTATTATGTAAGTGCTTATCCCAATGCAGGTATTCCCGATGAGGAGGGTCGCTATAACCAAACGCCCGAACGTATGGCCGCCAGCGTAAGGCTGTTTGTAGAGCAGGGGTTGGTAAATATCGTTGGAGGCTGCTGTGGCTCTACGCCCGACCATATACGAGCTATTGCCGAGGTGGTACAATCGCCGAGCGTACGAAAACCCTCGACAAAGCCCACAGCGTGGCTGGCTGGTCTGGATGGTTTTACTACGGACGGAGCATTTATTAATGTGGGTGAGCGATGCAATGTGGCGGGAAGTCGTAAGTTCCTGCGACTCATTAGCGAAAAATCGTACGACGAGGCACTCTCGATTGCCCGTGCGCAGGTGCGAGACGGGGCGATGGTGCTCGATATAAATATGGACGATGCTATGCTCGATGCCCGCGAGGAGATGGTGCATTTTCTCAATCTTATGGCTTCGGATCCCGAGGTGGCGCGTCTGCCGTGGATGATCGATTCGTCGCGCTTCGAGGTTATTGAGGCGGCACTCAAGGCAATTCAGGGTAAAGCCATTGTCAATTCGCTCTCTCTGAAGGAGGGCGAGCAGACGTTCCTCGCCCGTGCACGCCGTGTGAAGGAGTTGGGTGCGGCTGTGGTCGTTATGGCTTTCGATGAGCAGGGTCAGGCGACAACCTATGAGCGCAAGATAGAGATTTGTCAGAGGGCATATCGTCTGCTTGTGGAGCAGGTGGGCTTACCGGCTCGCGATATAATCTTTGACCCAAATATTTTGACCATTGCTACGGGTATGCCGGAGCACGACCGCTATGCGCTGGACTTTATCCGTGCCACGGAGTGGATACATCAGTGCTTGCCGGGAGCACGCGTGAGCGGTGGTGTGAGCAATCTCTCGTTTGCATTCCGTGGCAATAACTACCTGCGTGAGGCTATGCATGCTGTGTTCCTATATCATGCCATACGTGCGGGTATGGATATGGCTATTGTCAATCCCTCTACAAAGGTTATGTATGATGATATCCCCGCCGAGTTGTGTGAGGCGTTGGAGGATGTGGTGCTCTGCCGTAGGGAGGATGCCACTGAGCGCCTTATCTCCCTTGCCGAGCAGTTTCGTGCGGTGAAGGAGGAGGATAAACCCCAAGTGGATCGCCGCACTATTCCCCTTGCCGACCGCTTGATTACGGCTCTGCAACGTGGTGATGAGGAGTTCCTGCAGGAGGATTTGCAGGAGGCGTTGCAGACTATGCCGTCGCCAGCCTCGATTATCGAGGGCCCCCTGATGCAGGGTATGACCCACGTGGGAAGGCTCTTTGGCGAGGGTAAGATGTTCCTGCCGCAGGTGGTCAAGACCGCCCGTACGATGAAACGTGCCGTGGAGATTCTGCGTCCGCATATTGAGGCGCAGAGTGTGGGTGCGGAGCATCGGGCGGGACGTTATCTGCTGGCTACAGTCAAGGGTGATGTACACGATATTGGTAAGAATATAGCCTCGGTGGTGCTGTCGTGCAATAACTTCGACGTAGTGGATTTGGGTGTTATGGTCCCCTCGGAGCAGATTGTGCGTGCGGCAAAGGAGCAGGCGGTTGATTTCATTGGGTTGAGCGGACTTATTACCCCCTCACTCGAAGAGATGTGCCGTGTGGCGAGAGAGTTGCGTGAGGCGGGTGTTAGCGTTCCGCTCTTTGTGGGTGGTGCTACCACGTCGGCTCTGCATACGGCGTTAAAGATTGCGCCACTCTATGATGGGCCCGTGTTCCACGTTAAGGATGCGGCACAAAACCCCGTGCTGGCAATGAAGCTTATGAGCGACGAGCGTGACGGAGTCATTGCAGCGTTGCGTGGGGAGCAGCAGCGTCTGCGTGAGCAACATGGTCAGCGAGAGCAGACGGTGGCACAGGGCGAACGTTTGCATATTGATTGGTCAAAAGAACAGCTGGCTGTGCCTTCGTTCACGGGTGTTAGGCAGCTGGATATTGCCATTGAGGATGTACGACCCTATATTAATTGGATACATTTCTATAACCTCTGGCGTGTGCGACCCGATAGCACGGAGGCGGAGAAGATTCGTCAGGAGGCTGAAGCCTTGCTCGATAGCTTGCACGATAAGTTGCTTGCACGTGTGGGATTCTTCTCGGCTACGGGTACGGAGCATAGTATAGTGCTGTCGCACCCCGCAGGGTGTAAATGTTGCGCTGTAGAGCATCAGACCGTGATACATACTCCTCGCCAGCGGCGGCCCAATGCCGAGGGCGAGAGCCTTGCACTATGCGATTTCGTAGCACCCGAGGGTGATTACGTGGGAGCATTTGCCGTGACTGTGGGCAAAACCTTTGCCGAGCGGTTATCGGTCTTGAAGGAGCAGGGTGAGGAGTATGCCTCGCTCGTTATGCAGAGCGTAGGTGACAGATTGGTCGAGGCGGCTTCGGAGTGGCTGCACGAACGGGTACGGCGCGATTTGTGGGGCTATGCCACGCAGGAGCGGTTGTCCACAAAGGAGATGTTCCAGTCATCATATCGGGGCATACGACCTGCCGTTGGTTATCCTTCACTGCCCGATCAGCGGACTATATTCCCGTTGGCAGAACTGCTCGATGTGGAGAAGATAGGAATCACCCTTACGGAAAATGGTGCTATGTGGCCACAGGCATCCGTATGTGGATTATATCTCGCCTCACAACACGCAAAATACTTTGTCGTAGAATAAAAAAATCCCGCTCTCGTGAGCGGGATTTTCTATTTGAAAAGCATCTTAAAACTCCAACGAGTGTGGCTCGGGGAAGTGCATGCCGTAGAGTGTGAGACCCTCCGACTTTGCCATCTCGATAACCTTTTTACGCGAAGCGATAGCCTGCGCGTGATCCATATCGAAGCGGGCGCACACCTCGGGGTGCTCCAGCTGCAACGCCACGCCGTGCATAATGTCGCCTACGATCAGGGTTTTGCCCGCACGGTAGAGCGTATGTCCGGGTGTATGTCCGGGAGCTGCTACGGCCTCAATGCCGCAGGGTAGTGTTGCCTGCTCGTCGAAGATTACAACCTTCTGCCCATAAGCCTCGATCATGGCACGCATCTGCGCCGAACGCTCCTCGCCCATAGCCATCCAGCCGTCATACTCAGCCTTGGGGATGTAGAGCGTAGCATTCTCGAATACGGCCTTGCCATCCTTGGTCATGCCACCGATATGGTCGCCGTGCATATGCGTAATCATAATATAGTCGATGTCGGCAGCCTGCACGCCGTTGGCATTCATTACGGGTAATAACTGCGAGTCGTCGGTGCCGTTACCCGCATCGAAGAGAATGTGCTTGTCATCTGCTTTAATCATAAAAGCACAAGTCGATGAGGGGATACCCTCCTCCAGTCCCAGCGAGGCTATCAGGCCCTCGGGGGCGGTGTCGGCAAAGAGTGCAGCGCCCATAGTGCGGGGCTGTGCGTTGTCTCTGAGTGCTACAACCTCATACGTTGTGGCGCTTTGGCACGAGATAAGTGCCAGGCAGAGGCTCGCAAGAAAAGTAAATGATAAACGTTTCATTCTCATAGGGTTTTAAGCGTTAAACTATTATTACAAACCACGGTTGCGGAGCAGAGCGTCGATCTGAGGCTCACGACCGCGGAAGTTCTTGTACATAGTCATACCGTCGTCGATACCACCCGGCTCAAGAACATACTTGCGGAACTTGGCAGCAACCTCCTGGTTGAAGATGTCGCCCGTCTCGGCAAATGCGTCGAAAGCGTCAGCGTCGAGCACCTCAGCCCACATATAGCTATAGTAACCTGCGGTATAACCACCACCCATCGTGTGAGAGAAGTTGGTCATACGGTAACGGGGCAGAATCTGAGAGGGGATACCACGCTCGGCCAGTTTCTCGGCCTCGAAGTCCATAACGTTAAGGTCGGCGGGAACCTCGGTCAAAACGTGCAGATCCATATCGCTCAACGATGCGGCAACGTACTCAACCGTAGCGAAGCCCTGACCATACTTGGCACTCTCCTGAATCTTCTCAACCAACTCCATAGGGATGATCTCGCCTGTCTGGTAGTGCTTTGCATATACGGCCAATACCTCAGGCTCAAATGCCCAGTGCTCGTTGATCTGTGAGGGCAACTCCACAAAGTCACGCTCTACGCCCGATGCACCGTTGTAGCGCACGTCGCGTACGAAGCTATGCAGTGCGTGGCCAAACTCGTGGAACATGGTCTCCACGTTGTCAATGCTCTGCAATGCGGGAACATCACCCGAAGGTGCAGTCATATTGCAGCAGTTTACAACGATAGGAATAACACGCTCTTCGCCGTCGTAGCTCTGACCACGGAACGATGTACACCATGCGCCAGCGTTCTTGCCGTCGCGGGGATAGTAGTCGCTATAGAAGATAGAGATGGTCTTGCCATCGCGGTCGATAACCTCAAATGCCTTTGCAGTGGGCTCGTATGAGGGAACCTCCGAGGTGATCTCCTTGAATGTGAGTCCGTACAACTTGTTGGCAACGTAGAAGATACCCTGCATAACGTTGTTGATCTCGAGATAAGAACGAATCTCCTGCTCGTCAACGGCATACTTTGCCTTCTTGGCCTTGTCCTGGTAGTACATGTAGTCCCAGCCCTCGGGCTCAAACGACTTGCCCTCCTTGCGAATCTCGGCACGGATGTCGGCAATCTCCTCCTTAGCCTTCTTCACGGCGGGCTCCCATACCTGATCCAAAAGGTTATATACAGCCTCGGGAGTCTTTGCCATACGATCCTCCAGAGCCATCTCGGCATAGTTGTTATAGCCCATCAACTTGGCCTTCTCCAGACGCAGAGCAACCAACTTGGCTGAGATAGCCTTGTTGTCGTACTCGTTGTCCTGGTTACCACGGTTGTAGTAAGCCTTATAAACCTTCTCGCGCAACTCGCGGTTCTCGCAATACTGCAGAACGGGGTTGCAGCTCGGGCGCTGCATGTTGAACATCCACTTGCCCGGCTGACCATTGTCGGCGGCCATCTTTGCCGCAGCGTCGATGTTTGCCTGGGGCAGACCCTTCAGCTCCTCGAGTGAGTTAGCCACAACGAATGTGTTGTTGGTCTCGTGCTGCAGGTTCTGCGAGAAGGTAAGCTGCAACATCGAGATCTCCTGATTCAGGGCGCGCAACTTCTCCTTGTCGGCGTCGCTGAGCTCAGCACCGCTATTTACAAAACGCTTGTAGGTGTTCTCCAATACGGTCTTCTCCTCGGCCGTGAGGGTAAGCTGATCCTTCTGATCGTAAACAGCCTTCACGCGGGCGAAGAGATCGGCGTTGAGGTTGATGTCGTCGCTGTGAGCCGACGAGAGGGGAGAGATCTCACGCTGCAGGGCGCGAATCTCATCGTTAGAGTTACTGCTTGACAGGGGGCTGAACGTACCACGAACCTTACGCAACAGAGCACCGCACTGATCCAGTGCTGCGATGGTGTTGGCGTATGTGGGTGCCTCGGGGTTGTTGATGATAGCCTCGATCTCGGCCTTCTGCTCCTCCATACCACGAAGCATACCCTCGCGATAGTGGTCGATTGTAATCTCCGAGAAGGGCGCAATACCGAACGGAGCGGTGAACTCGTTGAAAAGCGGGTTGTCAGACTTCTGACTGCCGCAACTGCAGGCGGCAATAGCAACTGCTGCCATAAGAATGTGTTTGGTAATCTTCATATTGTTATTCAAATTTTGGTCTTTGGGGCAAATATAGGAAATTAAAATTGAAAATCGAGCTTCGTACTGAAAATTATTAACCTTATGGTCTCTGCAGTGCGAAAATTGGCACTGCGAAAGATGTCAGTAATCATTTTTTTTCTATCTTTGTCCTTGTGAGATGCAATCACTTAGGATAAAAGTAAAGGAACCTATAAAATTTATAACTATGAAACGATTTTTTTCTCTGTTGGCGTTGATGGCCGTGGCTATGACGGCATCGGCGCAGCAGTCGTGGGTGAATGAGACCTACAATCCGCAAGCAAATACCGAAGGTCTGGCTCCGATGGGTGCGCGTGTAATCTCGCCTGAGGTGCACGATAACCACACCGTAACGTTCCGTCTCTATGCGCCCAATGCCGAGAAGGTGGTGGTGCGAGGCACGATGTTTACCGGAGGTATGGAGGCCAAGAGTGCCGAGATGAGCAAGGATGACAAGGGTGTATGGTCAGTAACGGCAGGCCCGTTCACCCCCGATGTATATACCTATACGTTCAATGTCGATGGTCTGGGTATTGTCGATCCCGCCAATACGTTGCACAACCACGGTACGATGCCCGCATCGAGTATGCTCTATGTTCACGGCGACGGCCCTGCATACTACGATCCCAACCCCAATGTTGAGCACGGCTCGGTGACGACAAGCTACTATAACTCTACGGTTACGGGTGGTCTGCGAACAATCGTGGTATATACTCCTCCACAGTATGATCCTGCGAAAAAGTATCCCGTACTCTACCTTATGGGTGGCTCGGGCGAGGCTACCGACTCGTGGTATAAGTATGGTCAGGTGAATTGGATTATGGATAATCTGATTGCCGAGGGTAAGATCGAGCCTACAATCGTGGCGATGGTAAACAACCAGATCGTCCACCGCTCAACACCCAACCACAGCGAACTCTCGTTCAAGATGATGGAGCGCGAGTATAAGGAGTGTGTGATTCCCTGGGTGGATTCGCACTATAGCACCGTGGCAGAGCGCAAGGGACGTGCCTTGGCAGGTCTTTCGATGGGTGGCCGTCATACGCAGTTTATCGGTTTCCGCAACCCCGAACTCTTCGGTTCGCTCGGTATCCTGAGCGCCGCTCTGACCGCTGCCGACGAGAAGGCTTTCGGCAAGGACGATGTGGCTATGGGTCGCAATGCCAAGGCTCTGAACGATGCAAAGTTTGACTATATCTTTATCGGTGCAGGCGTTTATGAGACCAACGATACGGCTCGTCACACGCTGCTGCACAAGCAGCTGGAGGAGCTGGGCGTTAAGCACGACTACTACATAGGAGGTTTCAGCGCGCACGACTTTATGACGTGGCGTCATCTGTTGTACTTCCAGTTTCTGCCCAACCTGTGGAAATAGACTTATTAACCAAACAACAATATTATGAAAAAGTTACTTCTTGCACTGCTCTTTGCGGGTGGTGCTGTGGCAGCCGAGGCCGAGGAGGCTCGCCTGCTGCGTTTCCCGGCAACCAATGGCCGCGATGTGGTCTTTACCTATGCCGGAGACCTCTACCGTGTCCCCATCACGGGTGGTGAGGCTACACGCCTGACCTCGCACGTGGGTACGGAGATGTTTGCACGCTTCTCACCCGATGGAGAGCAGATCGCCTTCACGGCGCAGTATGATGGCAATACGGAGGTATATCTTATGCCCAGGACGGGTGGAGAGCCCGAGCGTTTGACCTACACGGCTACGAACAGCCGTGACGATATAGGCGATCGTATGGGCCCCAACAACATTGTGATGACGTGGACACGTGACGGAAAGAGTATCCTCTACCGCAACCGTATCAGCGACGGCTTCAGCGGTAAGTTGTGGTCTGTATCTAAGGAGGGTGATATGCCCGAGCAGTTGCCTCTGCCCGAGGGTGGTTTCTGCTCTTACTCGCCCGATGGCAAGAAGTTGGCCTACAACCGTGTGATGCGTGAGTTCCGCACATGGAAGTATTATAAGGGTGGTATGGCCGATGATGTATGGGTCTATGATCCCGCATCGAAGAAGGTTGAGAACGTTACAAATAACGTGTCGCAGGATATCTTCCCGATGTGGATCGGCGAGGAGATCTTCTTTATCAGCGACCGTGACCGCACGATGAACCTCTTTGTCTATAACACCTCTACAAAGAAGACAGAGAAGGTTACCAACTACACTGACTACGATATCAAATTCCCTTCGACCAATGGTGAGGTGATCGTATATGAGCAGGGCGGTTATATCTTCAAGTTCGACCCCCGCACCCGCAAGGCCGAGAAGATTACCGTTACACTCAATGGCGAGAATCGCTATGCTCGCGTGGAGATGAAGAATGTGGCCGATAAGATGACCGCAGCATCACTTTCGCCCGATGGCAAGCGTGTAGCCGTAACGGCACGTGGCGAGGTCTTCAACGTACCCGTAGAGAAGGGTGTAACACGCAATATCACCCGCACGTCGGGTGCTAATGAGCGTGGCGCAAAGTGGAGCCCCGATGGCAAGTGGATCGCATATATCAGCGATCGCACGGGTGAGACCGAGGTGTGGTTGCAGGGCGAGGATGGCGAGCCCCAGCAGCTTACAAAGGGTAGCGATACCTACATTCGTCAGGTGATCTGGAGTCCCGACTCAAAGACTCTGCTCTACACTGACCGCAAGAACCGTCTGGTAGCCGTTGATGTGGCATCGAAGAGCAAGCAGACCGTTATGCAGAACCCCAATGGCGAGCCCTCGGGTGTGGCTTACTCGCCCGATAGCAAGTGGCTCACCTACACCAAGAGCGCCGATAATGATATGAGCGTGGTGTATGTATATAACATCGCATCGAAGAAGGAGTACCCCGTAACGGAGCAGTGGTACTCATCGTCGGCTCCCGTATTCAGCACCGATGGTAAGTATTTGATCTTCACCTCGGCTCGCGACTTTAACTCTACATATAGCCAGACCGAGTGGAACCACGTCTATACTCGTATGAATGGCGTATATATGGCAATGCTCTCGGAGGATACCCCTTCGCCGCTGCTCCCGACCGATGGTGCCGTAGAGAGCCCCAAGCAGGAGGGTGAGGTAGTAGTAAAGATTGATACAGAGAACCTGCCCGGACGTATTATCAAGTTGCCGTTGGCGGCTGGATCGTACCGCAACTTCTACTCTGATGGTAAGAAGGTTTACTACTCTGCCGCAGGTGGCACAAAGGCTTTTGACCTGAAGACACAGAAGGAGGAGACCGTAGCCGAGGGTGCTTCATTCACCCTTACGGCTGGCAGCAAGAAGGCTCTCTTCACCAAGGGTCGTCAGCTCTTTGTTGCCGATTTCCCCGCAGCGAAGGCTAACCTGAAGGATGCCGTAAGCACGAAGGATATGGTTGCCCATGTCGATTATATGGAGGAGTGGGCACAGATCTACGATGAGGTATGGCGCGCTTTCCGCGATGGTTTCTATCTGGAGAATATGCACGGCCTGGACTGGAAGGCTATCAAGAAGAAGTATGAGGTGTTGGTTCCCTACGCCAAGACCCGTCTTGACCTTAACTATATCATCGGCGAGATGATCTCGGAGGTAGGTTGTGGTCACGCATACGTTAATCCTGGTGAGGTACCCGCCCTGGAGCGTATTCCTATGGGTCTGCTGGGTGCCGAACTCAAGCGCGATAAGAGCGGTTTCTTCCGTATCGAGAAGATTCTGCCCGGAGGCGTATATAGCCAGACCCTGCGCTCGCCGTTGGCAGAGCCCGGCGTAGGCGTTAAGGAGGGCGACTATATCGTAGCCATTGACGGCGTGCCTACATCGAGCGTGAAGAATATCTATAAGTTGCTCGTAGGCAAGGCTAATGTCTTGACCGAACTCAGCATTAACAGCACCGCCTCGGCTGCGGGTGCACGCAAGGTTGTTGTAAGCCCCATCGCTAACGAGTATCCTCTCTACCACTACAATTGGGTGCAGGAGAACATCCGCAAGGTATCGGAGGCTACCAATGGCAAGGTGGGTTACATCTATATCCCCGATATGAGTGCCGAGGGTCTGAATGAGTTTGCCCGTTACTTCTACCCGCAGTTGGATAAGGAGGCGTTGATTATCGACGACCGTGCTAACGGTGGTGGTAACGTGTCGCCGATGATTATCGAGCGTCTGTTGCGTCAGGCTTATCGTATGACGATGTATCGTGGCCAGGAGCGTAATGGTACTATCCCCGACGCTACACACCACGGCCCGAAGGTGCTCCTGATTGACAAGTATTCGGCATCGGATGGCGACCTCTTCCCGTGGAGCTTCAAGGCTAACGACCTGGGGACGGTGGTAGGTACTCGCACGTGGGGTGGTATTGTAGGTATCAGTGGCTCACTGCCCTATATCGACGGTACGGATGTCCGTGTACCCTTCTTCACCAACTACGACGCCAAGACAGGCGAGTGGATCGTGGAGAACCACGGTGTTGATCCAGATATTTTGATCGACAACAATCCTATCAAGGAGTTCGCTGGCGAGGATGAGCAGCTTAACAAGGCTATCGAGGTGGCTCTTGAGCAGATCAAGAACCGCAAGCCGTTGCCCAAGACTCCCGCACCGCGTACGATGAAGGATCTGGGCTGGTAGAAATTGTCTACTATGGTGTTTTCTGCGTTACGCTCGCCCTCGAAATCCTCATTTACGCTTAAGTAAACTGCGGTTTCTCGGACTTCGCAAGCCTTGAAAACCCTCATATTATACAATTTCAGACAAATAGATAAATGAAAATAGGCTGCCCCGAAAGGAGCAGCCTATTCTGTTGTATGGGTGGGGGTTATCCGCAGTGGAAGTAGCGCTGTACCAGCGCGAGCATAGCCTGCTGGTCTGTGCCAATCTCCTCACGCAGCGTGCTGTCGCCATACGAGCGCAGACGCTTGATGATGCCATCAATCATTGCTGCGCTGAAGACGTTGTGCTGCTCGAATATCTCGCGCTGACGCTCCAGGCAGTCGGCCGAGGCGGCACAACTGTCGGGCAACTGTGCCAGGTCCTTTAACTTATGCTCGTTCTCCTTCTGGTGGATATTTACATTTACGTAGGTGCGCTCGGCAACCTCCAGCGCATTGTCCATCTCGAAGCCGTGACGGCACGCTACGGCAAGGCCTGCGATGAGCTGATATATATCAGCCGAGCCGTCGGGAGAACGCATCTCCACGGTCTGCTTCTGCGAGGTGTCGTAGTTGCTCTCGGCCTCCAGAGGGTTGGCCAAGCGGCACATATCGCTCTTGGCAGCCCAGCCCAGTGGCACGCGCACCAATACCGAGCGGTTGCGGTCGCCCCAGCAGATATTTGTCGGAGCCTCCTGATGTGGTACAAGACGGAAGTATGAGGTGGGGTTGGTATTGCCAAAGGCGGTAATCGAGGGAGCTAACTCCATCATACCTGCAATGGCCTTGCGAGCCGTTGCCGAAAGCACGCCACCGTCGAGCATCTGATTCTTGCCATCCTTCGTGATGCGCATATGTACGTGCAGACCCGAACCAGCCTTACCTGCGGTGATCTTCGGGGCAAAGGTGATGTCGTAGTTGTATTCGTAGGCAAGGTTGCGGATGATCCACTTTGCAATCATCAACTGATCGGCCGCCTCGGTAGCCTTCACGGGCAGGAACTCAATCTCGTTCTGCTCGTACGTCACGCCATCGAGCGTGAAGTTACCTACCTCCGAGTGGCCGTACTTGATCTGACCACCTGCCTGTGCGATGTAGGCCATGCACTGTGTGCGGAACTCGTTGAACTTGGCGTAGGGTGCCGATTCGTGATAACCCTTCTGGTCGGTTGCGGGGAAGAAGCCTGCATCGGGAGCCATAACATAGTACTCCAGCTCGCCCATAGCCTCGAACTCCATGCCTGTGACCTCATTAAAGGCCTTGCACGCCTTGCGGAGTGTATTCTCGGGCGAACTCTCAAGCGGGAAGCCATCCTTATTGAAGTATGAGCAGAGCATCGCCAGCGTAGGAATCTCGGCAAAGGGGTCGAGGAATGCGGTCGAGAAACGGGGCAGAACGTAGAGGTCGCTACTGCCGGCCTCAATGAATGGGAAGAGGCTCGAACCATCGACACGCTCGCCACAGGTTAGTATGGCATCGAGATATGCGGCGTTGTTGATTACAAAATTCAGCGTCTTTAAGCGTCCATCGCCCGCAGGATACATGAAATTGACCATGCGGATGCCGTTCTCGGTGATGTAACGTACGATGTCGGCCTTGGTGAACTCGGCCGTCGGCTTGCCTAAATAGGCAACAAGTTTGTTAGGGTTTAATTCCAAATCTTTGCTCATAATGTATGGTTGTTTTAATTGATTCTACTCGTTTGCTTTGCGGGCCTGCTCCATCAGTGCAATGGGTATATGGCAGTAGCCCGTGGGGTTCTTGTCCAAATAGTCCTGATGATACTCCTCGGCAGGGTAGAAGTTTTTCAGCGGTTCTACCTCAACGGCCAATGGCGCATCATATTTTGCCGCCTCGCGCTCCATCACCTCACGAATCGTGGGCAGGTCCTCCTCCGAGGTGTAGTAAATACCCGTGCGATAGCGTGTGCCGAAGTCCTCGCCCTGATGGTTGAGCGCCGTAGGGTCGATGGTAAGGAAGTAGAGATCGAGAATTTTCGATAGCGAGATTACATCCGCATCGTACTCCACGCTCACGGTCTCGGCATAGCCCGTAAGGTCGGTATATACCTCCTTGTAGGTGGGGTTTTCTGTATTGCCATTGGCATAGCCCGCCGCCGTAGAGAGTATGCCTCGTATCTGCTTTAGAAAGTGCTGCGTGCCCCAAAAGCAACCGCCAGCAAGGTATATCTGTTTTGTCATAATCAACCAAATTTACACAAATATACAAAAATCGTCCTATTTTCTACCATATATTGTGCTAAATTTTATCCGAGCACTATGCGTGATATTTGTCGCAAGTTGCAGGCGTAGATAGAAATGTGGGGAAAAATTCGCTTTTTGAAAAAGAATTATTTATATTTGTGTGCTAAATTGGTGCAAATGTGCGGGGTGCGTGCCCCATGTGCCAAAATTGAGAGTAATTAAACTAACCAAATAACAAACAATTATGATGAAAAAAACTCTTTTGGCAGCGTTGCTCGTAGCAACCACTGCTTTCTCTGCATCGGCACAGCCCGCAGAGGATGGTTACAAGTTCACGGTAGTGAAGGAGAACCCCATCACCTCAATTAAGAATCAGGCAAGCTCAGGTACCTGCTGGTCTTACTCTTCAATCTCTTTCCTCGAGAGTGAGGCTATCAAGAAGGGTGCTCCCAAGGATATTGATTTGGCTGAGATGTTCCCCGTATGGCACGGCTACTCTGACAAGGCTGACAAGTTCATCCGTTTGGACGGCTTCCTTAACTTCGCACAGGGTAGCTCATTCGGTGATGTAATCTACACCCTGAAGCACTACGGTATGTTGCCCCAGGCTGAGTTGGAGGGTTTGAACTATGGCGAGCCTTTGAATAAGCATGGCGAGATGGAGGCAGCGATGAAGGCTTACGTTAACGCTATCAAGACCAAGCCCAACCGCAACCTCTCAACCGCATGGCACAAGGGTCTGGAGGGTATTTTGGAGGCGTACCTCGGCGAGATTCCCGAGACCTTCACCTACGCTGGCAAGCAGTACACTCCCCAGTCATTTGCAAAGGATTATTTGAAGCTGAACGCTGATGACTATGTTTCAATCACCTCGTTCACTCACCACCCCTTCTACTCACAGTTCGCTATCGAGGTTCCCGACAACTGGCGCTGGGATCTCTCATACAACCTTCCTTTGGAGGAGATGATGCAGATCTTCGACTACGCTATCGAGAACGGTTACACCGTAGCTTGGGCATCAGACGTTAGCGAGGCTGGCTTCAACCGTCAGGGTCTGGGTATCGTTCCCGACGTTGAGGGTAACCGTCAGGAGGCAGGTTCTGACGAGGCTCGTTGGATCGGCCGCTCACCCGAGGAGCAGAATGCTATCCTGAACAACACCAACGCCCCCGGCAAGGAGCTTAAGATCACTCAGGAGTTGCGTCAGGCAGGTTATGACAACAAGACCACTACCGATGACCACGGTATGCACATCTACGGTATTGCCAAGGATCAGAACGGTACGAAGTACTATATGGTTAAGAACTCTTGGGGCGAGACCGGTAAGTACAAGGGTATCTGGTACGTATCAGAGGCTTTCGTTCAGTACAAGACCATGAACATCGTTGTAAACAAGAACGCTATCCCCGCTCCTATCCGCAAGAAGTTGGGTTTGTAATCTGAAAATAGAACACTACTATGAAGAAGATATTGTTAACGGCCGCTCTGCTTTGTGCTTGCGTGGGTGCTTCTGCGCAGTACAAGTATGAGTTCACGGATGTAAAGGTCAATGCCGCTACTCCCGTGAAGAATCAGGCAAGCACGGGTACTTGCTGGTGCTTTGCTACCGTGTCGTTCCTTGAGTCGGAGCTGTTGCGTATGGGCAAGGGCGAGTACGACCTCTCGGAGATGTTCATCGTTCGCAATAACTACATCCGTCGTATGAACGACAACTATATGCGTCGTGGTCGCGGTAACGTGAGCCAGGGTAGTATTGCGCATATGGTTACCTGGGTTATGGACAACGTTGGTCTTATGCCCGAGGAGGTGTACGATGGTATCAACTACGATTCAGCAACCCATAACCACGGCGAGTTGGCAAAGTGGGTGAAGGCAGTCAGCGATGCTGCCGTGGAGATGAAGTCACCGCTGAAGCCCGAGATCGTGAATGGTGTGATGGATGCTTACCTTGGTGAGGTTCCTGCAACATTTACCTATAAGGGCAAGGAGTACAACGCCGCGAGCTTTGCCGAGAGTCTTGGCTTGAATGCTGATGACTATGTGGAGCTTACATCGTTTACTCACCACCCCTTCTACGAGTTGGTTCCCCTGGAGATTCCCGATAACTGGGATCACGCTATGATGTATAACCTGCCTCTGAATGAGCTTATGCAGGTTATCGACAATGCCGTAAATACAGGCTACACCGTAGCGTGGGACGGCGACGTGAGCGAGTCAGGCTATGCTTTCCAGCACTACGTAGCGGTAAATACCGACGAGGATCTCCGCAAGGCACAGACCCTCACGGCGAAGGCTGTTGAGAAGCCCGTAACGCAGGAGAGTCGCCAGAAGGGCTTTGAGAGCTTCACCACTACGGATGACCACCTCGAGCACCTGGTAGGTATTGCCAAGGATCAGGATGGCGTGAAGTACTACAAGATCAAGAACTCTTGGGGTACACAGCGTAATGGCACGGGCTACCACTACTTCTCGGAGGAGTATATGAAGGCAAAGACCGTATCGGTTATGGTTCATAAGAACTCTATCCCCAAGGCTATCAAGGCAAAGTTGGGTATCAAGTAGAAGTTTTGACTAATATAAACGAAAAGTCCATCTAACGAGTGAGTTAGATGGACTTTTCTTATTGTGCTATGATGCCAGAGTACAACTCTATCAGCTTATCGGCACAAAGCCTGTCAGAATACCTCTCTCGGGCCATTGCTTTGGCCTTCTCGCGCAGGCTGTCGTAGAGTGTCTTGTCGGCGAGTACCTTCTCCAATGCCGTGGCCAGCCCTGTGGCACTCTCATCATCGTATAGCACGCCCGCATCGCCCACAATCTCGGGGAAGGAGCCTCGGCGCGGTTCCACTACGGGGCGAGAGGTGGCGTATGCCTCGCAGATATATATTCCTACGCCCTCGTCAAAGCGTAGCGGCACGCTGATGAGCGACACCTCGCGGTAGAATCGGTGGTGAAGGGCGGGCGAGTAATCCTGCTCAAAGATTACGTCGTCGATATAGGGTCGCAGAATGTCGTTTACGTGTGACAAAAACTTCTTGTCCGAGTCGGTGTTACCACCGCCGATGCGTAGCTTGAGATTCGGTATCGTGCCACGCTTTTTCAGCATTACGAAAGCCTCGGCAAGGGTGTCCAGTCCGTCGTGGTCGTTCATGCGGTAGAAGAAACCGATGGTGGGGCAGTCGGGCAGAGTGTCGTTGTAATACTTGTCGATATTGATACCCGGATAAATGACCTTTGGCGCAAGCGAAGGCATTTTTGTATCAATGAGCGCTTTGTAGTAGTTGCTCGTGGTGACAAAGGCATCCACACCCGCCGAGTTGGCGATGATAGCATCCCATGCTATGTCGGACCACTTATCCTTTAGCGAATCGATCCACACCTCCTCATCCTGCAATGAACATACTACGGGTACGCCCAACTCCTCCTTAAGTGGCGAGGCTATGCCGATAAGAAGCGAAGAGGAGAGATGCACGACGTCGGGCACACCATCCTTCCGAATCCACTCGATCATATCTGCCACGTTGCGTTTGAATGCTCCGTCGTCGCCCGTGATCATCGACATGGTCATCCCCTCCATACCCTCGGCCGACGTAGAGCCCGACATCGAGGCGGCGATATTCATAAAGACCTTTGATGAGGCCAGTTTATTTATCCATTGCGGCATGTTGCCCTTGCGGAACATCGCCTGCTCGATGTAGTACGACACCGCAGGGAAGAATATAGGCACACCCTCGGTGGCGTGGTGCATGGGCAGATATAGCGGCATTATGGTCACGTCGTGGCCGGCACGGATAAGCGCCGAGGCCTGCAACGAGTCGCGAAAGCAGTTGCCACAATAGAACGAATCACCCGCACCCGGGCCTATGATTAGAATCTTCATATCTCTTTATCTAATAAAATTCATACACTCCCACGGCTCCTCTGCTGCACGTCCGGGTGCTGGCTTGCCGTTGGTGCACTTGAGCAGCCAAGCCATATTACGGGCAAGGGTACGCATTGTCTGCATTCCCTCAATGTCAAGCGACGCCTGACCTACGCTATGACCATAGACTATGTTCCAATATTGTGAGGTCACAACGGGCATATTAAGCATTTGGAATGGCATATTCAGAGCCTCGAAGGTAGCCGTAGCACCACCACGACGACATACGGCAATGGCGGCGGCAGGCTTGCCTGCGATGTTGGCACTGTTGGAGTAGAAGGCGCGCTGTACGATAGCGAGCAGAGCACCGTTAGGCTGTCCGTAATATACGGGTGAGCCGATGATGATAGCATCCACATCCTTGAACCTTGCAGATATGCTATTGCAGATGTCATCATCGAAGACGCAACGCCCCAATCCCTTTGTAAGGCACTGTCGGCATGCCGTGCAACCTCTTACGGGCTTGTTGCCTATCCATACGATTTCGCTATCTATGTCCTCTGTGGCTAATTGTCGAGCCACCTCTTCAAGTGCTATGGCGGTGTTGCCCTGCTTGTGGGGACTTCCGTTTAGGAGTAATACTTTCATTGTATATGTGTTGTTGTAATGGGTAGTATAAATAATTAACGCAATTTACGAAAAAAATGATATATCCCGTCAGTGAAAATATTTTTTATGGATTCTATTTTGCAAGTATATCCCCAATAAAGTGTTATATTTGTAGTAATAGACTTAAATGGAAGATGAAAAAGTTTTTGAAGAACACCATAGTACAACTCCTCATTGCCGTAGCGCTCGGCATAGCCGTAGGTGTGTATGTTGATGGGGGCGTGTTGGCCGCAATCGTGAGCCTTAAACATATAAGCGGGCAGGTTATCTTCTTCTTGGTGCCGCTGATTATCCTGGGCTTTATTGCTCCCTCGATAGCGCATCTGCGTAGTAATGCCTCGAAGATGTTGCTGTTTGCTTTCGGTATTGCCTACCTCTCATCTGTCGGAGCTTCGCTCTTTGGTGCTGCGGTAGGTTATGGGGTAATCCCTCATCTGAATATCGCTTCAGATGCCAACGCGTTGAAGGAGTTGCCTGAAAACATCTTGCAAATCGACATTCCTCCGGTGATGAATGTGATGACGGCATTGGTGCTGGCGGTGATGCTCGGCTTGGCTACGGCGTGGGTGAGGTCGGATGAATTTACCCGATTGCTCGACACCTTCCAGCGTATGGTGCTCGAGTTAGTTCGGCGGGTATTGCTGCCTGTGCTTCCTGTTTTTATCTTTGCAAACTTCTGCATCCTGAGTTATCAGGGCGCTGTGACCAAGCAGTTGCCCGTGTTCCTTTCTATTCTGCTGGTGGTTATCGCCTGCCACTATATATGGTTAGCATTGCTCTATGGCATTGCATCGATATACTCTCGTAAAAACGGTTGGCAGGTGCTGAAATACTACGGGCCGGCCTATCTTACGGCGTTGGGTACGATGTCCTCGGCGGCAACGCTGGGTGTTGCGTTGAATTGCGCCCATAAGAGTGCCGTGTTGCGGAAGGAGATTAGCGACGTGACCATCCCACTCTTTGCGAATATACACCTATGCGGCTCAATACTGACGGAGACGGTCTTTGTGATGACTGTTTCGCAACTGCTCTATGGCTCAATGCCGAGTCTGTTTACGTTGGTTCTGTTTATCTTGATGTTGGGTCTATTTGCTATTGGTGCACCCGGCGTCCCCGGAGGTACGGTGCTGGCGTCATTGGGGTTGATAATCTCGGTATTGCATTTTGATGAGACGGGCACCGCACTGCTTCTGACTATCTTCGCTCTGCAAGATAGTTTCGGCACCGCTTGCAACGTTACGGGCGACGGAGCCCTCACTCTAATCACCGACACCTACGAGAAGAAGATCGCGAATAAGGAGTAAGGAGCGGAGATTTGTCCCCGATGCAGAACGTTTATTTCCCCACACAAAATGTAAAATGGTAAATTTAACCAATTAGTAATCAGTATGTTGCAAAATTCTCCCGAAGGACAAAAGTTTATTCGGGGGGACAGACAGGGGACTGCTTTTTTGCAAAGAAACCCATAAAATCTGCAAAAACGCACTTTTTTAGAATTTTTAGCATATTTGCATTTCGTTGCATGGTAAAATTGCCTTTAATTGGAGGTGAAATTGCACATGCAATTGCTATTAAATTTAGTGGTTTAGTTTAGTCCAATATATATATAGAATAGGAGTAAACTAAACTGGCTTTATCACCAAATTTAATAGGTCTGTCATAGCAGTGGCTTTACACTCTTTTAAAATGGGCTTTGTTCCTCTCATTTGCAGATGTTATGTGTTTCTTTATATCCGTCTACCTTTTAGAAGGAGTTTC